>SLHA01000105.1 GCA_007136405.1 Candidatus Latescibacterota bacterium
CCCGATTGGCAGCGGCCGTTGTTCCACTGCATGTTTATCGATCCGCAGCCCTGTTCATCCCAGTAGCCGAGGAGAGACCCCATGTATACCAAGGAAGAGATCACGACAGCCATCAAGCAGCATTTCGCCAATGCCCGTGATCGCGGCCAGGTGCTGGCACGCGCTCTGAAAGTACGGGCGGACATCGCTTCCATTCGTCGTCGCCTGCAGACCACCTATGCGGAACTGGGCCAGCACGCGGACACGCAACTGGCGGCCAACGCCAAATGGAATTCCGGCGGAGACGAAGTCATCCAGTCCTTTCAGTTGCGTGTGGCCGGGATTAAGGCCGAGTTGAGTCAGCGCGAACGCGAGTTGCGGCGGGTGCTGGCAGGTGAACGCGAAGAAAACGCAACCTCTGAGGTGCACGAGAAGCCGGGAGTTTCGGCAGAGGATCCGGCTGCCACCACCGCCGGTGGATCCCGCAAGACCGGTACGACCCCATCCTAGAACGCTAGTATACCGGTCTAGAGGTAAGGGTACGCATCCTGTTACTCATGCGGCGCGCCTGTGGTCGTTCCGGTCGCGGCGGGCAGGCCCATTACCACAGCTTTACAGGTCACTATAGTTACGACCATGGGTACTAGCGGACCGTCGTGTCCGCAACTCTGCACCCGGAGCGCTGCAGGTATTCCCAGGCGTACACCGCCGGGTGCACACATCAGGAGATCAACCATGATACGTCTTATCTTCGGTTTGCTGGCCGGACTCGTGCTGGGTATGATGCTGCGGGATATGCTGAGGGAATACGAGGTGGAGTAGTACGAGCGCATCGGCTTGCGCTGGGGCGTACGGGCGTATGGCCGGAGGCATCGCCTCCGGCCACGCCATACGGGAAGCGGCAGCTCGGTTGGCGTAACGTTGCGCCAGCTGCATTCACGCCAAACGCCGCCTGCCGGCATATCCCCGGCCCCGATCATTGCCCGGTTGGCGGTTTTCCGCTAGCGGCCGCCTCCAGCACTGCCGGCCGCAACGGACGGAAACCGGGATGGATCGGTGTGAGGCAGGAAAAGCGCTGCCGTGTAATGGTCCATGTAAGCAGGATCCGTATTGAGTTCCAGGTAGGTCATACGCGCGGCCAGATTCATTAGAAGACGCCGGTGTTCGGCCGACACTAGCGCCATGTAGGCGCCCGCCAGCGACGCATTTCCCAGGAACTGAAACGTCGCCCGGGGCAGGTCCGGGAGCAGGCCTATGGTGACGGCGGATTCCACCTCGAGCGAACGGCCGAAGCCGCCGCCGATGTACACGTGCTCCAGGTCGCCGAACCCAAGTCCGAGCTGCTCGAGGACCATCGCACTGGCAGAATAGATGGCGGCCTTGGCGCGCAGCACACTCTGAATTTCCCGCTCGTCGATCATCACAGCCTGACCCTTCTGGGTCTGCTGCGCCTCGACCAGCCGGTAACTGCCATGCCGACCGTCCACGCGAATGGCGGCTGAGCGGCGTTCGCGGGCCAGCCGGCCGCCGGCATCCAGCCAGCCGGTGCGGAACAGTGCCGCGAGTAACGAAATCATGCCCGAACCGCATATTCCCGCGGCCGGTTGAGCGTCGATGGTTCGGCAATGCGCCTGCCCCGTCGACTCATCCACATGCACGCTTTCGATCGCTCCTGCGGTGGCCCGCATGCCGCAGGCGATGCCGCTACCCTCGAAGGCGGGGCCGGCCGAACAGGCGCAGGCCACCAGAAATTCGCCGTTTCCCACCACCAGCTCGCCGTTGGTACCGATGTCGATGAACAGACTGACCTTTTCGGTCTTTGTGGCCATTTCGGTGCACAGCAGGCCAGCGGTGATGTCACCCCCCACGTAGCTGCCCGCGCCGGCGGCGATGAAAACGGGCGCTGCCGGCATGATGTCCAGGCCGACAGCATGAGCTTCCAGGTCCGGAAAACGCAGCGCTGTCGGGGTGTACGGCTCCACCCGTATATACTCGGGACTCAGGCCCAGCAACAGATGGATCATCGTGGTGTTCCCGGCGATCGTCGCTCCGGCCACCGACGAAGGCTCCAGATTCCGCCTCTCGGCTGCCTGGCTGATCAGTCGGTTGATCGTCTGCAGCCCGCGTTGCCGCAACTCCTGCAAATGTCCCGGACGCCGGGCGTAGTTGATGCGGCTTATGATGTCCGCGCCGCAGCCGGTCTGATCATTGTAGTCGCTTACGGTAGCCACCACCGCGCCGGTGTCCAGCGACACCAGCTGGACGCTGATCGAGGTGGTACCCAGATCCACCGCGACACCATACAGGCTGTGGTCGCTGGAAGGTGCGCCAACGTGCAGCAGGCAGCGCTGCCGGTCTTCCTGGTGCATGAGAACCCGAACTCGTCCATCATCCTGCCGCAGAGCGCTCGCCAGACCACGCAACACGGGCAGCGACACCTGCACGGGCTCCGTGCTGCCGGTCGCTTCCTGTACCGCGATCTGCAGCCGGTCCACGTCCGGCCTTGCGTCGGCGCTACCGGGTTGCGGGACGGACAGCTCGAGCGCGGTAACCAGGGATCCGCACTGCGGTGGATCCGGCAACAGCTCTGGACGAACGCGCTCCAGTGTATCATCCGCTGCGCCGGGCGCGTTGGACGCCTCCGGAACGGGTTCCGGTAGCTGGATGACCAGGTCGGTGGCGCCTGCCAGGCTGCGACAGGCGAGAATGTAGCCCGCCCGCACCTGCTCCCGGCTCAGTGCTTTGCTGCTTTTTGCGTCGACTTTCCCGGAGACCGCAAGGAGCGCGCAGCGGCCACAGGTGCCCTGGCCGCCGCACTGAGCATCGATTCTGACGCCTGCCATGACCGCCGCTTCGTCCAGACGAGTGCCAACAGGTACCTGGATCCGGTGGTGTCCGGGTTCAAATGTGATGGTCGGCATGCTACGTCACCCTCGAGTCGTCCGCACCTGCGCCCTTACTATCCATGCGCCGAGAAGAAGCTCTCCAGGTCGGCGGCCTCCTGTGGACCGACGATCACCTGCCAGCCGGGTAGCTGTTCCTCCAGTTCGCCGCTCAATTGAGCCACCATGCCGGGGATGATGAGCTCGCGCCTGTCCACCTTGTCCTCGAGACCGCACTCGCGCACGAACCCGGCGATACTCTCCGCGGAAAACTTTCCCGCCGCCCATGCTGTCAGCACGCTCATGCCCTCGCATTCCGGGACCACCAGCCAGGCGCTGGTGCCGCTGTTCTCGATCTCGCCAGCGACGATGAAATAGGTCAACGAGAAGTTGGTGGTAACCAGCACCGGTGATTCAGCGTCCGGATTCCCCAGCGGGTACACATTCGGCTCGACCTGTATCGGCTTCTGGGGATCCGTGTAGATGTTCATGCGCAGCGTCATCAGCGCGGAGATCAACGCCGGATCGAAGCCGGGCAGGACGCATATGCTGCCGTACTTGGTGATCTCGGTGACCGCGGTCACAGCGTCATCCAGAACGTCTTCGCCATTCAGAAAGCGCAGTACGGGGTAACCCAGCGGTTTGAACCCGTGCTGCAAGGCCAGACGCCGGGCCAGAACGTTGGTCTGGTAGTGCTCCGCCGGCGAATGAACCTGGAACTGCAGCACCAGGTCGTCAAAACCGTCTGCTTTCAGCTTCTGTGTGGTGGCCACCAGCCGATCGAGGTCCGGTGCGGTCACTGCCAGGGCGTGGCCGTGCTCCGCGGCTGCCTGGCATAGCACTTCCGCTGTTTCCGGGGTGGCGGCTGCGAGCAGACTGCGCGAGCCGGAGACGGCGGCAGCGGCGGCGGTCAGCGCTTCCGCGTCCGTGCTGCGCAGCACGAGGGGCTTATGAGCGTTTTCCCAGGCCTGCCGGGCCACGGCGGCGAACGCTGCGGCCGTGCCGCGATGTTGGGAGATGGCGACCATGTCCAGGCGCATGGTTTCCCCCACCCGTTCGAGCCGGTAGTCACGGACAGACGCCAGCGTCGCCTCGATCTCCTCGCCGGGCGCGTCGCAATTGATGTTCACGGCCAGTGCCGTCGGGTTCACGAAGGTCTTCTCGTGCCGGTACAGCACGGTCTCCGCACCCAGGCGCACCGCATTCCCGGCGCCCAGCACGACTTCCCTGACGGGAGGTTCGCTGGCCGCGCCCAGGACCTGCTGAGCTTCCTCCGAGAGGTACGGACAGGCGGATAGCTCCACCTTCTTGGCGGCCAACTTCATGGCGAACGCCATGCAGGTGTTGGACCCGCATTCCTTGCAGTTGGTTCTGGGCAACAGCTTGTGAATCTGTAGGCCGGTCATAGCCATGTTCAGCTCTCTTCCCTGGCAGCGGCTTCCTGCAGCAGTCCAGCGATGGTCTGCCGTGTACGGACAGCCGCTTCTGGATGGTACATGATAAGGATGTCAGCGCCGGCGTACAGCAGCGAGGTGGCGGTACACAGTTCCCACAATGCGGCGCGCGAGCCTAACGGACCCCAGGCCGGGAATTCCTCCTCGGGAGCTCGCAATTCCTTGGCGCGGGCGCATTCCTGTCCTGGAGAAACGATCATGGGTCCGGCCAGCATGGCATCCCCATTGAGGCCGGTCAGGCGAATGCGCTCCATCACCGAATAGGAGTACTCCAGGCCGTACCCCATGGCGCCGGTCATCGGATCCATGATGATCTGATCCGGCTTCACGTCCATATTGGTAATCAGGATATTCAGCTGTTTGGCGATGTTCACGTCGATCGGACTCTGCGCGACCAGGGTATGGCCGTATGCCAGCGCCGCGCCAGCGATGGTGCGGTAGTTCTCCTGCTCCACCCAGTTGAGCAAAAGTCGTTCACCCTCAGCGGCCTGGGCCACGGCCTTGAGTACGTCGTTGTTGCGTTCATAGTGATTGTGCCCGGTGACGATCAACGGCACGTCCACAGCCCGCAACACGTCCTGAACAAGTTCTACGGCCTGCTGCGGACTGCGATTGCCCTTTGCGGGGTGGGTACCTTCCAACCGCACCGAGATGAGGTCGGCACCGTGCTGCTCGACGCAGACGCGAGCCATCTCCGCCGGTTCGTGCAGCAAATCTCCATATACCTGGCGCAGGCTCTCGGGATATTTACGGCTGACCGTGTCGAACACCTCCATGGCCACCAGCGGACGATGCGGTATTCGGCCCTTCCAGAGTTCGAAGGGCATACACGTGGCACCCCCCACCTGCACTGAGTGGGATCGCGTCCCTCCCTCTGCGACGGTCGCACCAATACGGGCCGTCCACAGCGGCTGTTCGCACGCTTCCCGGGGCAGATCGATGCTGGTGAGTGCCGCCAGGCGCTCGGTGGCGGAAGGGCCCTCCGCGGGTCCTTGGTCGTCGTTGGTTGCCGGTCCGTCTGTGGTCAGGTCCGCAGGCTCTGTCGAAGGTGTTGCGGTACTCGTGGCGGGGGCTGAAGCGGCTGTTGTCCCGGCCTCTTCGGAGCCCGTGTCGCCCGCGTCCGTCCTGGCGGCATTTCCTCCGGCGTTCGCTTGATTCGTCTCCCCGTCGTCCGGCGTAGCGGCTGCAGTGGTGGCGCCGGCGTTCGTGCCCAGGAACTTGTTGCTCAGGGTGTCGATGATGTCGGCGACGATCTCACGAGTGACGGTCGCCCGGACCTGCTGTGCCACTTCGGTGGCGATCTGCTGTTTGAGCTCTTCTATGGTGGCGGCGGAAGCGCCGTGGCCATTACCCTGACCGCCGGGCCGGCCGTTGCTCTTGTCGGCAGCCGCGTCGGTGACCGGCTCCCGGTGTGATACTGGCCGTTCCGGTGTGCCGGTCTGTGTTGTGGCGTGCCCGGTCTGAGTCGACTGCCGTTGAGGCTGGATCTTCGCATTGGCTGATCCGGCTGCAGCAGAGGCGCCATGGACTGCGGCGCCAGGGGTGTCCGCCGCCGCGGTGAAGCTCTCCATGTCATCGAGCTCGAGAGCTGGATGACGCACTTTTTCCAGGTAGGCCCGCACGTTGTCTGCGTCCGTACCGACACGCTCATCGGCAATCCGGTCCAGAAGGTCCGGTGTGCCATTCTCGGCAAAAAGAGGCTGCAGATCCTCCGCCAGCTGCTGCTTGAGCATCTGCGGCATCCACACCAGGCGCTGGTGCCCGCCCTCGGCCGCCAGGAATTTGCGGGAGGTCAGGTAGACCTTGCCGATGCCCATGAATCCAGGCGTCTGGTGCCCACCCCCGACACTGCCTGCCAGGGTGGAAAATCGCATGCCGACAGGCGTCTCGCCCTCGTATTCACGGTTGACCACCATGACGCCGTTGCATTCCGGCAGGTAAGCGCAGATGACCTCGAAGCAGCCGCAGCTGGTCATGGGATGGTCCATGATGGAATACATGCAGAAATGATCCACGGTCTTGTGGCTGCTGACCTGCACATACTCATCCACGCCGGTCCAGGCTCCCTTGACGGGATCCAGGCATTCGCCCTTCCGGACCGGCTGGTTGGGGCCGGTATCGTCTATCTCGTAGGCAGCGCGGCCGTCCAGCCAATTGTAGGCTCCACATAGTCCCAGGCGTTCGGGCGTGATGATGCAGACGTGGTCCGGAGCGAATGACTGACACAGGAGACACGAGTAGAAGGTATCCACGGATTCGTCAGTCATGGCCTCCAGGCGCCGGTTGCGTTCATCGTACACGCGACGAGCTGCTTCGACCCGTCTCTCGACTTCATCCACCTCCGTAATCAGGGTCACCTTCACCTTGTCCACGATGGCTGGATACTCGGTCAGAAGCCTGGCGTGCAGGATTTCGCCGTAATGCCGCAGGCGCAACCCCTTTTCATAGGCGTTTTTCGACACGCGGGTCCAGACACTGTCCCGCTGCCCCATGTGCCATATGCCCTCGGCACCGTTGAGCAGATGGTGTACCTGGCGCTCCAGGATGGGTTCGAATTCCGTCTGCATCTTCCGACCGGCTACTTCCACCCAGATGGCCAGCGGCAGCGTGGTGCTGTCTTCCTCCAGGGCGTCGATGTCCGGGCCGTGAATCTCGATCTCACCGTCGTCTATGTCGTCCAGGCCGACGGTGGTGACGAATTCGAAGGCGGTGGAGCGATTGCCGCCAAATTCGGCCCAGGTGTCCTCCTTGCGGATGCGCTCGCCCTCGAAGGCGACGCCGTACGACACGGGAATGGGCACCTCGGTGATCTGAATCTTGCAGCCGCGGACCTCCAGGGCCTTGTCCACCATGTCCTGATGTTGAACACTGGCCACCACGTGTTCGTAGGTACACACCCCGGTCGGCAGGATCTGCGGAATGTCCGTGTCCGCGATCACGGGAAAACCGTAGTTGATGGCGCCGGCTGCGACGGCGTATTTGTCAGCGGTCACTTCGCCCAGAGACAGAACGAAGGCGAAGATCCGGTCCTTGTTGTAGCGCAGGTTGGCCGCGAAATCCCCCGGCGCCACGCCGCCGAACGACAACGCTGCGCGGCTGGCGAATCCCAACGCATAGATCAGCGCGGACACCTCACGGCCGAAGGGTACCAATCGGGTTTCCCAACCCAGCTGCACCCCTTCTTCGTGCAGCTGCTCGGCGAAATGCCTGCCGTCCGTGCCGCCGGCCATGAAGACATACATGTTCTTTTCCTGCAGCTGCCGGGCGATATCCACAGCGATCCGGTTGGTGGGTGCGGCACCGGTGATGGCCGCGAAGCCTGGCGCCGTGCCATCGACGAATTCCACCCCGCGCTCGCGCATGATGATGTCGTTGGCCGCGCCCAGCCAGATGCCTTCCCGGGGGTCCGGGCCACTCACGTAATTGCACGCCTCGATGATCTCGCAGGCAAACAGAGACGCTACGCCGGCGTCCAGGGCACCGCCCAGATACGGCAGCCAGACCTGTTCGCTAGGTCGTTCCGGCACCAGCTCCTTGGCCTGTTGCAGGACCCCCCGCAGATCGGCCAGAGTGCGGGCCGGGATGCCGGTGAACGAGTAGATGACGGGCAGAAAATAAGCCGTATCCGGCAACTCGACCGGACCGTCCTCACCGTGGGCGTCGATGGCTTCATCGAGCCGCGCTTCGGCGCGGGCGATCCACTCCACGGCGCCTTCGATCGCGCTGGCACAGATCACTTTAGACATTGAGCATCCTCCGGTCTTTCATGTCGAAAAGCTGACGTTCGGCTTGCTGGTGGATCCCGAGCCGCGCGCGCGCCGCCTCAAGGCGTTCCATGATGGTTTCCACGGCGCTGACCGCATCTTCGCAGACATGAAACGAACCGCCCAAGAGGTCTGTGGTTTCCTCGTTGAGGAATCGCGTGACGTTCTCCGAACCGCCGATGTGGAACGGATGCCCGAGGATGACGTCGATACCGGATGCCACGAAATAACACCCGATGGCGACCGCTTTCTCGCTCATCCACTCCGGGGCCACACCGACGGCGGGTAGCTGCGACAAGTCGTCGCCCAGGCCGCCTTCGCGCACCAGCTCTGTGGCAGCTTCCAGGATACGGCTGTTGTCGACACAGCTGCCCATGTGGAGCACCGGGGGCATTCCGACCGCTTCGCAGACCTCGCGCAGGCCGGCGCCAGCGTGCTCCAGGGCGATCTCCGGGAGCAGCATACCGGCTTTCGCCGAGGCAATGGCCGCGCATCCGGTCTTGAGAACCAGGACATCGCGCCGGATCAGTTCCTGCGTCAGCGTGTTGATATAGTCGTCCACCCGGGTTCTGGGATTGTTGCACCCGACGATGGCCACAAGCCCCTGGATGCGGCCCTGCATGATCGCATCGTTGAGAGGCCGGAACGAACCGCGGAAGCGGCCGCCGAGCATATACTTGATGGCCTCTACGCTGAAACCGGCCACGAGTGGGCGGCTGGTCTCCGGGATGGCGACCTTGGAAGAATCGCGGTTGGCGTAGTTGTCGACAGCCCGCTTGAGCAATGTCGTGGCGGACTCCAGCGCGCCGTTCCGGTCGAAGGGCATGTGGGCGGCGCCGGCAGTCCTGGCGATATCTGCGGTGGAGACGATTTCGGTGTGGTAGGCAGCAGCCACTTCCGGTAGACTCGGCATGCAGCACTGGACATCGACGATCATCATCTCGACGGCGCCGGTGATCACAGCGAGTTCCTGCTGCAGCACGTTCCCGGCAACCGGGATGCCGTGCCGCATGAGGATCTCGTTGGCCGTGCAGCAGATGCCGGCCAGGGTGATCCCGGCTGCTCCGGCCTTGCGGGCGTAGTCTTCCACCTCCGGGTCGGTGGACGCCACCGCCAGCATCTCGGACAGGGCGGGCTCATGCCCGTGCACCACGATGTTGACCGTGTCTTCCTGCAGCACCCCTAGATTGGCGCTGCCGCGAACCGGCTCAGGGGTGCCGAAGAGGATGTCGGAGACCGTGGTGGCGATGCGCGATCCACCCCAGCCGTCGGCCAATGCGGTACGCAACGCCTGACGCAACAGGTTGCGGTATTCGTGGTCCACGCCCATGGTGGTCCGGTGCATCGATTCGACCAGCATGCGGTCCACTCCCTGGGGCATCACCTGATGCCGTTCCCACAGAACCTGCCGTTTCTCAGGCGCCAGTTTGAGCGTGAGAGGAGGTTCTTCCTGCAAGGTGAACTCCGCCAGCAGACGTTCCGCCAGCTCAAGGGCGATGGATTCGACGGGGCGTCCGTCGGCCTTCACCCCATACTGGCTTGCGGCACGGTGCAACGCTCGTTCATCGCGGATGCGGTAGTCGCCTTCCCCGCTGGCTGCCTGTTTCAGCAGCAGCACCAGATGACGGCCATGATCAGAATGCGCCGCGGCACCACCGACGACCTCGCGCAGGAAATTGCGCGCCACGATGGTGTCGGCATCGGCACCGCAGACGCCGCGCGGCGTGCGCCGTGTGATTCGGCACGGCCCCATGTGGCATATTCGGCAGCACACCCCGTCTGCTCCGGCGGAGCATGGACGCGGCTGGGCCTGGAGCCGGGTGAAGCAGGTGTCCACACGATCCCGTTCCGCCTTGGTCAACAATTCGGCGGAGGCCGAATCCCACACCAGCTCATGCACTTCTTGCTGCTCTTTGGCCATCTGTGCTCTCCTTCCCGGTTGATATGATGGGTTCGAGCAGGGTTGCCAGGCGGTGCATCACTTCGTTGTCTCCGGGCAGATCGAGCAGGCTCGTACCCGCCTCCGCACTGGTGCCCAGTGGTGCGTCGTCCGGCAGGCCGGCTACTACATCGGCTCGAAGATGGGCTCGCAACGCAATCGCCTGCTCCGGGAGCACGGTGTTCCGCAACCGGTTGATGATCAGGGCGAGGCAATCATAGCGGATGCCCATCTCCGTGGCGAGACTATGTAGCCGTCGCACGGTGTCCATACCGGCGCGGGAGGCGTCACTCACCATGACCATCAGATCCACCTTCTGGACGATGCGCCGTGACAGGTTCTCCAGGCCGGCTTCGTTGTCCAGCACCACATAGGGATAACTCCGGGTCAACTGCGCCAGTGCTTCCTTCAGCACATTGTTGGCGTAGCAATAGCATCCGGGACCCTCCGGACGGCCCATGGCCACCAGATCGAAACCGGAGCTTTCGACCAGGCTGGCGGCAATCTTGAGTTCCAGCAGTTCCTGCTTGGACTGGCCGCTGCCCAGACCCCGGGAAGCTGTCTGGAGGGCCTCTTCCCGTACGCCTCCGATGGTGGTTTCCACGGTGAGGCCCAGGGCCTGATCCAGGCAGCAGTTGGGATCCGCATCGACAGCGAGAACGGGTTCGCGCCCGTTGTCCAGCAGATGCCGAACGATGAGTCCGGCCACGGTAGTCTTACCCACACCGCCTTTGCCGGTGATCGCGATCACGTAACTCATACTCCTCCTGTGGACTACAAGTCTCTCCAGACACCAGGACAGAGCGGCAATCACCGGTATGCAGGGCTGCCGGTGATGAAGATGCACCGCTTACCGATAGTACGGCCGTGGGTTATACGACCGGTTGGGAGCCTTCGACACCTCGGGCGGCCAGAGTATCCAGCTGGGCCAGGATGAGCTCGAAACGCGCTGCTGTGGTCGCCGGCAAGGCCTGGAGTACCGATGACTGACTGCGGTCCGCCTGGATTATTTCGCTGGACCAGGGGATGATGCCCAAGAGCGATTGCTCTGGAAACGCTGCCCGGACGAATGCTTCGTCTTCGTTTGAGGCCACCTTGTTGGCCACCAGGTGGAGTTGGGTAACGCCAATGTCGGCAGCCATACGCATCACCCTGCGTGCGCAGTCGATGGCGGCGTGGCCCGGTTCGACCACGACGAGCATGGCATCGACGCCCTGGGCGGTGGCGCGGCCCAGATGCTCGACACCGGCCTCCATGTCCATGATCAGGGCATCGTCGCGGCGCAGAACAAGGTCTGCCACCAGCGCCCGTAGCAGCACGCTTTCCGGACAGGCACACCCATCCCCCCCCTGCTCCACTGCTCCCAGGACCAGCAGGGCCACACCCGCATGCTCCACGGCGTAGGTTCCGGCAATATCCTCCACACGCGGATTCAGTTTGAACATCTGTCCGTATTGCCGCACCTGAGCGCCCGTACGCTCCTCGATCAACCGGGCCTGATGCGCCACGGTCTGAACCTGCTGCATCTTGAACGGTGGAAGGCCCAGACAACCGGCCAGATTGGCATCAGGATCGGCATCCACGGCCAGTACCTTGCGACCTCGCTGTCCCATCAGCAAAGCCAATACGGCCGCCAGGGTTGTTTTTCCCGTGCCACCCTTGCCCGATACAGCCAGTTTCATGGTTCGATTCCTTCGGCAGTAGTTGGTATTTGCGTGGCTCCGGGCTCAGTTCAGGTGTTTCTGACGCATCAGCTCGGACACTGGCTGTACCAGATCGAGCACCTGAACAGCATTGTCCGGCTCCAGGGATCCGGTGCCACAGGAGGGCGTGATTACGGCATGTTCCAGTATCAACTGCTTGTCAATGCCGGTTGAGGCCAGTTTGTCGACGAGTTGCTCCAATCGAGCTGCCAGGGATGCCGCTGTCTCTTCGCAGACGGCCGCTGAGGTGGGTACGACGCCCCAGGCGAGTAGACCCCCGCGCTCCAGATGCGCCTGTACGGCATCGGGATACATGGCAATCGTTTCGCCGTATTGATACGCATCGAAGTTGACGATATCGGCCCCGGTCTCCATGGGCAGGCTCCAATCCGTGTTGCCGCAGCAGTGTATACCGGCCAGGGCTCCATCGGCATGGATGGCTTCGACTACTTCCGAAAGCTGGACGATGACATCGTCCCGATCGACCGCAACGTAGGTGGAACTGCCGAAGGCCGACAAAATGGGTTCGTCGATGAAGCAGATCACCTGATCGGCGTAGTCCCGGTAGCGTTGAACCTGCCAACGGCTTTTCATGGCCAGGGCTTTGACCACCATGTCCCGAAACTCTTCGTTGTAATAAATAGCGCGTTTGTTCTGATCGGTGACCGTCAGGGCGAAACTGCACGGTCCGGTGGTCTGTACCTTCACGAAAGGCAGCTTGTCGGTCTTCTGGAGCAGGCCTTCCAGTGCATACAGACCCTGAGAGTAGTCCCGGCTTATAGCCATGGACGAACAATCTCCGTTGCCTTCCTCTGGATCCATGGCAGCCAGATAGCTTTCATAGAAGCCGGCGAGATCATCCGAGTAGTCACCGCTCGTGTCGAAATGCATGGAACCGGTCTGCGCGTTGACGATGGCCCGGGGCATGCCCTCCGAATACTGGATCTCCATCTGTTCTCTGGAGTCGATCCGTGGCAGCTGTGGCCATACGGGTGCTTCGGGAAGTTTTTCCAGGGCCAGCGAGGCAGCTCGTTCGGCGTCGGAAAACGGCATACTGCCGATACCGGTTGCCAAAAAACCTGGATTGCGTTTCATGGATTCTCTCCGTGTGCGGGGTGAGGTTCGCGGATGGTGTGGTCACCCGACGCGGTCTGCCGGGTACGGAACAACAGTTCCTCCAGCCGCACCGATGCGGGTGGAGACAGCAAGAACAGCCGTTCAGATGCCTTCCTGAGACTCGATGTACTTGCGTATGGTCTCTGTCGACACCGTGTCCGTGGTGCCCACGTAACAGTACCGTGTCCACAGGGACGGCAAGCGGCTCCGAAGTGCCGGAAATTCGCTGCGCAGACGGTTACTGGTGGTGTCTTTGAGCCGGCGCACGATCTGTTGAGGCGATACGGTTGGCGGGAAACCTCCGAACAAATGCACGTGGTCAGGGCGAACGTCCAGATTTACGACATATCCACCGATATCGCCGACCAAAATCTGAAGCATCTCCACCAGGCGGTCGCTGACGTCTCCGGTCAGCACCGGGCGTCTGAATTTGGGGCACCAGACCAAATGGTAGTTCAACCGTCCCGCGGCCTGTTGCGTCCGCTGCGGGAGTGCAGTCTCCGCGGCCTGCTGCGCTCGCTGTGAAAGTGCTGCCTCTTGTGGATTACTGCGTATCATGATCATCGAACTCGAAATTAGAATGTAGACCGACATCTAATAATTAGTTTAGCTGTTGATGCGCTACATGTCAAATCAACGGGATGTCTGGCTGAAATCTAACTATCCGGCCCATTGATTCGGAACGGTTACGGTTGTTACCGCACGTTGCGACTCTGTGTGACTCTGTGGGGTGGCACCTGCAGGTGTGCCTGAACGTGGGGTTGCCGGGGGTGATTTGCGCGCGGGGGGGGTGGCGGGAACTGGGATGGCCGGGCGGACCGGAGCCGGCGTGAGAGCCGGTATATGGTGCGGGATTTGTCTATGGCGATGCCTGCAAGCGCATGCCGCTATGCCGTCCTCATGCCATGTACGAACCCAGGATATTCCCGTGCATGCCGGTAAAGAAATCCACGATCAGCCAGAATCCCGCCGGCACGATATCTCCGATGATCAAGCCCAGGAAGAACGGCATGAGTTTGCGGTACACCGCAGGACCGCCGTACTGGAGAACCACCGTCTTGACGGTGAGCGCGATAAGCGTACTGAACCACATACCGCCGAACACGGCGCTGACTGGAAAACCCAGCGGATGGAGCGGCCACCAGGTCAGCTTGTAGTGGGCCAGTTCGAGTGCCAGCATCACCACGGCTCCTATCCCCATCTGGACCATGGCGTGCCAGTTGGGCCCCACCGGGGCACTGATGGCACTCTGCATGAACTGGAAAGGGTACTGGGCGGCATTTACGCCATAAAACATGTTCAGATTGATGGCGCCGTAGGTGTATCCAGCCTGAATACGGATCCACAATGAGACGCTTACGGTAAGAATGACAGCCGCGGCGATGCCCCAGAACAACCGGCGGACATGGCGCGTCACCAACTGCGTCAGCTTCAGACCGGCGGCACAGGCACTCATGAACAGGATCAGGATGTCGGTGCCCCAGACATAGGTGGTTGCCATGGCCGCAGCTCCATATGGACCAAGCAGCCGCGTGCCCACCATGGATGCAGTCCAGTCCGGTCCTACCAGCGGTGGCCAGATGACGACTACCCCACCTTCGGCGACCAGGCGGGTAAAGGTCATGAACAGGACGAAGCAGCCGAATAACAGCAGCGGCACCACGGCGATCGGCATGCCAGCCTGCCAGAGCCAGACACTCATGATGAACGTGCCGATGATGAGGCCGGTCACAGCCTGCCGGTACGACATGATCTCGCGTGCATCATTCACTTCCGGTGCTCCCAGGAAGGCTTTGCGGAACACATCAGCCAGATGCTTGCGGGCATTATACAGTCCGGTGAGTACCAGCACGATCATGGCCCCGAATGCCTGGTGCCGGATGATCGGCCCGGCATACGCGAAAACACCCGGGGCTGGATCCGCGATCGTGATGCCCAATACGTTCAGCGTGCCCTGTTCGACCAGGTTGATCAGATGGAAAAAGCACAGTCCTCCGGCGACGCTCTTGCTGACGAAGTAAGCGAAGCCGACAAGGGTGAAACTGAGGCCAAAGCCCAGGTGGACCGAGTCCCGGAACAGGCTGGCCGTACCGAAATGGAGGCTGATCTGCGGGACGCTCGGATAATATGCGTGTATGGCGTTGACCATGTTGATGGCAAGCGGCAGGGCGGCGCCCAGCCACAACAACGGGGTCTTGAGCAGCGGCCGGGCCGGTTGGCCCTGTTCGACATCGCAGGCGAGCTGCAGTGGCAGCTGCATGCTGGGGTAGGTCAGCCGCTCGTTCTCAACCCATTGCTTGCGCAGGATAACGGTGATGGACAGCATCACCAGCCAGAGAGACAGCCCGAAGATCAGCCAGAACAACACGGGTTGGGCCCATGCATCCCACGGTATCGCGGCGTCTCCTACCGTGCCCTCATAATACCGTTCCACCGCTTGCCGGTCTCTTACGATGATCCAGTCCGGCAGGAACGGCTGGACGATCTCCTCCCAGTCGTTTTCCGGTGTAGCGTAGTAGACCGATCCGGTGGCTACAGGCGGAACGTATCCCGAGAAGCCCCGTGCGGGCAGAGTGTTGGTGATCATGAGAATGATGAAAACCACCGCCAGTTCGCCGCGGTCTAGGCGCAGGCGGCGGTGGAGCACGCCGAGAACGGGGTTGACGATGGACACCAGAACGAAGAACAGGAAGATGGCTCCGGGCAGCGTGTTCCAGACGCCCATCTGGGAACCCTTGATGATCATATCGCTGTAGGGAATACCCACAGCCAGGATCAGGGACCCAAGCAGACCGGCGCCGATGGACCGGATGGTACACCCCCGGTTCAGGGTCTGCGAGACACCGTGAGACTCAAGCCCGGATACCATGCGTCTGTCCTTGCTGCTACTGCGTCCAGGATTCGTCAGATCAGCGCCCGGTGGCCCATGGCTTACCGCATCAACATGGGCAGGAACAGGGCAATCTGGGGAAAGGGAATCATCAACAAGGTGCCGACCACCAGCGCCGCCAGCAGCGGTAGCACTCCGATGAATATGCTGTGCAACGGCACATCCCTGGCGACTCCGCTGACCACGTACACATTGACGCCGACCGGCGGCGTGATGACGCCTATTTGAGTCACCAGGACGATGATCACACCGAACCAGATGGGATCGAACTGTAGCGCGCTGACGACGGGATAGAAGATGGGGACCGTCAACATGATCAGCGCCAGCGCGTCGATGAAGCAGCCGCCTATCAGGTACACCAGTATGATGAGCGCCATCACCAGCGGCGGCGACAACGGTAGGCCCGCCACCCAGCCAGCTATCTCGAAGGGGATGCGGGTTACGGCCAGGAAGCGGCCGAAGATGGTTGCTCCTGCCACGATCATCAGGATCATGCAGGAGATTCGCGTCGTTTCCTGCAGTGCTTGCAGGAAACCGCTCCAGGTGAGCTTACGGCGCACTACCGCTATGACCAGTGTGCCGCAGGCGCCTACAGCACCGGCCTCCGTAGGCGTGAAGACTCCGGTGAACAGTCCGCCCATCACCATGGCGAACAGGATGAGCGTCTCTATCAGACCTGAAAGGGAGCGCAACCGCTGCGCTGCCGAGGACCGAGGCCCTCGCGGTGCTACAGATGGATCCACCTTGGCCCATACAATGACGGTAACCACAAACAGCAAGGTCAGGAGAATTCCCGGTAGAACGCCAGCCATGAACAGCTTGCCGATGGACTGCTCGGTCATGATGCCGTACACGATAAAGATGACGCTGGGCGGCACCAGAATGCCCAGACTGCCCCCGGCCGCAACCACCCCTGCCGCCAGCGTATCACGGTACCGGTAGCGCTGCATCTCAGGCAGTGCCACGGCGGCCATGGTAGCCGCTGTCGCGTTGGTCGAGCCGCAGATGGCCGAAAAACCGGCACAGGCGAAAATGGTGGCAATGGCCATGCCTCCGGGCCAGTGGCCGATGAAGGCATAGGCCACCTGAAAGAGGCGACGGCTGATTCCAGCATGAAAGGCTATCTGGCCCATGAGTATGAACAGCGGGATGACGGTGAGATTGTAACTGCCGAAAACACCATACAGATCCCGTACGGCCATGGACAGGGCGGCATCGAAGTTGACCAGATACCCGAAACCCAGCAGCCCGACCAGCGTCATGACGAAGGCTACGGGCATGCGGGTGAAGATGAGCACGAACAGGGCCAGCAGTCCGAGACTGCCAATCAGAACCGGAGACATGGATCCTTTCCAGGTGTTGTTAATGCCGGCATGGCCGCTGCTCAGGATGACGCTGGCGGCGGCCTCAGACAGGACCAGATACGCGCGACGAGTACCAGCGTCAGCAGTGCGCACCCGGCTGCGACGCCGTATACCACGGGATATACCGGCAGCTGCAGCGTCATGCTGACTTCACCCACGCGGCGCAGAGCGGCTGCCTGCACCGTGGACCGCCAGGCTACCAGTCCGAAGAGCGCCGCGGCCACCACGGCATTGACAATGTCCACCACAGCTTGCCAGCGCGGCGACAGTCGCTGGACCAGGAAATCAACCGCTATGTGACCTTTGACTACGGAGGTATGTGCCAGGGCGAAGGCAACCGCCAGGGCGCCGAAAAACCCGACGAGTTCGTATGTTCCGGGAATAGGGCGCCGCAGCCAGCGCAGCACGATATCAGCGCAGGTCAGCAGCATCATGCTCACCACCGCAACGGCGGCTACCCATACCATCAGCCGGCTGGCACCATGGACCGTGCGGGTGAAGACATCCGCCGTCTGGCGCCTCAACGGTAGGCCTCGATAAGACTACGCAGTGAGTCGACGTATGCCTGGCCCGCCAGTCCCCTGCCTGTCGCTGCTTCGACATATTCACTGATAACCGGCTCCACGGCGGTCTGCCAGCGTTTCTGTTCCGCGACGGTCAGCGGTATGATCTGGTTGCCGAGTTCAGCGGTATAGACCCGGCCCTCGGTGTCCAACGCGTCCCAGGCGGCTCCGTGGACATCGATCCACTCCTCGCTTACCTCCTCGAATACGCGCTGGATTTCCGCCGGCAGGGCGTTCCATCTAGTCCGGTTCATCACCACAAACATCGCCGTGGTGTAGCCGACGACATCACATTCCGTGGTGGCATCGATGACTTCCGCCTGCCGCCAGCCCTTGAGAACCTCGACGGGCCCGAAGGTGCCTTCCACCACGCCCTTCTGCAGCGATTCGTAGGTATCACCCTGCGGCATGGCCACGGGCACCCCGCCCAGCGCTTCGACGACCTTGGCACTGAGACCGGTGGAACGGATGCGCATACCCTGCAGGTCCTCCAGGGTGTGCACGGGATTCCGGGTATGCAGCAGACCGGGGCCATGCGCATGGATATACAGTACCTTGACATCCGCCAACTCGGCAGGCTGCTGCTGGCGGTAGAATGCCGTGGCCACCTGGCTGGCGACCTGGCCACTGGGGTAGCCCAGCGGCAGATCGACTGCTTCCATGACCGGGAAACGTCCCCGGGTATAGGCAAAGCACGACATGCCAAGATCCGATATGCCGGAGACTACGCCGTCGTAACAATGGTTGGCGCTGGTGAGTGTGCCCCCGGGAAACACGGTTATCTCTACCGCTCCGTCGGTGCGGGTCTCGATCTCACGGGACCAGTCTACCGCAGCCTGGGCCTGCCCGTGGGCCGCGGGAAAGAAAACGCTGTAGTTCAGGCGCACGGGTTGGGCCAGCAGGTTTCCGGCGAGTATCAGGGTGCCGGCAACCGCGGTAAGCAGCAGGCGACGCGACATAGCACACGCTCCTTTGGTATCCAGGGACAGACCCCGGCCAACGAACCTGCGAGCCTGCGCCACAGCGGCGCGACCGAGGCGACCGAATTCCGGTCCGGATGATTTTCACAACGCGATGATGATCGTATGACTGGATCGGTCACAGACGCGGTGTCCAGTCCGCACATGGGCGCGGGGCGCATGGCCGCAGGCGTTGCAGCAACCGCCATACCTTGGCCAGGCCATACTAAGGAATGACACAGGCGCGCTCTGTAAAAAAACCATCAGATCTGACTTGCGCCACGATCCTTGAGCAATCCGACGATCTGCCGCACATCCTGGGAGCGTTCACGGGGCAACACGAGCACGCCATCCGACGACACGACCACTACCAGTCCTTCGACACCGAGAACCCCCACGGCCATGTGCTCTGCGCCTGGTTCGTTGTATACGACGCAGTCCCGGGTGTCGAGCGTCACGGCATCACCGACGACTACGTTGCCTCGGGCATCAGTCGGGTAGAACCGGGTCAGGGCGTCCCAGGACCCGACGTCGTCCCAGGCGAAATCGCCGTGTACCACGACTACGCGTCGTGCCTGTTCCATGAGCGCATAGTCGATGGACAGGTCCTCGAGGCGGGCAAAGCTGCGCTGCACTCCCGTGGTCTCACCGGCGGCCATGAGCCGGGCCAGTTCATGTGTGATGGCGGCCATCTGCGGCCGGGCTTGCTCGAGCTCCTGCATAAAAGTAGAGAGCTTCCAGAAGAACATACCACTGTTCCAGAGAAAGCGCCCGCTTTGCAGGAAAATACGCGCAGTCGACTCGTCCGGCTTTTCGCAGAACCGTTTGACCGGCCATACCACCGGGGTTCGGCCGCCACTGCCGGCTGTCCGGGCGTCGCGCTGCACCTCGATGTAGCCGAAGCCCGTGTCCGGGCGGGTGGGAGTGATACCGATGGTAGCCAGTACGGGATCGGTCTCCACCGTCCGCAGGGCCTCGCCGATCGTCTGAAGGAAGCGATCCGGATCACCCACGCGATGGTCCGCGGTCGTGACGGCCAGGGTCAGCCCCTGCGCCTGGTGCCCGTAGCGCGCCAGGCAATGAGCCGCCACGTAAATCAGGCAGCCGGCGGTATTGCGCTTGCAGGGCTCTGCCAGGACGTTACCCGGGGGTACCAGCTGCGTCTCGGTGATGGCTTTATGCAGGTGGATGCCGGTGGCTACGTAGATTCGCTCTCGCGGAATCAGCGGCACCAGCCTTTCGACGGCCTCTTCCAGGAGGGTCATACCGGATCCGCTGAGCTTCAGCAACTGCTTGGGGCGGTGCGTGCGCGACAGCGGCCAGAAGCGCTCGCCGGCGCCTCCGGCCATGACTACACCGATACGGTTCTCGGGAGGACAAGATTGCATGGGGGCCTATCGTGTTCAGGGCTGTCGGGAGATGCGGTACCAGGGTCCGGAGCCATCGTCAGCCAGCTTGTTCCGGCCGGTACGTCGAGATACGGCATGACGTGGAGAGATTGCATGACTATGAGCAACGGCATGGCGTTGCGGCCCGGCACACCGTCCGATCTGCGCCCGGGCCCGGCGACGGCACGGTCTGCCGGCAAGCGCGTGACCCTCGACCATCGCCGCACTTGCCTCACAATAGAATCAAACCACGGCGCTTTGGTCAAGCGTTCTCCCTACAGCATATTCCCTGATACAACATACCACCGCATACTATCGCAAGCGACACCCAATCGCAGGCGCATGCATGCGGACTACGCCAGGCCGGCGGTGATCCGGCCAGCATTGAACGTGCGCAGACTGCTTCTCCATGCTTGACGATTCGGGCTGTAACACCGTTATAGTGCTACAAGGCCGGTATGCTGCTATAGTGTTCATATTCTACTCGGTCGTGATGTCCGTCTCGCGATCATTTTCACCGGCAGCGCACATTGAACGGCAAAGGAGACCGCCTAGTGAGCAGCGGCAGCCAGTTCGTTCTGGGAGTGGATCTGGACGGAGTCTGTGCTGACTTCTACGCAGGGATCCGCGACATCGCCGCCGAGTGGCTGGAGGTGGATGTGACCAGTCTGTCTCCGGACGTGTCCTGGGGGTTGGAGGAATGGGGTGTGACCGAAGCCCCGGGCGGATATGAAGACCTGCACCGTTTCGCGGTCACCCAAAGAGACCTGTTTCGCCGGCTGCAGCCCATACGCGGATGCCGGCCGGCCTTGCGGCGCCTGTCCAAAGCCGGTGTCCGTATTCGCATCATCACCCATCGACTCGTCATCCGGTATTTCCATCATCAGGCCATCCAACAGACCGTGGAATGGCTGGACTACCATAGCATACCCTACTGGGACATATGCTTCATGCGGGACAAAGGCGCCGTTGGCGCAGATCTGTACCTGGAAGACAGTCCCGACAATATCAGGGCACTACGTGAACGCGGCTGTGAGGTGATCGCCTTCGGCAATAGCACCAACCGACACTGCCCGCCACCACGGCTCTGCAGCTGGGAAGCCGTGTACGAAGAAGTCCTGCGACGCTACGAGCATTGGCATCGGTGATCCGCGCTGTCCGGGTGCGGCCTGTGCTCATTGAGGCCATGATATGCGGGCCGTGCCCGCGGGAGGTGCAGCATGACGGCAACACCGGCACCGCTTCGCCGGGCGCTGTATATTGGCGGTATCATCTACGCCGTCTGCGGTGCGAATACGCTGATCAACGCCGTCCGGGCCGGCCGTACTGCCGTCTCGCTTCTGGGTTGCTCCATGTTGGTAGTCGGGTTCGCGGTAAGCCTGCTGGGCGATCGTCGCGCTAGTGTGCAGACGCCCCGTGCGACGCTGGTCTGGACGGCCATGATCGCCGGCGCCGGCCTGGCGCTGGCCGGAGCCTGGCGACTGCTGGATGGATTGACCGGACTGCCGTGAAGGCGAACCCGTCCGCGATATCCAGGTCCGGTCCACCTGGTGGGGACAAACCCATGACGCATTCCCTTGGGCGTCCGGGGCCGCCTTCCGGGGAGGAACGACCACGGTCCAAACGCCTGCAGATATGGCTCCTGAATCCTGCCAGGGTTTTACTCACCGTGGCTCCGTTCGTCTGGATCTTCAGCCGCCTGGATTTCACCGCGCTCCTGCAGGCTGTCGTCCGGCTGCCGTGGTGGGTGTTACCCGTCATGTTTGGCGTTCCCGTCATGGCTATGCTGATCCAGGCACTGCGCTGGTGGATGCTACTGCGCCGGCTGGTTCCCGGTGTCGCCTTGAAGCGCACGACTGAGGTCCACATGGCCGCAGCCTTTTATGCTCTTGCTTTCCCGGGCATCTCGGCGCAGGAAATCGTCCGCGGACTGCTTTTTTCCGGAGAAGCCGATCATGCGGCGATCTGGAGCAGCACCTGGGTGTACAAGCTGATGGGCCTGGTCGGCTGGATCAGCATTGCCGCATTGGGTATAGCCGCAGGTGTTGACCTGGGCCTGGACGAACAGCGCGGATTGATCATGCCGTTGCTGGTTGTCGTGGCTGTGGTCGTACTGGCAGTCGGCTTCTCCTTTTCAAAGCGATTGTCGCGTCCTTCGGCGGCCGTCGCGCGACGCCTGCTACCAGGCCGCGTCTACCAGGTGGCCAGTGATATTCGGGAATCCGTCTACCGTCTACGTCATTTCCCGGGATCGCTTTTCGCCTGTTACCTGCTCACCGTGGCTGTGCAACTGTTTCTGGTGTTCGGGACCACGATCGTAGTGTTGGCCATATCCGGACGCATGTACTTCGGTGACATGGCTGTGGCGCTGTCTCTGGTGGAACTGGTGGTCATCGGCCTGCCGCTGACTCCCGGGGGGATCGGCATGCGCGAAGGACTCATGGCCCTGATGTTCGGCAGGCTGGGCCTGACTCCCGAGCATGTGGCCGTCTATGTTGCCCTCCATACGGTGGGTATGTGTTCCCGGCTCACCGGCGGTCTGTTCGTGCTGACCGGTAGGATTCCCGCGCTACGGCTGCATCGGCGGCCTGGGAAGCACGGAGACTGATCGTCTTTTGCCCGGACAAGACCGTGGTTTGGCGATATCTGCGCTTGTGCGGCCGCACGCAGCCATGGTCGAATAACGGTAACCCTCTGTATAATAATCACTTGATGCGTGTGGCATTTCGATTGCTATGACCGTTCAGCGGACAACAGGGATGGACCGGTGCTCCGGGCCAATATCATCCTCCTTTACTCCCCTGAGTCGCCGGCGTGGTAGCCGTGCGGACGACTCTCCTCAAGGAGACTTCCCATGCTGAACAACATCAGAATCGGACCCAAGCTGATCGGCGGCTTCGTCGTCGTCGCGGCCATCGCCGTGGCCGTGGGCCTCGTCGGCGTGTTCACCATAGACGAGCTCGCCGACGTGCGCATGCCCAGCATCGACAACCTTCTGGTCATCGAGCGCGAAGCCGAAAACGTCCGGGGGACTCTGCGCACTCTGGGCATTCCCGGCTTGTCAGCAGATCTGCGCCAACGGCAGTATGACAATATCGACAGGGCGCGGCGGCGCTACGACGATGCCTGGGCGGCGTATGAAGCGTTGCCGCAGACGGACGCTGAAGCCCGGATATGGAACCAGTTCGTACCCGCCTGGGAGGCCTGGCGTACCGAAAACAATACCTATGTGACGATGATGCAACAACTGGATCGGTTGGGCATTGCGTATCCAGCCGATCTGGCCCGGCAGATAGAACAGTTCACCAAGGATCACTACATACTGGTTCAGCGGACGCTGCACTTGCTCCATCATGGCGAACCTTTCGAGGGCGGTGATGATCATACCGCGTGCAATCTGGGCCGCTTCATGGAGACCTTCACCACCGACAATCGCGCCCTGACCGCGGAATTGCGCGACCTGCATGAACCGCATCGCCAGTTCCACGCCGCCATTCGTGACATCCAGCGCCTGGTGGCGGCGGGCGCCCGATCCCAGGCACAGACGGTATACGAGAGTACCATGATACCGGCCATGGGTCGCGTTTTCCAGCACCTTGAAACCGTTTTGCAGACGACCAACGAGGCCGTGGAGCTGAGCGAACAGGCGCAAGCGCACTTGCTCGGACCCGTCACCGAGAGACAGCGTGCAGCCATAGCCTTGGCTGACCAACTGGTTGCCTACAACCGGGAGACGGCCCGGCAGAGCGCCGCAACCGGCGAAACGACGATGATCGCGGCGCTGGTGGTGGGTGCTCTGGTGGCGGTGCTGCTGGGGGTGTTCCTGACCCGCTCGCTCACCACACCGATGAACCAGGCCGTGACCATGATCCAGCAGATGGGCAAAGGCATCCTGGGCATGCGGCTCGGTTTGAAGCGCAAGGACGAAATCGGCGTGATGGCTCAGACCATGGACCAGTTCGCTGACTCGTTGCAGAATGAGGTGGTGGGAGTGCTGGGCAAGATCGCCGCGGGCGATTTGACCACGGACGTGGTCGCCCATGACGACAGGGATGAGATCGCGCCGGCCCTCAAGCGCATCACGGACTCGCTGCGGGCGCTGGTGGCGGAAATGCGCCACCTCAGCGAGGCCGGCGTACAGGGCAAGCTGGATACGCGCGCTGACACCACCCAGTACGAGGGTGAATACCGGGCCATCGTCCAGGGGGTGAACGACACGCTGGACGCGGTGATCGGGCCGCTGAACGTAGCCGCGGAATATGTCGACAGGATCTCCAAGGGGGATGTGCCGGCGAAGATCACGGACGACTACAACGGCGACTTCAACGAAATCAAGAATAATCTGAACGGCTGCATTGACGCGGTCAACGCCTTGATCGCGGACGCTGATATGCTGTCCCAGGCGGCGGTGGAGGGCCAGCTGGACACGCGCGCCGACGCGACGCAGCACCAGGGCGACTTCCGCAAGATCGTGGAAGGGGTCAATAACACGCTGGACGCGGTCATCGGTCCGCTGAACGTGGCGGCGGAGTATATCGAACGGATTTCCAAGGGCGATGTGCCGGCGAAGATCACCGACGACTACACCGGCGACTTCAACGAGATCAAGAACAATCTTAACATGCTTATCCAGGCCACCAACCAGGTCACCGAGGTGGCGCAGAAACTGTCCGTGGGCAACACCAAGGTCTCGCTGGAGAAACGCTCTAATAACGACCTCATGGTCGAAAGCATGCAGAAGGTCATCGCCAACAACCAGCATGACGCCGAGATCGTCCAGCAGGTATCGCAGGGAATCCTGGACATGGATATCCAGGTGATGTCGGAGGAGG
>SLHA01000160.1 GCA_007136405.1 Candidatus Latescibacterota bacterium
CGGCGGCGGATTTCGTCGCGGCCTTCCGCCAGCGGAACATCCTCGTCGCCACGGCGGGTGCGGACGTGGTGCGGTTCCTGCCACCGCTGATCGTCGAGGAGGATCGCATGGACGAGGTGATGGAAGTGTTCGACGAGATCCTGTGCCAGGGTTTTGAGGCTGGCGCTTCCTGATGGCATCCGGCGGCAAGATGTGGGGAGGGCGCTTCGCGGCGGCCAATGATACGCTGATGGAGCGCTTCAATGCCTCCATCAGTGTGGACCGGCGGCTGTTGGAGGTGGATGTCGCCGGCAGCCAGGCGTATGCCCGGGCGCTGGAACGGGCGAAAATACTGACGTCTGAAGAAGCGGAGGAGATCATCTCCGGTCTGGAACGGGTGCGCGATGAATTGAGCCTCCCCGGGACCTGCCTGCCTGCGGCACTGGAAGACATCCACATGGCCGTGGAGCAGCGCCTGACGGAGCTCGTCGGCCCGGCCGGTGGTAAACTGCATACAGGCCGCAGTCGCAATGACCAGGTCGCCGTGGACGAACGCCTGTACCTGCGGTTGGCCGTGGAATGTCTGCGGCAGCGGGCGCGAGCGCTGCAGCAGGTGCTGGTGGAGTCGGCGCAGGAACACAGCCAGGTCATCCTGCCGGGATACACGCATCTGCAGCAGGCCCAGCCCATCCTGTTCGCGCATTACGCGCTGTCGCTGTTCTGGATGCTCGAGCGGGACCGGGGCCGTCTGCTGGATCTGCGGCAACGCGCGGACGTTCTGCCGCTGGGAGCGGGGGCCCTGGCGGGCAACGCGTTCGCGGTGGACCGGGACTACCTGGCCGCCCAGTTGGGGTTCAGCGCCATCTCGCCCAACAGTCTGGATGCGGTGAGTGACCGGGATTACCTCCTCGAGTTTCTGTCGGCGGCCGCCATCCTGATGATGCACCTGAGCCGCTACTGCGAGGATCTGATTATCTGGTCATCGGCGGAATACGGCTTCGTGGAGATGGCGGATGCCTTTTCCACCGGCTCCAGCATGATGCCCCAGAAGAAGAATCCGGACGCGCTGGAGCTGGTGCGCGGCAAGACCGGCCGGGTGTATGGTGGCCTCATGGCCTTGCTGACCACCATGAAAGGCATCCCCCTGACCTATGCCAAGGACATGCAGGAGGACAAGGAGCCGTTCTTCGACGCGCTGGACACAGTCGATGACTGTCTCCAGGTGTTCGCCGGGGCGTGGAGCACCATGTCGCTGTACCCGCAACGCATGGAAGCGGCACTGGATGACGGCATGCTGGCCACGGATCTGGCGGACTACCTGGTACGGCGCGGTCTGCCTTTCCGCCAGGCGCACCACGTCGTCGGCCGGCTGGTGCGCCGTACCCTGGAGCGGCAGACCCGTCTGACCGGTCTGGAACTGGACGACCTGCGCCGGGAGTCGGATCTTTTCCAGGATGATGTGTTGCACTACCTGAATCATCGCCACAGTGTCGAACTGCGCAACATACCCGGAGGGACGGGTCCCGGCGCTGTTGCCGACCAACTGGCCGCGGCACGGCGGCGCCTGCAGGAATGACCCCGCGGCACCGCCTGGACTGGTACCTGCCTCCCTTTGCCCCCCAAGGATCGACCATGACCAGGACTACCGACATTCGTGTGCGTGCCGCGCGCTTGTACTTCCTGCCTGTGGAGACGCGGGTGCCGTTGAAATTCGGCACCGAGACGCTGACCCACGTAACTTGCGCCCGGGTGGAGGTCCAGGTCCAGGACCGGAACGGAAGGGTGGCCACCGGCTGGGGAGAGACGCCGCTCAGCGTCCAGTGGGTGTGGCCGGCGGCATTGCCCTATGGACGACGCCACCAGGCCCTGCAGGATCTGTGCATCCTGCTGGTGGATGCCTGGGCGGTTTACCCGGAGACCGGTCATCCGCTGGAGGTGGGCCACGCGTTCATCCATGAGGCACTGCCCGGGTTGCTGGCGGCCTTCAACCAGGACCGGGAAGAACCCGTTCCCTGGCTGGCGGCGCTGGTCTGCTGTTCGGCGTTCGATATCGCCGTCCATGACGCCTATGGTATGCTGCTGCAACGGCCGGTATACCAGACGTACAACCAGGACTTCATGAACCGGGATCTGGCCGGTTTCCTGCAACCGGCCACGGATGCGCCGGTGTCCTTTGCCGGGCATTATCCGGAAGATTACCTGGTCTATCCCTGCCCCAAGTCGCTGCCGGCCTGGCACCTGGTGGGCGGCATGGACCTGCTGGACGCGGCGGAGACAAGCGGTAAGGAGCCGGACGACGGCTATCCCGTGCTGTTACCGGAGTGGATCGAACGCGACGGACTGCGGTGTCTCAAGGTGAAGTTGCGCGGCAACGACGCCGACTGGGATTACGACCGCCTCGTACGGGTGGGGCGGATCGGCCAGGCCGGCGGGGTGGACTGGCTCAGCGCGGACTTCAACTGCACCGTGACCGACCCGGAATATGTCAATGCCATACTGGACCGGTTCATGCGGGAGCACCCGCGTCTGTACGGCATGATTCTGTACGTCGAACAGCCGTTCCCGTATGACCTGGAACAGCACCAGATCGATGTGCACAGCGTCTCCGCGCGCAAACCGCTGTTCATGGACGAGAGTGCCCATGACTGGGAACTGGTCCGGCTGGGACGCCGGTTGGGCTGGACCGGCGTGGCGCTGAAGACCTGCAAGACCCAGACCGGCGCACTGCTCAGCCTGTGCTGGGCCCGGGCCCACGGCATGACCCTGATGGTGCAGGATCTGACCAATCCCATGCTGGCGCAGATTCCGCATGTGTTGCTGGCAGCGCACGCGGGCACCATCATGGGAGTCGAAACGAACAGCATGCAATTCTATCCGGAAGCCTCTTTGCCGGAGCAGGCGGTGCATCCCGGCCTGTACCAGAGGCGACACGGCTGCGTGGACCTGAGCACTCTGGATGGTCCGGGTTTCGGGTACCGTGTGGATCAAATTGCCCGGCAACTGCCTGATCCGGTGGCTGCGGCTGGCGCCGGGGAGAGCTGATACCGGCGCACCGCAGCGGGCATCACCCATGAGCAATCGGGCGCCTGCTCGCCGTTGGCCGGGAAGCCGGTGCGCCGCACCGAATACCACTTTTGCGCAATCGGGCGCCTGCTCGCTATTGGCAGAGCAGCCGGCGTCATTCATCACGTTTCGGGAGCGTTGAACATGGCCTTAGACTGGCAGGCAGTAGCGGCGGAAACCGTCGAGCGGCTCCGGACCCTGATTCGCTTCGATACCACCAATCCTCCGGGCCATGAAACACCGCTGGCGCGTCACCTGGCGGATGAACTGATCGCGGCCGGGGTGGAGGCGCAGGTCCTGGAAGCGGTGCCGGGGCGCGGGAATCTGGTCGCCCGCCTGCGGGGCACAGGCGCTGGCAGACCGCTGCTGCTGCTGTCCCATCTGGATGTGGTACCGGTAGAGCCGCAGCGCTGGACTCATCCGCCGTTTGCTGCGGAACTGGCGGAAGGTTGTGTATGGGGTCGCGGCAGCATAGACTGCAAGCTGGCCACGGCAGTGCAGATGCAGCTGATGCTGCTGTGCCGGCGCCTGCAGCTGCCCCTGGAGCGGGACCTGGTCATCGTGGCTGCGGCGGACGAGGAGCTGGGCGGGACGAATGGGGTGGGATGGCTGGTATCCGAGCATCCGGAATGGTTCGACGCTGAATACGCCATCAACGAAGGCGGCGGTTTCGCCGTGCCCGTGGCTGGCCGGCCGCTGTATACCTTCCAGTTGGCGGAAAAGGGCAGCGCGCCGGTGGATGTGATCGCCCACGGTCGGCCGGGGCACAGCTCGGTGCCTCATGGGGACAACCCGCTGTTCGCGCTGGGCCAGGCGCTTTCCAGCCTGGGCAAGAGTTCCATGCCGCATCGCATCATCCCCACCGTACGCGCCTTTTTCGAGCATGCGGCCAGGGCCCAGGAGGACGCGCGGGTAGCCGGGGATCTGCTGGCCTTGCTGGCTCCGGAGAGCCATCACGAGGCCCTGGCGCGGCTGCCGGTGAGCGAGCCGGTGAGGCTGATGTTCGCGGCCATGATACGCAATACCTGCGCCCCCACCGTGGTGCAAGCTGGCCTGAAGCGCAATGTCATCCCGTCGGAGGCGACAGTCCAGCTCAGTGGACGGCCCTTGCCCGGTGTCGACAGAGAGACTTTCCTGGAGGAGGTGCGACAGATCGTCGGTCCGGATGTCGAACTGCGCCTGGAGGAGTTCCGCTCCGGGCTGGAGTTCGAAAACGCGGATGAGCTGTTCTGCCTGGCCGCTGATGCGCTAAGTCAGCATGCCCCCGGCGCCGCGCTGGTGCCCTACATGCAGACCGGGGGAACCGATGCCCGTTTCCTGCGTGATCTGGATATGACGGTATGCGGTTTCATTCCCATGCGCGAGGAAGCGGGCAAGGACTACTTCGAGCTGTGTCACGGTCACGATGAACGCGTCTCCGCGGCGAATGTGGCATTCGGCGTGCAGGTGTTGTACCATCTGTTGGGGCGGTTGAATGGTCTGTAGGCATTGACCGAGCTGTAGACGGTGTTCAGCCTGAGGACGGCGTACAAACGGTACCCGCACTATGGAGGCGGTATGGAACACAGCGTGGTGCGCAACCTGGTGGCCTACATGCAGGCCCATCCGCTGCTGGCCGCGGCGCTGCTGGTGCTGGTTGCCATGGTGCTGGGGAGCCTTCTGCGCCGGTTGCTGAAAGCTGCTGTGGTGCTGGGGTTGGTGCTTCTGGCGGTGCTGTACTGGACACACCGGCAGGCGGAGGTCAACTGGCAGCAGGAGATGCTGGAGTGGCGCCGTCGAGCCACCGAGCTGGGGCAGTCGACGCTGGAAGAAGGCCGTTCGCTGCTGCGCCAGGGCGAGGACAAGCTGCGTCAACGCATGGACGGTGGAGATGACCAGTAAGGCATCGCTCAGCAGGGTATCGCTGATGCTCTGCCTGGCGCTGCCGGTTCTCGGTGCGTGTGGACCTCGTTCGGTACGTTCACCGGACTGGCTTCTGGCGGAATCGGCACAGTATCCCCCCTCGCGCTACCTGACAGGCGTAGGTGCGGCGCCCACGGCGGGTGGAGTGGCGGAGGCGCGGCAGGCGGCAGCGACCAGCGCCCGGGTGGAACTGGTGCAGACGATCGAGGTCCACGTGGAGCACACCCAGCGGCTGGATCGCCAGTCCATGCGCACCGAGACCGGCGGCACGGAACGGGCCCGGTTGGCGGTGGAGGCGGAGAGTTCGGCGCTGAGCAGTTTTACCCGGACTTCCACGGACCAGATCGTCCGGGGCATCGAGCTCAAGGAGCAATACCACGACGAAGCCCGCGGCGTCATATACGTGCTGGCTGTGCTGGACAAACCGCAGGCCGCAGTGCGACTGGTGGAGGAAATTCAGGATCTGGACCGGCAGGTGGCCGCGTTGGTCTCGGACGGTCGGATCCGGGAGCAGGAGAATGATCTTCTGGCCGCCATCCGGCGCTACCGCGAGGCACTGAACCTGGCCCTGAAGGCCAACGTGCTGATGGATCAGCTGCGCCTGGTAGACATGCAACGGGCGCGCACCCTGGTGCGGCAGAATTCCAGCCGGCAAGTGGCCGCGCTGCTTTCCGAGGTGTTTTCGCGCTACGGATTGTATGTTTCTCTGGAAGACTATCCGCAGCTGGCCGCCACCGTGCGGCAGGCGCTGGTGGAAAACGGCTTGGACGTGCGCTCCAGCCGCCGTTCCGGCGAACCGGGGTTGACGCTGTGGGGCACGGTCAACACCCAGCGCGGTACCTTTCCGTCGCTGTCGCATGACGACGAGGAACCGCTGCACGTGTGCCGGCTGTATCTGCAGATCCAGCTGGTGGACGATGTCAGCGGGCGCATCGTCGGGCAGGTCAACCTGCTGGAGAACAGCAATGCCCGGACGATGTCCCTGGCCGAGGAACGCGCCATGCAGTTGCTCCGGCGACGAGTCCGGAACGAATTGCCCGTCGCGCTGTATCAGGCGCTCAGCGTCGATGACTGACGTGGATGACTGAGGGGAGATGCCCGCCTGGCGAGCGCGCTCCAACGCCGGGCGCGCTCCAACACTGGGCACGCGGGGGCACCCAACCCCTCGACCCCAACTCCGGGAACGCCTCAACGTCCGGCACCTGAGCCCCAACACCTGGGTACTTAGCCCGTTTCGGGGTCCATGCCCGCGGCCTGCAGGTGAGCGCGGAACTGCTCCGTGCCGATCACCTCCACGTCCAACTCGCGGGCCCGGTCCAGCTTGGAACCGGCCTTGTCGCCGGCCACGACGACATCCGTCCGGGCGCTGACACTGCCGGTGACCGTTCCTCCCAGGGCGCGGATCCTGGCTGCCGCCTCGTCCCGGGTGATACCGGCCAGCGTGCCGGTAAGTACCACGGTTTTACCCGCAAAGTACGACGCCTCGGCCTGTGGCCGGGGTGAGGTATCACCGTCCCTGGCGCTATCCATGGCGTCATCCCCGACGCCTGATCGCAGCTGGACTCCGGCGGCGGCCAGCTTCTCCAGAAGGTTGCTGGTATCCGGTGCTGCCAGAAAGTCCTGTATGGCGCCGGCGATTTTGGGTCCGATATCCGGGAGAGCTGCCAATTCCTCCGGGGTCGCCTGGCGCAGGCGCTCCATCGAGCCCATCTTCGCGGCCAGTGTCCGGGCGACCGTCGTGCCCACGTGGCGGATGCCCAACGCAAACAACACGCGGTCGAAACTACGCGCCGTGCTGGACCCAATGGCTTTGATCAACTTGTCTGCGGATTTCTCCGCCAACCGCTCCAGGCCACGGAGCTCGTCCGGGGAAAGGCTGTACAGGTCTCCCACGTCGCGCACCAGCGCATGATGCACCAACTGCTCCGCCACCGCCGGTCCCAGGCCTTCGATATTCATGGCCTGGCGGCTGGCGTAATGCTCCAGGCGCCGCTTCAGCTGGGCCGGACAGGCTGGATTCTCGCAGCGCTCCACCGCCTCGTCCGGATCCCGCACCAGCGGCGCTGCACACGCCGGACAATCCTCCGGGAAAGCGAACGGCCGTGCGTCCGCGGGCCTGGCCGCCGGAACGAAGGCCACGATCTTGGGAATCACATCGCCGCCTTTCTCCAGCACCACCGTGTCTCCTATGCGAATATCTTTGCGCCGGATCTCGTCCTCGTTGTGCAGGGTTGCCCGGCTGATGGTGCTTCCGCCCAGCGGCACGGGTTCGAGCACCGCCACCGGAGTCACTGCGCCCGTGCGGCCAACCTGAACCTGTATATCCAGCAGGCGCGTGTTGGCCTGCCGGGCCTGAAATTTGTACGCCATGGCAAAACGCGGGCTCTTGGCCGTGAACCCCAGGCGCCTCTGCTGGTCCAGATCGTCAACTTTGATGACGACTCCGTCGATCTCATACGGCAACTCGTCCCGGCGTTGTCCAAACTCGCGGAAATAAGCCCAGACCGCTTCCAGGTCCGGACAGCAGCGTGCTTCGGGGTTGGTGGGCAATCCCCAGTCCCGCAAGATGCGCAGATGATCCCAGTGTCGTGTTGCCCTGACCCGGTCGGTACGCAGCCAGTATGCGGCAAGGCGCAATCGCCGGGCGGCCACCAGGCGCGGATCCTGCAACTTGAGCGATCCGGCCGTGGCATTACGGGGATTGGCGAACAACGACTCGCCATCGCTTTCGCGTTGGCGGTTCAGGGCCGCGAAATCCTGCCGCAGCAGGTACACCTCGCCCCTGACCTCGCAGTCGATGGACGGCTGTCGCAGGCGCAGCGGAATAGCTCCGATGGCCCGGGCGTTGGCCGTGATGTCGTCTCCCTGAATCCCGTCGCCGCGGGTCACGGCGCGCATCAAGTGGCTGTCCTGGTATAGCAGGCTGAGTGCCACGCCGTCCAGTTTGAGTTCGGCTACGTAACGAACCTCTTCTCCGGGCAGCGCCCTCCGGACCCGGGCGTCGAATGCCTGTATAGCGTCCTGTGAATAGCTGTTCTCCAGACTGAGCATGGGGGTGGCATGCCGGACCGTAGCAAAGTCTCCGGTGGCTTTACCGCCGACCCGCTGCGTGGGCGAGTCGGGTCGGCGCAATTCGGGATGAGCGTCTTCCAGTTGGGCCAGCTCAGCCAGCAGGGCATCGTACTGTTGGTCGCTGATGGAAGGTTGGGCCAGGACGTAGTAGCGGTAGTTGTGCTCGTTGAGCTGTTCGACAAGCGCGGCAACGCGACGGGCGGGATCCGTGGACATGAGCGGTCTGCCTGCATCGTTCAGTTTTCGAAGGAAACGATATGCCTGCAACTAAACCGGTGGTCAGGAGGATGTCAATGTGCCTCGGGTGTCGGTACCAGGGCGAGCGCTGGCGCAACGGCAGAAACGGCCCTTCCGCCAGGAATGGCGGACAGTCCCAAGACGCAAGGCGTAGTCAGACAGGGGGGAAAACCGGTGTAGATGGCTCCGTCAGCCAGACGCCGGAACAGTTGATCCCATTTGATGACCCCAGGGATCTGGAAGTGCTATCGGAGTTCTGACCCGGCTGAATCTGTCCAGCGCAGAGGTCATGGCTGGGACTATCGGGCCGCGGCCGTTTGACGTCACCGCTCGCACAACCGCGCAGGTGATGCTGTTGGCCCGGTGGCCGCCTGCCTGACGTCACCAATCGCGTGGCCGCCGCGGTGAATTCTGCCTGCGGCGGCTTCACCCCTCCTGCTCTTGCTGGACCAGGTTGTTGATCAGGGCGGCGGCATAGCCGCCGCCGAAGCCATTGTCGATGTTGACGACGAGCACGCCCGAGGCACAGGAATTGAGCATGGTGAGCAGGGCTGACAGACCATGAAAGCTGGCGCCGTACCCCACGCTGGTCGGCACGGCGATGACCGGTACGTTTACCAGTCCACCGACGACGCTGGCCAGCGCTCCCTCCATGCCTGCCACCACCACGATGACCCGCGCCCGGCGCAGCCGCTCCTGGTAGTTGAGCAACCGGTGAATGCCAGCTACACCCACGTCGAATATGGCATCTACCCGGGCTCCCATCGCCTGGGCGGTGACGATGGCTTCCCGGGCTACCGGCATATCGGAGGTGCCCGCCGACACCACGGCAACCTGGCCTCGTGGTTCCATGGGCGCTTCCCGTTCCGGGATGATCAGCGCTGTGCGGGCGACGGTGTCGTACTCGGTAGCGCTGAACCGCTGCACCAGCGCCTGTCCCTGTTCCGGAGCCAGCCGCGTGGCCAGGACCCGCGAGTCGCGAGCCAGCAGGCGTTCGGCGATGGCCACCACCTGGTCCGCGGTCTTACCCTGGCAGAAGATGACTTCCGGATACCCGGTGCGCAGGCTGCGGTGGTGATCCACGTGGGCGAAGCCGATGTCTTCAAAGGGCAGCTCGCGCAGCTGTTCCAGGGCCTTTTCGGCGCTGGTGGTGCCCCGGGCAACTGCCTGCAGCAACTGAAAGATGGCGTCCTGATTCATGGTACGATCGGTTCTCTCCAGGTGAGGGACCACAGGCCGGTGATGCCATGAGTGCCGTGAACCCGGAACCGGGCCGGTATTTCCGTGCGCGGCACCAGGTGGCCGGCTGCATGGCATGGCGACCGCAACGTCTGGCCCAGGTTCACAATATGCATGCAGAGTAATGGCGAGCACGGTTCCGGATATTTTCGAAGCCGATGCCCGCTGCGCCACCGGCTTCGGCTGGCGTCTTCAGCGACAGCAACGAAAGCCAACATCGTTTTGCAGATAGTATTCGGTGAGTTCCGGCGGCAGCTCACTGGCTGCTGCCGGCGACAGGATCTCCCATCCGGCAGGCAGGGAAGGGAACCGGGTAACCGCGCTGCACGGATTCAGTTCCGGTGGGGCGTCTTGCACGGAACTCTCACTGAGGCCGCCGCTGGTGCTGCCGTCATCCATGGTGCCGGCGACCCACTCCCGTACGTTTCCGGTCATGTCGTACACCCCATAGTCGCTGTGGCAGTTGGAATAGGTCCCGGACGGCGCTCGGTGGGTGGCTGGCGATGGTTGGGCACCGGCATCTTCAGAGCCTGTGGTATTGCAGAAGCGGTATCCGAAACGTTCCTCCTCCGCCAGAGTCGGATCATCCAGGGAGGAATACGGCTGCCGCTGGCTGCCCTGACAGGCATGGATCCATTCCTCGGGGGTACAAAGGCGTTTGCCCTGCTCGGTACACAACCGGGCCGCCTGGAACCAGGAGTCGGTCAACTGCGGTACGGTGCCGGACTCATTAGGGTATTCGTACCGGTCTATGGAATACGTGTGGCCATCCGGAAGCTCGAGCTGCACCATATCACCCCCGGGCGGCAGAGCGCCGGCTTCCACGGTTACATGAGAGCCGGCGATGGCCGACTCCGCGCCGTCGCATACGAGGACGCTGAACGCATATTCGCCCGGATGCAATGGAACGCCAATCAGCTGGGAATCTCCGGTCAGCAGGGTCAGGACTGTATACGGCATCTCCGCTCCGGCGGTCTGCGACCACTCCACCTGCAACTCGTCACCATCGGGATCGTGAACGCGTGCCAGCAGGGCCAGTTCAGGTTCGGCAAACGCTACGGTGGTATCCGCGGGCAGCTCCACGGTAGGCGGGCGTTGGGTGACTTCCACGGGGTGGATCTGGATGAACTGGGAATCGTCTGTCAGGCAGGCCGCGCGCCGCTCCGTGTCCGTGATGACACTGCAATCCCGGTCGCGCACCGTAACCGTGAGCAGGAAATGTTCCGATGATCCCTGGATGCTGAGAGGCGCCACCCACGTATTGAGCGTGTGCGCGGTGGAGTCGGTAAAGCCGCCCGCCGGGGTGGCAAGGGCCAGAAAACCGTAAAAACTGCGCAACTGACCCGGACGGTTCAGAAGGCCGTCGGGAGACAACTCCAGTACGGCTTCGAAAACCGACGAATCCATCTGGTAGGCCTGCCAGCGGTAGACGAGCGGATCCCCATCCTCGTCAGACGCCACGATCTGCAGGCGCACCGGCTGGCCTCTACCTACCTGCCGGGTGTCGATCATTGCGCCTTCCAGAGACGGTGGCTGATTGGGTAAGCTCTGGTTGACCAGCGTACAGCCTACGGAAAAGACGATCAGGCAGAGGTACAGCAGATAGTTCATGCGCTGCCGGGAAGGAGGAGCTCGAGGAGACGCTCGAGGTCATCGGTGTCGTAGAATTCGACTTCGATGCGCCCCTTGTTGGCCTGCCCGCAACGGATGCTGACCGCCGTTCCCAGATGATGCTGCAATTTTTCCTCGAATTCGACCAGGTGGGGATCCTGCTCCCGACGCTTGGGTTTGTCTGCGGCTGCGCGGGGTTTCTTCTTGCGGCTTTCCCGTTGGCCACTGGCCGCCTGCTCGACCTGGCGTACGGTAAGACCCTCCTCCGCCGCCTGCCGGGCCAGGGTCAGCCGCTGATCGTCGTCCTTGACGGCCAGCAGGGCGCGCGCATGCCCCATCTGCAGCTGCTCGTTGCGCAGATACTCCTGGATTTCCTCGGGCAGCCGCAACAGGCGTAGCATGTTGGCCACGGTGGAGCGCTCCCGTCCTACTTTCTGTGCGACGGCGTCCTGAGTGAGAAAGCAGGTGTCCATGAGCGTGCGGTAGCCTTCGGCCTCTTCGATGGCGTTCAGGTTCTCACGCTGGATGTTCTCGATGAGCGAAAGCTCGATGAGCTCCTGCTGGGATTCGATGGAGTAGACTACGGCGGGAATGGTCTCCACCCCGGCCATCTTGCAGGCCCGCCAGCGCCGTTCGCCGGCGATGAGCTGGTAGGTGTTACCGGACCGGTTCACCGTGATGGGCTGAATGACGCCCTTCTCCTGAATGGAGCGCATCAATTCATTGAGCTGCGCCTCGTCGAACGAGGTGCGCGGCTGAAAGGGGTTGGGTTCGATCTCCTCTACGTTGATCTGGACGATGCGCCGGCCTTGTTCGTCCGACGCTTCCTCCGCCGAGTCTGGAATCAGCGCGTTGATGCCGCGTCCCAATGCTGGTTTTCTAGCCATGTCCGATCACTTCGCCGGCGAGGCTCATGTAGTTCTGGGCGCCGGGGGAGAGGATGTCATAGAGGACGATGGGCTGACCGAAGCTCGGAGCCTCGGCCAGCCGCACGTTGCGCGTTATAGCCGTCTTGAAAACCTTGTTGCCGAAATAGGATTTGACCTCGGTGGCCACCTGGCGTGACAGGTTCAGGCGGCCGTCGTACATGGTGAGCAGTACACCGGCAATCTCCAGCCGGGAATTGAGATGGCGCTGGATCAACCGTATGGTGTTCAGCAGTTTACCCAGACCTTCCAGGGCATAATATTCGCACTGGATGGGGATGAGGACACAATCCGAAGCCGTCAGGGCGTTGATGGTGAGCAGCCCCAGCGAAGGCGGACAGTCCACCACGATGTATTCAAACTGTTCGGTCAGGTCCGGGAGCAGGCCGTCCAGCTTCTGCTCCCGGGCGATCATGTTGACCATCTCTACCTCGGCGCCGGTCAGGTTGATATGCGACGGCACCAGAGAGAGGTAGGCTATATCCGTCTTACGGATCACCGCATCCGCAGTCTTGTGGCCGAGCAGGGCATGATACACATTGCTCTGCTCGGCCTCGGCGGCCTGGACTCCAAAACCGCTGGTGGCGTTGGCCTGCGGGTCCATGTCGATGAGAAGCGTGTTTTTTTCCGCTACGGCCAGGCATGCCGCCAGATTGACGGCGGTGGTGGTCTTTCCGACGCCGCCCTTCTGGTTGGCGATGGCGATAACACGGCTCATCTGCACTTGGTCTCAGTCCTCCAGGACCGCCTGCGCCGCGGCCAGCCGCGCGATAGGTACCCGGAATGGTGAGCAGGAAACATAGTCCATTCCCACCTTGTGGCAGAAGCGGACCGAGTCAGGATCACCGCCGTGTTCACCGCAAATACCCACCTTGAGATCCGGACGGCTCTGCCGGCCGCGCTCTGTGCCCATGCTGACCAGCTGCCCCACCCCTTCCTCATCCAGCGTCTGGAACGGATCCTTGGGCAATATGCCCTTGGCCACGTATTCCGGCAGGAAGCTGCCGGCGTCATCCCGGCTGAAGCCGAACGTCATCTGGGTGAGATCGTTGGTGCCGAAGCTGAAGAACTCGGCATGCTCGGCGATCTGGTCTGCCAACAGGGCGGCCCGCGGAATCTCGATCATGGTGCCGACCAGGTAGGTTAGATTGACGCCGCTGTCCTTGATGAGGCGGCCGGCCACTTCGCGGGCCTTTTCCTGGAGAATCTGCAGTTCCTTGACGGTTCCCACCAGGGGGATCATGATCTCCGGGATGGCTTTGACACCGGCCTTGGTGACCGTAATGGCGGCTTCGATGATGGCCTGTACCTGCATCTCGTAGATTTCCGGGTAGGTGATGCCCAGGCGGCAGCCGCGGTGGCCCAGCATGGGGTTGAACTCCGCCAGGGAGTCTACCTTGGCTTTGATCTCCGCGACATCGACACCCAGTTCGCGAGCCATCTCTTCCTGTGTCGACGTTTCGTGCGGGACGAACTCATGCAGCGGCGGATCCAGCAGGCGAATGGTGACGGGCAGTCCGTCCATGGCCTTGAAGATGCCCTCGAAGTCCTGGCGCTGCATGGGTTCGATCTTGGCCAGCGCCTTGCGCCGGCCCTCCTCGTCGTTGGACAGGATCATCTCACGCACGGCCTTGATCCGGTCTCCTTCGAAGAACATGTGCTCCGTGCGGCAGAGCCCGATGCCCTGGGCGCCGAAACCGCGCGCGACCTCGGCGTCGTGCGGGGTGTCCGCATTGGTACGGACGCCCAGCGTGCGGATTTCGTCCGCCCAAACCATCAGTTTGATGAAGTCCTCGGAGAACGTGACTTCCTGAGTCTCCACCTGACCCAGCATGACCTCTCCGGTGCTGCCGTCGATGGAGATCCAATCGCCCTTTTTGACGGTATAGCCGTTGGTGGTCAGCAGGTCTTTGCTGTAATCGATGCGCAGGTCGCCGCAACCGGCCACACAGCACTTGCCCATGCCGCGGGCCACCACGGCAGCGTGGGAAGTCATGCCGCCACGAGCGGTGAGAATGCCCTCCGCCGCATGCATGCCGCCGATATCCTCCGGCGACGTCTCCAGGCGCACCAGGATGACCTTTTCTCCGTTGGACGCTTCGGTTTCTGCCTCGTCTGCGTGGAAGACGACACGGCCCGTGGCCGCGCCCGGCGACGCCGGAAGGCCCTTGCCGAGAATGACTTCATCGCCGCTGCGGTTGAACGAAGGATGCAGGAGGTGCTCCAGGCTGGAAGGGGAGACGCGTTTGACGGCCGTGGCCTTGTCGATCAGGCCTTCGTCCACCATGTCCGTGACGATCTTGACCGTGGCGGCCGCGGTGCGTTTTCCGGTACGGGTCTGCAGCATCCACAGCCGGTGATGCTGGATGGTGAACTCCAGATCCTGAATTTCCTTGTAATGCTGTTCCAGCAGATTGCAGGCCTTGACGAACTCCGCGTAGGCCTCCGGCATGATGGCTTCCAGTTCCTCGATGGGCTGCGGCGTGCGGATGCCGGCAACCACGTCTTCTCCCTGGGCGTTGACCAGGAATTCGCCGTACAGCTTGTTCTCACCGGTGGACGGGTCGCGTGAGAAAGCCACCCCCGTGGCGCAATCATCGCCCATGTTGCCGTACGCCATGGCCTGCACGTTGACCGCCGTGCCCCAGTTGTGGGGGATGCCCTCGATCTCGCGGTAGCGCACCGCCCGGTTGCCGTTCCAGGAACTGAAGACCGCGCCGATGGAGCCCCAGAGCTGCTCTTTGGGATCCTCCGGAAAATCCTTGCCCAGCCGCTTCTTGATCTCCGCCTTGAACTCCTGGACCAGTTCCTTGAGGTCTTCGGCGCTAAGCTGGTTGTCCAGCTCCACGCCCCGGGCCTCCTTCTTCTTCTCTAACAACTGCTCGAAGGGGTCCACTTCCTTGCCCTCCGGACGCAGCCCCATCACGACGTCACCGTACATCTGCACCAACCGGCGGTACAGATCATAACAGAAGCGTTCGTTGCCCGATTTTTCCACCAGTCCGGCGCAGATTTCGTCATTCAGACCCAGGTTCAACACGGTGTCCATCATGCCGGGCATGGAGATGCGGGCGCCGGAGCGTACCGAGAACAGCAGCGGGTTCTTCGGATTGCCGAATTCCGCCTGCATGGTCTTCTCCACCTCGCGGATGGCGGCTTCCACCTGCTCCTCGAGTTCCTTCGGATAGGTGTTTCCGTGCTCGTAATAGTGCGTGCACACTTCTGTGCTGATGGTAAAACCGGCTGGTACCGGCAGCCCCAGATTGGCCATCTCGGCCAGATTGGCGCCCTTGCCGCCCAGCAGGTTGCGCATGGAGGCGTCTCCGTCGGTCTTTTCGGTGCCGAAGAGATAGACGTATTTGCTCATTGAACTAGACTTCCTTGGAAAAGGATGAGATGGACGAGAAGCGGAATATGGAAGCCCGATGCGGGCATAAGGCAGGTCGTGCACACCCGTTCAATATATGGCGAAGGTGTTGTTGGTGCAAGCTGGTCATCGGGAGTCCCGCCGCGCGGCTCGTTTGCGTCGCCGTAGCGACAAATCCTCAGTGGTGCCGGTAAAGGCCGCAGGCCAGCCCGACTGCGGCCTTGAAGGCTGGTCAAGGCCAGGGCATTACCGCCACGGCCTGAGCCGGTCACGGGTGTTCCCCACTGGCGGCGGTCGAGGCATAGCCGACGCTGCATGGATAGGCGACATCAACGATAAACTATACAATAAACGATGGACGGACACTCTCGGCAATAGCCCGACTGCCTGGCGGGTTCTGCCGCCACAGCCGGCCTCAGGTCAGTTCGCGGCCGCGCGCCATGACCACCTTGCCGGTGCGCACCATCTCACGCAGATCGAACTTGTTGAGCATCTTTTCCAGGGCGTCGATCTTCTCCGTGGTGCCGGTGGCCTCTATGGTGATCGTGTCGTTGGATATGTCCACGGCCTTGCCCCGGAAAACCTCGGCCAACTGCAGGACTTCCGTGCGCTGGTTGACATTGCAGAGCACTTTGAACAACGCCAGCTCGCGGGTGACCGCTTCGTCCATGCTGTGGTCGCGGGCGTGGATCACGTCGACCAGCTTGTTGAGCTGGAGGATGATCTGGTGCAGAACATCATACGGTCCGCTGGAGGTGATCGTCATGCGGGAGGTGTTGGCTACATGGGTAGGAGATACCACCAGGGACTCGATGTTGTATCCGCGCCGGCTGAAAACCTGGGCGATGCGCACCAGAACGCCGGGCCGGTCGTTCACCAGAAGTCCCATGGTGGCCCGGTGCCCGTTGGCGGTGTTATCCGGAGACAGGGCATCCCGGTCCTGCTGGCCGCCGCGGACGGTGTCCTGCATGTCTGTCATCAGTACACTCCTTTCCTCCATGGTGTCCTGTCTTACGTGCTGCCGGTCGGCTGGGGCAGGCGCTTGCGCGGTGGCTCGATGAGCATCTCGCTGAGCGCGGCTCCGGCCGGGATCATGGGAAAGACGTTGTCTTCCTTTTCCACCTCGGCGTGTACCAGACACGGACCGTCGTGCTTGAGGGCGCGGCGCAGAACCCGGTCTATATCTGCGGTACGGCGCAGGCGAAACCCCTCCATGCCGTATGCGCGCGCCACCTTGACGAAGTCCGGGTTGCCTTCCAGTTCCACCCCGGACAGCCGGTTGTCAAAGAACAAATTCTGCCACTGGCGCACCATGCCCAGGTAGCGGTTGTCCAGGACCAGCACCTTGATCGGCAGGCGTTGGACCACAGCCGTGGCCAGCTCGGGCATGGTCATCTGGAACCCGCCGTCCCCGACGATGGCGACCACCGTGTCGTCCGGCCGTCCGAACTGCGCTCCGATGGCGGCAGGAAGTCCGTATCCCATGGTGCCCGCGCCTCCGGACGAGAGCCACTGGCGGTGATGCGCGGTGCGGTAGAATTGCGCCGCCCACATCTGGTGTTGTCCCACGTCCGTGGTGATGACGGCACGGCCACCGGTCAGATGGTACAAACGGTCTATGACGGCCTGCATCTTGAGACCGCCCTTTTTGGGATAATGCAGGGGATACTTGGTTTTCCACTCGTCTATCATGGCCAGCCAGTCCGAAGTATCCCGCGGTGTGGTGGTGCGGACAAGTTCCTCCAGTACCGCTTTGGCATCACCTTCCACGAAGACGTCCGGTTGCAGCACCTTGCCGAGTTCAGAGGGATCGATATCCACATGGATCTTCTTGGCATCCGGGCAGAAGGCATCCAGCCTGCCGGTGATCCGGTCATCCCAGCGGGCGCCCACACAGAACAAGACATCGCACGCGGTCACCGCCTTGTTGGCATAGGCGGTTCCGTGCATGCCCAGCATGCCCACGGACAACGGGTGTTGCTCGGGGAAGGCGCCTTTGCCGAGCAGGGTGTTGGTCACGGGGATCTGCAGCTTGACGGCCAGGGCTTTCAGCGCGTCCTGAGCGCCGGCCGCGATGCACCCTCCGCCGGCATACAACAGGGGACGCTGACCCTGACTCAGCAGGCGGGCAGCCTCCTTCAGGCGGGCAGGATCCGGTTTGGGTTCCCAGTGGTATCCCGGCAGATCGAGCTTGTCCGGAAAATCCGCGGTGCACTCGGCGGATGTGATGTCTTTGGGAAGATCGACCAACACCGGCCCCTTGCGGCCTGTAGTGGCGATGTGAAACGCCTCTGCCAGGACTCTGGGAATGTCGTTGACATCCCGGACCAGGTAGGAATGCTTGACCACCGGCATGGAAATATTGAAGACATCCGCCTCCTGGAAGGCGTCTTTGCCCAGCATGGGGCTGATCGTCTGGCCGGTGAGCACCACCAGGGGAACGGAGTCCATGTGCGCGGTCAGCAGGCCGGTGATGGTATTGGTGGCTCCCGGACCCGAGGTCACGAGCACAACGCCGGGTTTGCCGGTGGCGCGGGCATATCCGTCAGCCATGTGGGTGGCTCCCTGCTCGTGCCGGGTCAGCACCAGCTTGATCCGCGAAGAGTCCACCAGGGCGTCGAAAAGCGGGATCACCGCACCTCCCGGAAGGCCGAAGATGAACTCGACCCCTTGCCGTTCGAGAGCCTGGATGACTTTGTCGGCACCCCTCATGGCTGGTAGCTCCGGAAATGGTGATGTAAGAATATTATGTTTCTTGGCGAGCCTGATTATATGCTTATCATGCCTGTTAGGCAAGTGCTGGAACGGAATAAATGAAAAACCATGAAAAAAAACCGTGTATCCCACTGCTTGTCATGGTTGAGGGGGCTGTTTTGGGCAATCGTTCCGCGTTCCAGTGAGGGGGGGCAGTCCCGGCAACCGTGCTTCGCCAAATTGCCTGGCGGCGCGGCCAAGGAATCTCCGCAAGTGACCCCGGGATGTGGCGGCGCTGTCTGGCAGGGGCCTGGCAGGGAAGTGAAGCTGCAGGGGTGGGGAAACCTGCAGAGACGGACGCCGGCCGGCCCGCCGCCGGCCCTGCCGCGCGGGAGGCGCGGTGTCGCCGGCGGCGGGCCGGATTTGGTGCGTCGGTGCTCAGGCTACGCGGTACCGGTCTATGGTGTCCTGTACCACAGTGACTCCCAGTCCCGGGCCTGTCGGAACCGGCACCCTGCCGTTCTCCAATGTGAACGATTCACGCGTCACCTGGTGCCGCAAAGGGGAATCCGACATGCAATACTCGAAAAGCTCTCCTCCCGGACAGGCGCTCAACGCGTGCAGGGAAGCTGCCATGGTGATGCCACTCTTGAAGCTGTGATTGGCCATGCGCCGATGCAGGCTGGCAGCCAGACGTCCGGCCTGCACCATGGTCCAGATGCCGCACCGGCCCGGATCAGGCTGGATCCAGTCCAGCCCGCCCTGCCGCAGCAGGGCCTCGAAGTCCTCCAGACGCGCCTCGGCCTCACCCGCCGCGATGGGTACTGGACTGCGGGCACACAGCCGGGCGTAACCGTCCAGATCGTCCGGAGCCAGCGGCTCCTCCAGCAGCAGGATACCGCAATCAGCGAAGCTGCCGGCCCGGTCAAGCGCGGTGCGCCAGTCCCAGACCTGGCCGGCGTCGACCAGGATGTCGATGTCGCTGCCGGCGCCGCGCCGGGCCTCCCGCACCAGGGCGGTGTCGGTTGCGGCATCCTGCCCCATGGGTCCCCAACCGAACTTGATCGCGGTGAAGCCCAGATCCGCGTGCCGCCGTGCCAGGTCATAGGTCAACGCCGGCGTATCGGCGAAAAGGATGGAGCAATAGGCCCGGAAGCGGTCGCAGTGGGGACCGCCCAGCAGGTGACTCACCGGTTGTCCATACGCCTTGCCGGCAATATCCCACAGGGCGGTCTCCACGCCGGCCATGGCGTGAAGACCGGCGGCGCTGCGGCCGTAGTAGTTGGCGGCCTGCAACATGCGCTGGCGACAGACATGCACGGCCAGCGGATCGGCACCGGTCAGGGCGTTTGCCAGTCCGTCGCACAGTTGATGGGACAGGGGGGCGTCGACGATGGCCTTGATCACCGTGGGCGCGGAGTCCGCCTCGCCCCAGCCGGTGATGCCGGCGTCCGTGTCCACGCGGATCAGACAGGTGTCCTGGGTGCCGTCGCAGGCGGCGGTCACCCGGGGCAGGCGCAGGACGATGGCTTCGATGCTGGAGATTCTCATGTCCGGAACCTCAGAACCGGAAGACCGTTTCAATGCTCAGATTCCGGCGCCGCTGGCGTTGCTGCTCGGCATCACGGTCGAACACGTACCGGGTGTCCCAGACGATGGCCAGGTCGCCGACCATACGCATTTGCACAGCATAACCGTAATACGTGTCTTCGGTGGGTTCGAAGAAGCCGTCCGTGTCGGTGCCGTCCTGGCTCAATCCGATACCGATGTTGGTTTTCCGGTAATAGGCTCGGGCATCGTCCAGGCGCGGGATGTCCCGCAGAATGCGGTCGGTAACGCGCACTTCAGCGGTGAGTTGCTGGTTGGGATCGTCGCCGCCGGTCAGATACTGGTACGAACCGGTGGTCCGCAACAGGCCCCACAACTCGCCGGTGAGTTTGCCATACACTCCGGACTGCGTCCGCGCCCGGTCCGGATGGGTCAGCGTGGCGCTCTTGGTCCGGATACGACCGGTAGACCGGTCGAGTCGGGCACGGTCCAGTTCGTACATACGGTCGAAATAACCCGAGTTGAAATCGTCGACGAAATGGCGGAATTCCAACTGAGCCCGAATGGATCCCATCTCCCACCACAGGCCGGGTGCGCCGATGCCCCAGCCTTCGGCCTTGGTTATGCCGGGGGCCACACCCAGCGAATCAGCCTCCCTCTCCGTCAGGGTAGGGGAGTCATCCAGCAACATGGCCCACTGTCCGTACAGGCGCAGGGACAGCCGGCGCCCGTTGATCAGCGGATAGGCCGCGTCCAGGCCCACCATGCCGAATCGGTGAGCATCCACCTTGTCCCGGTTGAAGATCTCACGGCGGGTGAGCAGTTCCTCGAAGCGCGGATCGTCGGGGTATTCCTCGCTGAGTTCGCGCAACTGCTGGATCAGGCTTTCCGGCATATCGCGGGTGGGATCGTGGTAGATCACCTCGTCGACGCCGCTATATTGGTTCAGGTCGATCACACCGGTAGCCCCCAGCTCGATCCGGCCCACCGCGCGCCTCCAGGCCCGCAGACCGACGAGGGCGCCGCCCGCCTGGAAGTCCTGCACATGGTTGATCATGCCTTGCAGGTTGAGGCCCGATCCTGCCACGTTTTCCATGTTGAGCACCACCCCCGTCTTCTTGACTCCGGGATACTCCATGGCGTTGCTGTACCCGTCCATGATCAGGCCGTATCCCAGGGTGACATCATCAAGCGCTCCAACCCGCACGTACAGCGGATCCCTGGGATGACCATAGCGGACGTAGTAGATTTTGCGTAGAAAGGAGTCCACCGCCCGCGTGGCGGATCCGAACTGCCAGCCGCGGCTGCTGATCCCCCCGTCCGGGGTGATGAACAACTCGATATCCAGAGCCACCCCCCAGTTGCCCACCGGGATCTCCGGACGCATGGTGATTCGGTAGTACTGCTCGCCGTCCACGGTGGCGCTTCCCATGGCGCCGGTCAGGCTGGTGTCGCGGGGGCCCAGAGCCAGGGCCTGGGTGGAGAAGAGCATCAGGACCAGCAAGGCGGCCAGGCCCATCTGCCTGAGGTTGGAACGGAGAGCAGCCATGTTCGACCTCCATGTGAGGGTTGCCGTTGCCCGGGCCGGGGATTCGGCGCGATGCCTGGCGCGACCACCCGGATCTGTTGCCGGAACGAGCCAGGTTACGGAAATGTGCGGCTGAAAGGCCGGATGACGCAAGTCTGTGCACCAACCCGGGTGCCGGTTGACGCGCTGACGGCCCCGCATCGGATCCTGACCGATGCTCGAATCTGCGGCCGCGATCAGGCTGCCGCCCTGGCCGTAAGCAAGCTACCACCCCGGCCGCAATCGGGCTGCCGCCCTGGTCGCATACCGGAACAGCTGCAGCTTGCCGCATGCTCGCCGGAGGTGTATCATTGCACCGCCGCCATCCATGCCACAGGCGGCGGGCGACCGCTGACCATACACGCGGAACGAGGAAACTGCGGAACGAGGAAACTGTGGAACGAACACTACGTGATGTCATGAACCAGTCATTTCTGGAGAACGCCGACCGCGTCGCCATCCGCACGCTGCACCAGGATAGGGGCGGGCTGGCCTACCAGCCGACAACCTACGGCGAACTGCAGGCCCGGCGTGATCGCCTGGCTGCCGGCATGCACGCCATGGGCATCGCCAGAGGATGCCGGGTGGGAATACTCACCGACGGCGGCGTGGAGCCCCTGCTCGTCTTTCTGGCTACGGATCTGCTCGGGGTGTCCAGCGTGCCGCTGTGCCTCAAGGTTCCGGCGGAGATCCTGCTGCACAGCATCAACCACTCCGGGCTGGAGGTGCTTTTCTGCGACCATAAGGGGTTGGCCCAGTACGAACGCATTCGGGAACTGCTGGAGCATCCGCCCCGCCTGGTGTCGATCTGCGCGGACGAGGCATCCGCAGACCTCCAGGACCGGATCTCCTGGGACGAGCTTCTGAGCCTTGGCAAGGGCAAAACGTTGCCGCAGGTCGCTGTTTTGCCGGAAGACGAAAGCAAGATTCTGTACACGTCGGGATCGTCCGGGTTGCCCAAGGGAGTCGTGCAGACGAATGACAACATCGTCGCCAACCTGGAGGAGGCCTGGGACGTGATCTCGCTGCGGCGAGACATGCATTTCTTCAAATCGGCGCCGGACTATCATGCCCTCGGCATTCTCAACATCTACTTCCCGCTGGCCAAGGGTTGGATGCTGGATCTGGCCCGGTCGCCGGAGCGGGTTCTGGCCGACATCCGGCTGTCCGCGCCCATGGGGTTCCTCACCGTGCCGCTCATCCTGAATAAAGTATACATGAACGTCCGCAAGGAAATCGAGAAAGGAGGCCTCAAGGGACGGCTGGTGAAGAGCGCGGTGGAGAGTAAACGGGCCATCGACGCCGGCAGTGCCAGCGTGACTCAGCGCACCTTCCATGCCACCCTGGGACATCGCATCATAGCCAAGATCAAGGCGCAACTGGCCAGCAGGGTAGGGCCCAATCTGGAGCTGTTGGTCGTCGGCTCCGCCAAAGCGGATCCGGAGGCCCTGGATTTCTTCCAGGAGGTACTGGACATCACCACCTTCGAGGGTTACGGCACCACGGAGTGCGCGCCGCTGGTGGCCTGCAACAACCTCACCGGCCGGCGCACCGGTACGGTGGGCCGCCCTCTTCTTGAGGTGCGCATCGTCGGACGGGGCGGGCAGGAGCTCGGATACGGCAATCCGGCGACCGGAGAGTACCGCTCCAGCCACGACCAGGCCGGGGAACTGCTGGTGCATGGCCGCAATGTCATGCGGGGTTATCTGAGCGACCCGGACGAGACGGCTCAGGTATTGTTCGAGGACGACAACGGCAAGGTGTGGTACCGGACCGGAGATCTGTTCAGCATCGATGCGGACGGTTTTCTGACCTTTCGCGGCCGCGTCGGCCGCCAGTTCAAGCTCAACAATGGCGAGTTCGTCAACCCGGAGCTGCTGGAGGAGGTGTTCGGCCGGGTGCCACTGGTGGAGCATGTACTGGTTTACGGTGACCACGCACGCGCCTTTCCGCTGCCGCTGGTGACGGTGGCGCTGGAAGAGGCACGGGCACTGGCGGACGTACCCGGTCTACCCGTGGACGATGAGGACGCGCTGCGGGTGCATCCGGCTCTGGCCGAGCGCATTCGCTCGATGATGCTGGAAGAGGTCGATCGTCTGGGACTGCCGGCGCACGATCGGCCGCAGAAAATCCTTTTGCTGCCGGAGCCGCTGAGCGAGGAGCAGGGAACGCTGACCAAGGGGCTCAAGAAAATAGTACCTGGCGCCGTGGTGGAGCGCTACCGGCATATGATCGAGGCGAAGTACGAGGAATGAACGCGCCAGCCGGGGTAGGGCGCCGGCACACTACGGCAACCGAAACCCGTTCCTGATGTCACCGGACCATCCGTTCGGCTTGACCCTCAGTCCGTTCGACTCGACCGCCAGTCTGTTCCGCTTGACCCTCAGTCCGTTCGACTCGACCGTCCGGAGATGCGATCGCTCGCGGCGGCAACGAACTGCCCGGTCGACATCCCCGGTGACCGTGACGGTAGGGGCGGCCCTGCACGGCTTCAACAGGCTTCCGGTACCGGCTACGGCGCGTCAGCCCTGCGTCCCCATGGTCAGGGCATGCAGCAGGTTGTGCACGAAAACCCGGTTGTCCCCCGCGGCATAAACCATGCGGCCGCCGGCACGGCTGAAGGATTTGAGAAAACGCAGGTAGTAAGCGGGGTTGTCGGCGGGAGGCTCGCCGGCGTTCCAGTCCCAGGCGGCCGGCGCCAGGTCGTTGACCACGATGAAGGGCTGGAGGGCGTCGTGGCCACGCTGACGGCGCAGGTTGTTGACCACAGCTATGGCCTTCTCGAAAACCTGCGGCGCCATGATCGCTGAACCCACGGACAACAGCACCCCGCCGTGCAGGTGCTCGACGCTGCGCACCAGTTTCCGGAAGTCCGTATGCGCCGCGCGCCCGAGCGCCGCGCCGCTGGTTTGCGGGTGGGTGTAGATAATGTCGTAGCCGATGCCCGGATGCACCGTCAGAGGCACGCTCAGGCGCCAGGCGGCGGCGGTGAGGGAACAGCCGGCGTACGGGTGTTCCACCCGGACAGGTCCTCCGCTCAGGTTGAAGCGTGTCATCAACTGCAGCAACTCGGCCCGGGCGGGCATCAGCGGATCGTCGTACGGTTGCGCGGCCCAGGCGCGCACCGACGCGGCCAGCTGGGCGGGAGGTGGCAGGACGCAACCCTGATCCACGATGAAGCGCCCCAGGGCGGCGCCGTACCCCAGCCCGTCCACGGCTCCCGCGGTCACCGCCAGGTTGATATACCGCCCGGTCTCGTCCCAGGTACCGAAGCATCCGTGTGCCAGGTTGGCCCGCACATCTTCCTCGGAATGTCCCTGAAAGGCGTACTCCCAGTCATGAATGGTACCGGCGCCCTGCGTGGCCAGGTGAGTGACCCAGCCGCCGGCGAGCAGCATTTCGACCACGGAGGCCAGGCCATTCTTGATCAGATGCGCCCCGTACGCCAGGATCACGGCGGCTCCCCGGGCGCGCGCCCGGCGGATGGCAGCGGCCGTCTGTTCGATGACCGGGAGCAAGGCGCCGGCCGCCGGAGCTGGAGCCTGCGGATCGATCCGTATGTCCTCGATGGAATGCTTGCTCCGCCTCTGCTTCAGTGGCAGGACGCGGA
>SLHA01000029.1 GCA_007136405.1 Candidatus Latescibacterota bacterium
GCGCGTCCGGTTTCTGCAGCTCCTGCAACGCCTGGTCTCCGTCGAAAGTCTCCAACGGCTCGTGTCCGGCCTTTTTCAGAACCGCAGCCAGCATATTGCGACTGGTGAAATCGTCTTCGGCGATCAGGATGCGCATGATGAATCTCCGTTCACAGCTTGTTTCAGTTGCTCAAAGGTCGCCACGAGATCATGCATGCGGGACTCTATTCCTTCCAGGTCTCCAGCTTTGCCCGCCGTCTCCATCTGCAAGGCCAGGGCCCGCAGGGTCTCGCTGCCCACGTTGGCCGCGGCACCCTTGATCTGGTGGGCCTGGCGCTCGACCGCGAACGCGTCGCCGGCCTCCAGACAGCTCCGCAGGGCCTCGATCTGGATGGGCATATCCGCCAGGAAGCCCTGGAGAATACTATCGGCCAGCTCGTCGTCCCCCATCAGCCGTTCCAGAATGACGGTGCGGTCAAAGACCTCTGCCGCATCCGCCGCGTTCGCGTTGCAGCCCTCGCGCGCGCTTGATTCACTGCCCAAGGTTTCTTCCGTCGGTATACCTGCAGGATCCTCTTTCCCTACAAGCTGCCATCTGTCCAGTACCGCGGCCAGGATCTGAGGCGTGACTGGTTTGGACACATAGTCGTCCATGCCCGCCCGCCGGCATTCCTCCTCGTCGCCCCGCATGGCATGGGCCGTCATAGCTATGATGGGGACCTTCGGGTTGCGAACCGCAGATTGCGCCGCGCGGATCTGCCGCGTGGCTTCCAGCCCGTCCATCTCCGGCATCTGGACGTCCATGAACACCAGATCGTAGGGCAAGCTCTTGAGCGCCTCGACGGCTTCGCGCCCGTTGGCCACCGCGTCGGCCGTGAGGCCCAGCTTTGTCAGGATGTTTAGGGCCACCTGCTGGTTGGTGATATTATCCTCAACCAGCAGAATACGGGCCCTGCGGTCGGAAAACCGGGCGGTAGCCTCGGGGACCGTATGGCTTACTGCAATGGGTTGAGAAGCGTCGCTGATGAGAGCCCGGGACAGAACCTCCTTCAGCTCGTCCTGGCGGATTGGCTTCTCGGCGTAGGCGGAGAAGCCGATCTCCTGCAAGTGCTTCGTATCGCAGCGCGATCCCAGCGAGGTAAGCAGCGCCAGGCGGGTTTCCGCCAGCTCGGTATCCGCCTTGACGGCGCGGCCCACGGATTCGCCGTCCATATCCGGCATTTGCATATCGATTATGGCGATCCGGAACGGGTCACGCTCGTCCAGGGCACGGTGCAGCGCCTGTATTCCCGACGGGCCGTCAGACGCTGCTTCCGGGCGCATGCCCCACGAACTCAAGCGCGTGGCGAGAATTTCCCGGTTAGTGGCGTTGTCGTCCACGATCAGCACCCGCACCCCGGAGAGCCCGGTGGGTGGGGTTGCCTGCTCTCCTTCCGCATCTGTTCGCAGGCCGAATCGGGCCGTGAACCAGAATTCGGAGCCCTTCCCCTCGACACTATTCACCCCGATCTCGCCATCCATCATCTCGGCCAGTTGCTTGGAAATGGCCAGGCCCAGACCCGTGCCGCCGAATTTCCGGTTCCTCGAAGCATCCACCTGAGAGAAGGGCGAAAACAACAAATTCGTCTTATCCTCCGAAATGCCAATGCCCGTGTCGCACACCGAAAATCGCAGCAGAACACCCTGCCCGTCCTGAGGTTGTTCGTCCGCCGTTGCCACCCTCACCGCGACTTCTCCCTCTGAGGTGAATTTCACGGCATTGCCGGCGAGGTTGGTGAGGATCTGGCGCAGGCGGCCCGGATCGCCGCTAAGTCGCGTCGGCACGCCGGGGTCGGCGGCACAGATCAGCTCCAGGCCCTTTTCGTGCGTCCGCAGAGCCAGGCTGGAGGCACAATCGTCCAGCAGGTGTTGCAGATCGAAGTCCACAATCTCCAGGTCGAGCTTCCTGGCCTCGATCTTCGAGAAGTCCAGAATGTCGTTGATCAGCCCCAGCAGCGACTCGCCGCTGGACTTGACGATCTCGGCATAACGATGCTGGTCCTCGGACAATTCCGTGTCAAGCAGCAGGCCGGCCATACCGATGACACCGTTCATCGGCGTGCGGATCTCGTGACTCATGTTGGCCAGGAACTCACTCTTGGCCACATTCGCGATCTCTGCCTGAACGGCCATCTCGTTGGCCCGGGCTGTGGCGTTCTCCAGTTCCCGGTTGATCTCCAGCAATTCCTGTTCGGCCCGCTTGAGCGCAGTGATGTCTATGGTTACGGACAATACTCTCTCCACTTCGCCGATGACGATCAGCCTGAGCGTGACCTGCTCCCAGAACACTTCGCCGTTGGTTTTTCTGCCTTTCCACTCGAATTGCTGTACTCCCTCAGCAGCGGCCTTGTGAATCCATCGCAATGCGTCATTGGCCGAGTAGGGAGGATCGATCCAGAAGTCGTTCTCTTGAAGCGCCTCGATCGAGTCAAACCCATAGGTCCTGTAGGCGACCTCGTTGGCGTCAACAATCTCGCCGGTATCCTTGTCGTGCACGAGGACCGATACAGGAGATTCATCGAACAGCGTCCGGAATCGCGCTTCGCTCTCGGCCAGCTGCATCTCGGTCTGCTTCTGCTCCGTGATATCGGACTGCACGCCGAAATGCCCGGTGATTCGCCCCTGGTTGTCATACAGACAGATATAGTCTCCGTCGATGAGGATGGGCGTACCGTCCAGCCGCTGTTCCCTGGTCTCCACGTGCCAGTGTCCCTTGTCGAACAACCCTTTCCAGATATGCCGGCCATGTTCCAGGTCGTGGGCAAACAAATCATTAGGAGTCAGTCCGATAAAGTCCTCCTCCTTGGCGCCGTACTGCTCGAGCATCGCCGCGTTGACCTTGGTCATGCGCTGCTGCGACATCACATAATCCAGCAGCGCTTCCTTCCCGGCCTCGCTCGCTCCGTTCCAGTCCACGGGTTCCTCCAGCATCATGAAGAAAAACCCGTCGAAGGATTGGGAGAAGAACATGTCGAGTCGCGCCTCGCGATCCCGCAGTTCCTCCCGCCGCCGGTATTCCTCGGTCACGTCGCGAAAGACGAGTACAGCGCCGGTGACGGCCCCGGAGTCGTCGCGGATGGGCGCACAGGAGTCGGCGATCTGGTGCTCCGTCCCGTCCCGGGCGATGAGCGTGGTGTGGTTGGCCAGTTCCACGTTGACGCCCTCGGCAAGGGCTCGCGCCACCGGGTTTTCAGCGGTCTTCCGGGTCTGGGTGTGGACGATGCGGAACACCTCTTCCAGTGGACGTCCCACCGCCTCGGCCGTGGTCCAGCCGGTGAGCTTCTCAGCGCTGCTGTTGAGGTTCGTGATCTTCCCTACGCGGTCGCAGGAGATCACTCCGTCCCCGATGGAGCGCAGCGTGGCCGCGAGATGTTCTTCGCTTTCCCTCAAGCTCTTTTGCTGGTCGCGGATACCCGCATCGGTGCGCCGCAGCATGATGACGACCAGGGTCAGGAGTGCCGCCAGCAGGAAGAAGGCCGCGGCTCCGGCTAGGGCTATCAGGCGTTGTTGCGCGGTTTTGAGTTCCGTCACATCGTGAAGCAGAAGCAATGAACCGACCTCACGGCCGGAGGCGTCAATCATGGGCTCCGACATGATCCGCCAATGCCGACCGTCAAAGCGGATTCCGTCGGAAGCATCCCCATCGCCAAGATCATCGCAACCGATATGAGGTTCGACCTCGGCGGGGAGGGGCATGGAGGCATGGATGACGACGTGCTCGGGCAGGCGATTCCAGTCGGCCTCACGGCCCAGCATAGCCATGCCTGCCTCCCACTGCGGCCGGACCAGAGCATCTTTGCGGATGGCCACTATCGTGTGTACCCCTTCGTATTTGACGATGGCATCCAGTACATCCTCGATTTCCTTGCCCAGTTCCAGATAACCGAGAAGTTGACGCTGGTCGAAAACCGGACGCACCACCCGCAGAGTAAAGGTGCCCAGCGGACCCAGCTCGATGCCCGAGGCGGTCCGGCCGGTACGCTCCGCTTCCACGGCTGAAAACCGGTCGAAGCGGTCGCCGTATTTTTCCGGCTTGTGGACGCGCAACAGACAGACGCGGTTGGTGTCGGAGAAGTAGAAATGCGTAACCTCATAGGACGCATTCAGCTCGTCAAACATGGGTTCGGAAAGCTCGAGCAGGCGATCGCGGTCACGCGCCTCGAGTGCCGCAACCAACTCCGCATCGAGCAACATGAGAACCTGAACCGCCTCCAGTCCCCGCGCCTGTTCCGCCAGTAGCTGATCCAGGTCATCAGCGGCTTGTCGTTTGGCCAGCAAACTGGTATGGCGTAGATGATTCTCCTGGACACCCATCAACCCCCAGTATCCAGCACCGATCAGCAGGAGTAGAATAACGGTCAGCCCCGGGAGCAAGCGGCGCAGTACTGGCTTGGGAGACACCGAAGCGCGACCAGAGGCGGCGAGCACCGCTGTCAGCAGCCTCAGCCGGCGGAACCTCCTCCCGCCAGTTTCTTCATGGGCTTTGTCGTGGGTCATCAGGAGCAGTTCCGTGGAGTTGCGGAGCAAGAGGGTGAAGTAACACAACACCGGTCAAGCGGGCCATGCTCAGAGTCGGGTGCACCTGGGATGTAGGCGCGAATCGAGACAGCATAAGCAACCAGTGGAGCGTGCCGGTTGTGCGATCATGGCGGAATACCCGGCATACCCGTTGTGGCGGAAAGGACCGTCTACTGCTGCTGTATATTCGGGGCCTGTCAGCCATCATGTGTCGCATCTGGTGAGCGGCGGTCGCGCACCGCCAGGCGAGACAGCGGAGTACCATGGCCAGCGATGATACGGTTGTATGCTGACAGGTCTTTGTTCTCCGATGTCCTTGGGACAAACGCGACACGACCTGTTCTGGTGGGCACCATCATAGAGAGGATGCTCAGAGGGGTCAAGCCCTCCACCTGGACAGCATGATGGAGACACCTGGTCGCGGCTGCAATGAACGGCGAGCACTGGGGCGCGCGTCCAACAGCGGATCCCGTCAGACGCGGCCTTGCATCGACACCGGCCCCGCTCCGGAATACCGGTGACGCGGGAGGAGCCACCAGGTGACGCACAGATATTGCCCATGGGTTGACTTTTTCCTTTCGCCCCCACATACAGAGTTTGGAGACATGGAACCTCGAACTTGGACCTACCCCCGTACGGTGGAACTATATCGCTGGGGTTGATGACTCCAACTCAATTCGATGCCCTGGCGGCGACAATGGCTTTATACTGCCCTCTTGTACGGAGGAGTTTCAAAAGGGGTTTACGCGCTATGACGAGCAGCGCCGGCGCCGGGCACGACCACAATGAGTATGTGAGGCAACCGTGTACTTGAGTTTGCCCATTACCGATCCGGTATTGCAGTTCAGCATCCTGGTAGCGGCCGCGCTGGTGGCGCAGTTGACGGTGGAGCGGATGCATCTGCCCCGGTTGGTGGGGCTGCTGGTGCTGGGTATGCTGCTGGGGCCCGATGGCGGGGGCGTGATGACGCGCGCTCCGATGGTGGAGTTCCTGGGCGACATCGGGCTGATCTACGTGATGTTCATGGCCGGGCTGGAGATCGATCTGGACACTGTCCGCGCACACAAGCGCGAGCCGGTCACGTTGGGTGCGCTGTCGTTCGGGCTGTGTCTGGCGCCGGCGGTGGCAACAGCGCTGCTGCTGGGCTGGACGTGGCCATCGGCGTTGATGCTGGGAGCGTTGATCAGCTCGCACACGCTGCTCGCGTACCGTATCGTGGAGCAACAGGGCTTGCTGCACCGCCGGGCGGTAGTGGCGGCGGTAGGCGGCACGTTGCTGACCGACACGCTGGCGCTGGTCGTTTTGGCGGTCGTCATTCAGAACGTAGGCGACGAGAGGAATCTTCTGCAGAAATTGGGCCCTTTGCTGTGGCTGCTGGTGGTGGTGGTCGTGTCACTGTGGCTAGTGCCGCGTGCTAGCCGCAGGATGCTTGAGGTCAAGGTCTCGCCCGCCGAGCAGGCGCTGTACGTGCTGGGTGTACCGCTGGGGCTGGCGGTGTTGACGAGATTGATCGGCACCGAGGATATCTTAGGGGCATTCCTGGCTGGACTGTGCCTCAACCGCGTGTTGGAACACCGCGATGTGCTGCGCGAGCATGTCACCTTTGTCGGAAATATGCTGTTCATCCCGTTCTTCTTCGTTTCCACAGGGATGCTGTTGGAGATACAGGTGGTCGCAGGCCAACGGGGAGATCTGGTGGTTGGCGGGGCTGCTAGTGGGGCTCGTGCTGGCAGGGAAGGGGCTGGCGGCTTGGATTACGGGCAGGCTGTTTGGCTTCGGCTGGTGGGATCGCGCCGTCATGTTCGGCCTGACGATGCCACAGGCCGCTGCCACCTTGGCCGTTACCGTCACCGGCCGGAAGGCGCAACTGCTGAGCGAGGATGTGGTCGACGCCGTGATCATCCTGATCTTCGTCACTTGCCTGGCCGGGCCCATCCTGACCCGTCTGGCGGGTCGGCGGCTGGCACAGGAGCGCGCGGCTGAGTGGCGGTATCCGCCCCCGGAGACGAACGAAGACGGGGATCCTTGAACCTCCTCGGGATGAATCGGACGATGCGATACACCTATCGGCGGGGATTGCTCTGGGTAGGATTGTATGTGCTTCTCAGTACTGTTCCGCTGGGGATTGCCCTGACGGGAAACGTGCCCGAGGCCCGCGCCTTCTGGATCGAGTTCGGCGTGGCGCTCGGGTTCATCGCCTTGGCCATGTTCGGGCTGCAGTTGCTGGTTTCGGGGAGGTTCGCCTGGATTGCCCCGACGTATGGAATGGACAATATTCTACACTTCCATCGGGATATCGGTATCGTCGCGATGGCCTTTGCCCTGGCCCACCCGATGATCCTGCTTCTGGCCGAACCCGAATACCTCTCGTATCTCGACCCGACTGTCAATTTCCTCCGCGCCCTGTTCCTGAGCCTGGTGACGGTGGCCATCGTGCTGATCACCGCATCCAGTCTCTGGCGGCTTTCCTTCAAGCTGAGCTACGAATGGTGGCGGCTGCTCCACGGGACGTTGAGCCTGTTCATTGTCTTCGTGGGCATCTCCCATTCGGTGCAGGTGTCGCATTATCTGGAGCCGCTGTGGAAGCAAGGAGCGATCATCCTCGTCATGGGTGCTTCCATGTACCTGGTGTTCCATACGCGCATCGTCAGACCCTGGCTCAACAGGAAGAAGCCGTATCGGATTACCGGCATGAAGGAGGAGATTCCCGAGCGGTGGACGATGACTATCGAGCCGCAAAACTTCAAACGGATGGAATTCGCACCGGGGCAGTTCGCCTGGATCACCGTGGGCGACACGCCCTTCTCGCTCCAGCAGCATCCGTTTTCCTTTGCGTCCAGCGCGCGGGCCCGCACGATCAGCTTCACCACGAAGGAAATGGGTGATTTCACCGAGAGTTGGAAACATATGAAGCCGGGTACGAAGGTCTTTCTGGAGGGACCGTTCGGATCCTTCACCCCTGAACCCGACAGCCACCTGTTCCTGGTCATGGGAGGCATTGGTGTGACGCCCGCCATGAGCATGCTGCGCACCCTCCGCGACGACCGGGACCCGCGCCACGCCATCCTGCTTTATGCGGACGTTACCGCCGCCGACATCGTATTCCGCGACGAACTGGAGGAACTCCGCAAAACGATCGCTCTCGACGTGATATACCTTCTGGAAGAGCCACCAGAGGGCTGGGAGGGAGAAACGGGGTTGTTAACCCAGGAAATGCTGGAGAAGTACCTTCCTGAAAAGAAGCATGAATACACCTGTTTCATTTGTGGCCCCGAGCCTATGATGGACGTCGCGGAAATAAGCCTCCGGAACCTGGGAGTCGATTGGCGCCGGGTTTACACCGAGAGATTCGAGATCGTGTAGCCATGGACAGGCACTTCAAACTGCTGTATCTCATCGTTCACCGAGCTGCTGATCTGACCGGGCTCGTATTGCTCTTGATCGCCCTGGCGTTCGGCCTGCGGTGACCGGGCAAGCCCTGGCTCCGTCACCGCACCCACCGCTACGAACCCGCGGGCCGGCCGCATGGAAGCGGTCGCAGGCGAGCACCGACCCACCGAGGCCCAGAAGTGATCGCCTTGCGTACCCACGATCTTCCCATCGCCAGGACCGTGTCCGTCTTACCCACGTATAGCGCGGCTCGTCGCAGCCGGTGCGCGGCTCGACTGGATGAATGCCGCGTCTTCAAGCCGAGCTTCCTGCCGCCGGTGGTCTTGCTGCCCGGCGACAAAGTCAGCCAGTAGATGCAATGCTTCACCGTGGACCAACGGCTCGTGTTGATACCGCACTCACCCACCGGCAGCAAAGTTGACTTGTACCCCTTGACTTTCACCGCTTGTCTACACATACACAGGGCTAGGACAGAGGGGTGGGACACCGGACCGCGACTCACTACGGACAAGAGGGCAACCGATGAAGATACTGGTCGTTGAGACGGAGGCATGGGAGCGGGATAGATTGCATCCGCTCGAGAAGGAGCACGAGCTCGTGTTCATCGAGGAGCGCCTGTCGGACCACAACGCCTCGAGCTACTCCGACGTGGAGGTCATCTCGTCTTTCATATACAGTGACCTCGGCAAGCGTGTGCTCGAGCGGATGGACAATCTGAAGCTCATCGCCACGCGCTCCACGGGCACCGACCACATTGACGTGGACTACTGCGACAGCCGCGGCATAACGGTCTGTAACGTGCCGACCTACGGCGCCACCACAGTGGCCGAGCATGTTTTCGCGCTGCTCCTGGCGATATCGAGAAACCTGACCTATGCGTTGAATCGCACCGTCTGCGGCGAGTTCTCCAACCGCGGACTGCGGGGCTTCGAACTGCGCAAGAAGACCATCGGCCTCCTTGGCACCGGAGACATCGGTGGCAGCGTGGTGCCCATGGCGCTGGGCTTCGGGATGAAGGTAATCGCCTTCGATCCCAAGCCCAGAGATGATCTCACACAGGAGTATGGGCTCTTATACGTGACCATGGAAGAGCTGCTCGAACGCTCCGACATCATCTCGCTTCATGTGCCGCTGAACGAGAAGACGAAGCACATGATCGCGAAGCAGCAGATCGAGAAGATGAAGGATGGAGCGGTCATCATTAACACCGCCAGAGGCGCGCTCATCAAGATCGAGGACCTGGCGCAGGCGCTCCTCTCCGGCAAGCTGAAGGCCGCGGGTCTAGACGTCTTGCCGGAGGAGCCTGTCATCCGAGAGGAGATCGAGCTTCTACGCTCCGTATACGAGAAGCAGCACGATCTCGAAACCCTGTTGACCGGCCAGGTGTTGATGCGGATGCGCAACGTAGTCATCACCCCCCACACCGCCTTTTTCACGCAAGAGGCGATAGACCGCATCTTCGATACGACCATCAACAACATACGCGCCTTCGAAGCCGGTGAGCCAGTGAATACGATCGGCGGCGGCGAGCAGTGAGCCTCGCCGCACTGGCATCGGGCGGCGTCGCGCCCATCCTGCTCGTTTTCATCCTGCTCATCGGGGCTCGCTGGCCCGCGCTGCGATCGATGGGCGCTGGCTGGGTCCTGGCGTCCCTCTTGGGGCTGCTCCTTTGGCGCATGGATCCCGCGTGGTGGTCGGCGGCGGTGGTGTACGGAGCGCTGCAGGCACTTCAGATCATCCTCATAGTCTTCGGCGCGATTCTGCTCATGAATCATCTGGACAGGAGTGGTGCCATCGCCACCATCAGGTGGCACTTCGCCAAGATCACCGAGGACAGACGGGTGCAGTTGCTCTTGGTAGGTCTCGGCTTCGTCACGTTGATGGAAGGCGTCGCCGGCTTCGGCACACCGGGCGCACTCGCCGCGCCGCTCTTGATAGGACTTGGCTTCCCGCCGCTCGCAGGCGCGGTCTTTGGTCTCTTCTTCAACGTCAGCCAACCGCCGTTCGGAGCGGCAGGAACACCCGTGCTGGGCGGCGTGGGAGCGGTGATAGACGAGGGCGTTCTGGGCCCGGAGGTGACGGTTGCCGCCTTCCTGGACGATGTGACCGCCTATACAGCCATCTTCACCGGCATCACCACACTGATCTGGGGGCTGGTGAGCGTTTTTCTACTGCTCCTCTGGTTCGGACACGAGAAGGACCGTAATCTGCGGGTAGCGCTGCGTGGCACGCTTCCTGTGTTGCCCATCGCGCTCCTCCTCGGCGCGCTCGCCGGCTTGTCCCAGGTCGTGGTGGCATGGTTTCTGGGTCCCGAGCTGCCCAACATGGCCGCGGCCCTCATCGTGCTCGTCGTCGGCATAGAGATGGTGAGTAGGGGCATTCTGGTACCGAAGAAGCCGTGGGAGTTTCCAGAGAGGGAGTCCTGGCCGGAGAGTTGGCGAGGATCCGGGACGCAGGCGGCAGTCACCGAGCCGAAGAAGGAGATGCTCATCTACCTGGCCTGGGGCCCTTATGCTCTCGTGGTGCTTGTCTTGATCTTCACCCGTTGGCCGACACTCGGCATCGACGACTGGCTTCGCGGCTTCACCTTCGACGTCGACTCGATCCTCGGCCAGGACCTCTCGTTCTCGCTGGAGTACCTTTACTCGCCAGGAGTGCTGCCGTTCATACCCGTCGCCGTCCTTTCGGCCTTCATGTATCGACTGAAGGCACGCGAGTTGGTCGATATCTGGAAGCGGTCGGCGAAGCAGCTCCTGGCGCCGGCCTTGACGCTGATAGTAGCCGTCTCGATGACGCAGGTAATCATCCAATCGGCCACCAACCCCATCGACGAGCCCGGGATGATGCAGGCGCTGTCTCGGGCGGTGGCCGCGCTGGTCGGCCGGGCGCTCCCTTTCGTGGCGCCCATCATAGGCAGCCTGGGTTCGTTCATGACAGGCAGCAACACCTCCTCCAACATCCTGTTCAGCGTGCTCCAGCACGATGCGGCGCTCGACGTGGGCATCTCGGCAACGATCGTGGTATCTCTTCAAAACGCAGGCGGCGGCATAGGTAACATTTTGTCTGTTCTGAACGTCGCGGCCATCTGCGGCGTAACGCGGTTGACCGGGATGGAGAGCGAGATACTCCGAAGGGTGCTCGTTCCAAGCCTCTTGCTCGCGCTGTTCGTCGGGGCGCTCGGACTTCTGATAGTCTTCGTGGCACCTCAAGTCTATTGAGGCGGCCCCGCCGCCAGCGACCGCACCGAGACACCGGCAGGACGTTCTATCCCCCATCAGTACAGCCCGGTCTTCCTTCTGCACAAGATATTGTACTCGGCGTCACTCCAGGCATCCTGGGAATGGAGATAGATTGCTCAAGCCATCTCGAAGTGTATGCCTGCAGCGTCTTTGACCACATCCCCGGCGTACAGGCTGGATGCCTGCCGCAGCGTCAGCGCCTGGTCAAACTCGGTTAGCGCCGAGATCCCGTTGGCCGGCATAACGATATGCAGCCACCGCAGGCCCGCTGAGGCGGCCGTGTGCGCCACGCAGATGTTGGACACCGTCCCCACGATCACGACGTCCTCGATTCTCCAGATCCGCGTCAGGAAGTGATCCAGCCAGGAGTCGTAGAAGCCGTCGTACCGGTTCTTCACGCAGACAAGATCGTCCGGCCCGGGGGCCAGCTCGTCGATGATCTGCCATCCCCAGGTTCCCTGCAAGCAGTGCTCGGGCCATATATCGAACTCGGGATCGCCCGCCATGGCGGTATCCTGCGTATAGGCCACATGGACCCCGGCCTCGTTGGCGGCCTGACGCAGTCCCTGGATGTGGGGAACGGTGGCCTGGGCCGCCTCGACATAGAGGTTTCCCTCCGGCTTGACGAAGTCATTCTGCATATCGACGATGATCAGGGCCGTCTTCCCCGCAGCAAGTGTAACTTCCTCTTTATAGGAAATCTCGGGAACATCGACCCGGCTGCCTGGCACGTAGTTGAATGTCATCGGTCTCCTCCTAGTGCTGCATGGTAAACAGGACGTTTGTACAGGATCTTCCGCGGGAGCCCGTGCAAGAGCGTCCAGTTGTGGATAGCGAACCACCGCTAATAGCGAAATATGGCCGCTATCGTTGTATCACCCGGCACCTCGTTGGCTGGCAGGGCATAAACCGTGCCCTTCTTTGTCAGCGTGTGTACGGCGGCGAAGTCCAGCAAGTCGTCAAGGCCGGGTTCCCTGTCTTCGTAGAGATCGACCCGGCGGGTTTCGGGATCGAACTGTCCCCATTGCTCGATGTCAGTGGGCACGAACAGAGTCGAGATCCTTCCGTCATAGGCAGCCGCGACAGTTTGTTTCACATCGCTGCTGCCCAGTCCTCGGGTGACGGCTTCGTGATAGCGCTCCATTGCCTCGGTTCGAGCGCGATCGAAGTAGGACTCGGCAATCGGCCAGGCCAGTTTCTGCAGCTCCTTTTCGCTGACCTCGTCGGGATTGGTCTCAACGCCTTCTTCCAACAACTGCGGGTAGCTGTTGGCCTGGCGGTAGATGGAATGAAGGTAGTCCACCGCGACCATAACGACGGGGGCGGGGTCTTTCCTCAACACGTCGTGCAACCCCCGGTCGATCTGTTGGAAGTAGCGCAGGATCTCATCATTTACATTATCCTTACTCACCCCGTGACCGTGATGTATGGGTGTGCTGCCTGGCCCGGTCGTATGCAACTGGTGCTGTTTCTCCGCGACATCGTATTCCAGGGCTTTGCTCAGGCTTGGGGGGACCGTTTCCGGCGTTACATCCCGGACATGGTAACGGGTGCACTGGATCAACCGGGCCCGTTTTTGACTCACTGCGAGGACATAGAAGGTCCCATCTTCACTCAACAGGGGTATGAGGGGCTTGGTCTGGAACCGCTCGTTCACGACGAGTAATTCCTTGAAGGCTTGGGGAAGGCGATAGTAGCGAAATGTGGCCGGCGAAAGGAACACGGCCAGTCCGTCGCTCTGGTGTTGCCAGAATGGACTAGCGGATAGTAGCTGCCGGGCCGGATCCAGAAGCGTGCGAGCCTCAGCAGCCCTGATCCCGTAGCCAACCAACTGGTGTTCGGCGTCTCTGAGCAGATTTTTCAGTCTGATCGGGTCTTGCTCGAGGTCGCCGGTGCGATGGGTCGGCAGGTAAATCGATACCGCCGGACTTCCCGGACTCTGTATCAGTAATTCCAGATCTTCTATAGACAGCAGTTCCATAGGGCCTCCTCCTACCTGAATCAGTGCCGTGTTTGGTGACCGCACTCTTCTACAGCGATCGATAGGCGACGGCACCATGCATATGAGGACAGCGCTCGGACGGGGTGTTCGTTCCGTCCGTTGCCTCATCCGGTCTACCTGTGCCAGGTCCATGCCCCTAGTACATATCCTGGCTTTGCCGTACAAATGCAAGAGGCGACGGCCACCCCGGGTTGTCAGAGACGGATGCCCCTGACCGCCCTGCGCCCGTGGCGCCATTACCATCAGGGCCGTGATTTCGCGCGGCCGTGGAGATTCTGGGGTATTGGCCACCAAAACTTGCATTCAAGAAGCCGTGGATATATAGTCTGCTGTGATTCGCCTGAAGCACGAACCGGCGGTCCGCCTGGTGGGCACGGCGGCAGGCCGTCCCTCAGTAATCCGGGCACGCTTCCCGGCCTTTCGCTCGAAAGACGCCAGCATGAATTCTGTCGATCCTCTGATCCGATCCATCGCCAGCTTCTCGACACACCTGCATCAGAGCCGGGTCCGGGCGGATATATCCGTCCATGCACTGAAGGAGAGCTTCGAGGTTCGACAGCAGCTGGCGCTGAAGCTGTTGGCCGGCGTGGAAGCATTCGCCGGGGCGCCAGGCGGGCATGCCATCGACGTATACGCCTGATTCCGCCCTCTCCCTTGTGCGGCGCGGCGCCGCGGCTTGGACCGTGGGAGCAACCGCCAACCCGGACGCGGTGGGGAACCGTTCTGCGTCGGGGGCACTCACCATCACCAAACACCAAACACCAAACGAGGATGCCGAAATGCCGATCATCAATGTCAAGATGCTCGAAGGCCGTACTGAAGATCAAAAACGCAAGCTGGTCAAAGCGCTGACGGATGCTATCGTGGAAACCTGTCAGGCACCCGTTGACGGCACCACTGTCGTGATCGAGGAATACCCGCGCCAACATTGGGCCAAAGGCGGCAAGTTGATGTCAGAGCAGACCTGACGGCTGCACCGGCCACCTGAACACACGCATCGAATGGGCCCGTATGACGCATCCAGGGCTTTTGGAGCCGAATGGCTGGCATATCGGGTTGTCCGCATACCTTGCTCCGGTGTCTCCTCGGCAGAGTAGATCCCGGAGCAAGGCGGTGGCGTTGCAACCGAACGCCGTCTGCCGGGAACCCCTGCGGGCTACACCCCGTTCCCGTGCGTTGGCCTGCTTGCCACCATGCCGGCACTCGCCAATACGGATGCGGTTATCGGTACGTTCTTCGGCCAACTGAATATTCGACTCCCGATCCACCGACAGGCGCCGGAAGACCGCGTTCGCCGCAGGCTGCTCCGTCCATACGCGGGTCGGCGCCACCACGCCACTGACCCTTGTCTGTACCTGGAACCGTTGTCTCGTCCACTAGCCTTTCGATGCCGTGGATGCCGCTTTCCAGGGGCTGCACGCGCACCCGGTGACCCATCTCCCGCAGCGCCCCGGCACGATCAGCCCATGCGGTTCCCTCCTCCAGCTCAAGGGACTGGCCCCGATGCAGGAAGTTGGGCATGGCAATGGCGCTCTGAAGGCACAAGTCCCAGTCGATAACTCCGATCAGTGTCTTCACAACGTATCCGATGATGCGGCTGCCCCCCCGGGAGCCGACCACCATATGCAATTCGCCTTCCCCGTCAAAAACCATGATGGGGGCCATGGAACTCCGTGGACGCTTGCCTGGTTCCACGGCATTGGGCGAACGGAATCCGTTCTGCTCGGGCTGGAACGTAAAATCAGTGAGCTGGTTGTTCAGCAGGAAGCCACCGGTCATGATGCGGCTGCCGAAAGGCGCCTCGATCGAGGTGGTCATGGCTACGGCGTTACCATCCTGGTCCACCAGGGAAAAATGGGAAGTACCCGTCGTTTCCCGCTCGTACTGCAGCGGTGCCGCTGATGCCGCGTCCATCATGCCCATACTATACTCTGCGACATCGGTTGGATACGGGATGCCCGGGTTGACCTCATCCATGGCACGGTGGACATCGATCAACGCGGCCCTGCGCGCCAGGTAGGAAGGCGCCAGCAATGCTACCTGGGGAATATCGGTATACTCCGGATCACCGATATATGCGAACCGGTCTGCATAGGCTAGTCTGCTGGCTTCGGCAATCAGGTGGATAGCATGCGGATCCCCCGCAGAAAAAGCCGGAAGATCAAAGTGTTCAACGATACCGAGGATCTGCAGCACGGTGATGCCGCCGGATGAGGGGGCCGGAATCCCGCAAACGGACCAACCACGATAAGGACGACACAGCGCATCACGGACCACGGGACGGTACCGGTCAAAATCCTCCCGGGTGAGATCGCTCCTGCCCGGCCATCTTCCCGCGGCCGCAGCGATCATACGGTCGGTGAGTTCACCCCGGTAGAACACGTCCGGTCCCTGCCGGGCAATCTCGCGGAGTGTGTTGGCCAGCGCGGGATTCCGCAGGACGGCCTCAGCTTCTCGCCGCGGCCGGACCCAATGACTGCGCAAGGCGCTGAACAGCCACAGGGATGGGTCGGCATCGATCTGCCGCCGAAGCCGTTCCGGCATGGGGATCCCCTCTTCGGCAAGCCTGATTGCCGTCCCAAAAAGCGTGTTCCAGGGCAGCTCCCCCCTTTCATCGTGAACCTGGTAAAGCATGGCCAGCGTTCCCGGGACGCCTACGGCAAGACCGGTTGGCACTGCCACCCACAGCGGCAGCGGCCAGTTGCCCACCATGAACCGGTCCGGTTTTGCCGCCAGCGGAGCGGTCTCCCGGCCGTCATACACAGTCATGCTCCCACTGGCAGCATCGCGGTATAACATGAACGCCCCGCCGCCGATACCGCTTTCCGGCGGTTCGACCACATTCAGCACCATCTGCACGGTTACGGCAGCATCGATCGCATTCCCGCCCCTGGCGATTATTGAAAGCCCGGCTTCGACTGCCAGTGGATGTGCCGCCGATATCATAGCCCCCCCGGAGACCGCGGCATCGATCTGCGCTTGCGGCCATTCCGGTTCGGGATCATAGGTCCCGGCGCATCCACCTGTCCACGGAGCCAGAAGGAGCAGCCATATCGACAGCAGTGCCGGCCAACGACAACGATGTGCAGCAGCTACGTACCGAGGGCTCAGCCGGGTTGAAACATCACGATCGGTCATGACAGGAAGACAGGTGTTCATCCCGGCACCTCGATCGCCTGAAGAGGCAGGCCACAGCACAGGCCCATCAGCGACGCCTTCACCGGCGCTCAGCAGACATGCCCACTCCATCGACCGGAGTACGACAATGGACGCACCGGCCTTCGCTGTCGATGCCCTCGATCGATGCGCCATAGCCCTGGCGGCGGATAAGGGTTGCGTTGCAAGCGTGGCACGTCGTGCTGCTGCTGTCCGGCAAATTGCCCGGGTACACGTACCACAAGCCCCTCTCCCGTCCGATGTCAGCCACCCGCTGCAAGGCTTCAACCGGAGTGGGTGGGACGTTGGTCATACGGTATGTGGGGAAGAAGCGGGACACATGCCATGGAGTTTCGGGACCCAGGTCGCCGGCGACGAACCCTGCCAGCTCGCGTATTTCTGCATCGTCATCATTGATGCCGGGTATAACCAACGTGGTTACCTCGATCCACATTCCCATGGCTTTCATGGTTTTCAGGGCATCCAGCACGGGCTGCAGTCGCGCCCCCATGTACTTCCGGTAGGTGGCCTCGCGGAAGGCCTTTAGATCTACGCTCGCCGCATCCAGCCAGGGCTTGGCTTCCGCCAGCATCGCCTGGCTCATATAACCGTTGGTTACATATACATTGGCCAATCCCGCTGCGGCAGCGGGCAGGGCGGTGTCCCGCGTGTACTCATAAAACACGGTGGGCTCGGTGTAGGTGTAGGCGATGCTATGGCAGCCCCCACGGATTGCGGCTGTAGCCAAGTCTTCGGGTGTGGCCTGGGTTCCGGAGTCGAAATCTGTCTCATCGGGATTTTGGGATATCTGATAGTTCTGACACCATCGACAGCGGAAGTTACACCCCGGCGTGGCCACCGAAAAGGCGGTGGTGCCGGGATGGAAGTGGTACAGCGGCTTCTTCTCTATGGGATCGACGTGCGCCGCAATCGTGCGTCCGTAAGCCCGGGTCCACAAGGTGCCCTCATGATTGAACCGCGTGCCGCACAGACCCGTTTGGCCCGGTTGCAGATGGCACCGGTGCGCACACAGCTGGCACCTGACGCTGGTATCGGCGTCCTTGCTGTAGAGCCGGGCTTCCACCATGGTATCAAAGCCTCCGAATGAAATACTGGGGTCCACCGTAGAAATTGATTGTTGACAGCATGTCGTGATACCGGCACAATGGTGATCGGCGCCCACCCGCGTCGGGGCTGTCCACGAAAGCGATGAACCCGCATTACGTAGTTGAGCTACCGGTACATATCTCGTTTTTCCGTAACAATGCAAGGGGTGGTTGCCACGTGTAAGGCAGACATGCGGAACGGGAAGCGGCCTTCCAGGGCAGGAACTCGGATCACCGGTTCCTTGCAGTCTGTCAACCTCGTCTTTATCTCTTGCTGTTCCAAGCTATTTCTCGATTCCTTGACGGGCCTGGACCCCACGGCTGTAGTAGTGCTTGACCTGGCACATTTCTGTGACCAGGTCGGCGCGCTCGATCACGCGGGGATCGGCACGTCGTCCGGTGATGACCAGCTCGACATTGTCAGGCTTTGCCTCGATCAATGCGAGAAGATCCTCGACGGAGAAGAGCCCGAAGTGCGTGGCGATATTCGCTTCGTCGAGGATGACCAGCCGATGCGAGCCTGCCGCGAACACGCGGCGCACATCTTCCAGACCGTGCCGGGCCGCGGCGATATCTTCGTCCGAGGGCGCGCGACGGATGAAGCAGCCCCGTCCGTACTGTCGCACCTCCATGCAGTCCGAGAAGCGTTCCACGGCTTCCAGTTCGCTGTACCGCATGCCCTTGACGAACTGGCCGATAAACACCTTCATGCCGGCGCCCGCCGCCCGCAGCGCCAGGCCGAACGCAGCAGTCGTCTTGCCCTTGCCGTCTCCGGTGTATACATGAACAAAACCCGTCGACCAGCCGATTCCCTGGTTTCCGGTCATCGCCCCCCTCCTGGCATATATCATGTAATTTCCTTCGCACGACTACCTTATGTAGCGAGCCTGACGATCGCACGGCGACGCGGACCACCCGTCCTGCGGATCGCCCCCCACTCCCATGTTCACACGGTAGCGCAGATGGTGTAGATGATCCATCTTACCCAATCGGGCCAGATCGCGTATATTATCAATCTGCATACTCGCACGCAAACAAAACCGCATACAGGTGCGCGCGGATTACGTGCGACTGTCTAGTTTGGATATATTCACCGGTTTTCTGCGCCGCTGGGGTCTGATAGTATCGTAATTATTCATCATAGTCTCAAAGTGGTGTTTCGGCAATGATACAGTGCTTTCAAACACGACATGTTTTTGCTTGTATCGTCTATGTAACACTCATTTCCGGCTACCCGCTGTGTTCTTCCTGGGCATTGACTCAATACGGTACGGTGGATCAACCGCCAGAGACAACCTTCCCGAAAGGCGAGCCCCTGCGTGTGGGGCTCGCCCTTTCCGGTGGAGGCGCCAAGGGGATCGCGCATGTGGGGATTCTGGAAGCGCTTGAGGAAGCTGGCGTCAGAGTAGATTACATCACAGGTACCAGTATGGGAAGTTTGATTGGCGGTCTTTACGCCATTGGTTACAGCACCGATCAACTTGTAGATATCGTCTTTTCTACCGACTTCAACGAACTCTTTCTCGACCGGCGTTATCGCCGCTACATCACCAACTATGAAAAACTCTTCGACGATCGTACCATGATGAGTTTTCCTTTGACACGGCGTGGTATCGGTCTACCCGCCGGGGTGATCTCGGGTCAGCATATCTACACCTACCTGTCACGACTGACCTGGAACGCATTCGATATCGACGACTTCAACCAGTTTCCCATCCCTTTCGCTGCCACAGGTACCAATCTGGAGACCGGTGAAGGTACGGTCTTCCGCTCGGGTTCACTGGCCGATGCCATGCGGGCAAGTATGTCTATTCCATCGGTCTTCGCGCCGATGGAGATCGATGGCCAGATCTATGTTGACGGCGGGCTCACTCGGAATCTCCCTGTTCAGGATGCCATCGACATGGGAGCGAATTTCGTCATCGCAGTGGATGTTGGCTCGAAGCTCCACGACCGCGAAAAGCTCACATCACTTACCGCTATCATGAATCAGACCATCCACTTCAGAATACTGGACAACACCGATATACAGAGAAGACTGGCCGATCACCTGGTTGATGTGACCGATGTATACGAATATTCCTCTTCAGATTTCGACCAAGCCTTCGACATACTCGAGGCAGGCAGGCGCACAGGCCAAGAGCATCTGAGTGTGTTTCGTCAAATCGCTGCGGTACAGACTGAAGCTCCCGATCCCCGGCCGGGTATGCCGGATCCCATGGCCGTACTCATCGACCGGATCACCATCGAGGATAACACCATTTATGATGATCAAACCTTGATGAATATGATGGGTTTTTCTCCTGGCGACAGCCTCGATCCCTACCTCATCGAAGATACCATATCCCGACTCTACAGCTCGAGATATATCCAGAATGTGTTCTACAATGTCGACAGAATCGCAGGAAGAAATATTCTGACTATCCGTATCGTCGAAACACAGTCGAACTCATTTGGCGTGGGCGTACGTTATGATGATGCCAGCAAAGCATCTCTGTTGTTCGTCACGACCTTGCACAACCTGGTGCAATCAGGTTCAGTATCTCGTCTTGAGGCTCGCTTGGGGCACAAGGTCAACCTTGGAGCCGAAACAACTTTCTATCGTGCCTTTGGATCACGCTCGGCTCTACTCACCTCTGTCGATTTTCTGTCCGAACTCGTGCAATGGTTCGATCCCGATGGCAAACCGATCGCGCAACATGACAATGACATCTTACGCGCCGAACTGTCCTGGGGTAATTACTTTGACACAAAGAATCTCGTGGCCGCAGGTCTGCGGTTGGATTTTACCTATCACAGCGAGGAAATAAACCGACATCGAATACCCGCTTCATCCAAAAACTCTTACTCGTTCTTTGTACGCTTTTTAAGCGACAACCTTGACCGGAAAGCTATTCCGCGACAAGGACACAGAATCGTTGCTGAAGGGTTTTACAGCGATCGTTTTTTCCTTAGTGATATCTCATTCATTTCAGCGGCCGTTCATTGCCGTACGTATCATCGACCTTTATCGTTTTTCTCGTATTCATACGGCACCTGGATCGGCTACAGCCGGGGTGACGAACTTCCATGGGGATACTGGTACTCGCCCAACCGGTTCGACCCTCTTTACGATACGATCCGCTTTCCAGGAACTGTCCGATACGAACTGAATGCCAGAAATGTGATGATGGTTACTGCTGGACTCCAGTTCGAACCATTTCGAAATTGGTTTATCAGCTTTGACAGTGGTGCTGGACGCTTCATGGATGCGTTCGGTTTCACCACCGACATCGACGCAATCGATTACACTTTGGCGGTAAGGCTTGGCACCCTGACTCTCATCGGACCTGTCGAACTATTCTTTGCACACACGTCGAAATCCGACTTCAGAGCGGAATTGCATGTTGGTTACGCATTCTAGCGGGAACGCGGTCCGGCGCACCGAAACCGGCAGCCGCTGTCTATCGGGCACAATGAATGACCGGAGCGGCTGATCATTCGACACATGGAGCCTGCCCGCTCCTCGCCCATAACTGATTACTGAATACCGTGACCCACCCCTTCATCACAGCACCTCATCGCACCGTCCTGGCCCTCTCTGTACCCGTCTTCTTCTCCCTGATTGCTGAACCACTCACCGGGCTGGTCGATACCGCCTTTGTGGCCCGATTGGGCGTTGTTCCACTGGCTGCGCTGGGGGTGGGGACAGCCGCTTTGTCCAGTGTTCTCTGGGTCTTCAGTTTTCTGGGTATCGGCACCCAGACCAAGGTGGCTCAGGCAATCGGCCGCGATGATCTGGCGCGGGCCAGCCAGGTCGCCGGATTGGCCCTGTTGTTGAGCGCGTTGGCCGGACTGCTGCTGTTGATCGTGGGTCATGGAGTGGCCCCATCGGTGACCCGCCTGCTGGGGGCGACGGCCGAACTAGAACGGGACGCCACGCTCTACATGCGCATCCGGCTGTGGGGGGCGCCGGCCGTGTTGGTCATACTGGCGGCGGCGGGAGCCCTGCGCGGACTGCAGGATATGCGGACGCCGCTGTGGATTGCCGCCGGTGTCAACGCCCTCAACATCACCCTGGACGCGCTCCTCGTCTTTGGTGTGGGTCCAGTTCCGGCATTGGGCATCACCGGGGCGGCACTGGCCAGCGTCCTGGCTCAATGGGTAGGGGCGGCGTGGGGAACTGCTGTCATCGTCCAGCGTCTTGGTTGGCCGCGTCAGCTCCACTGGGGCGAAGCGTTTCAGTTGCTCCGGATCGGACGAGACCTTTTCGTGCGGACCGGGATGCTGATGCTCTTCATGCTGCTGACCACCCGCATCGCCACCCGTATGGGCGCAGAGAGCGGAGCGGCCCATCAAGCCATTCGCCAGGTCTGGGTTTTCACCGCTTTGGGGCTGGACGCTCTGGCCATTACCGCCCAGAGCCTGATAGGCTATTTTGTGGGTGCACAGCATTGGAGCCAAGCCAGACGGGTGGCCGGCGTCACCAGTCTCTGGGGGGTAAGCCTGGGCGTGCTGTTGGGGCTGGGCATGTGGTTGGGAGAAACGTGGGCCGCTCGACTGCTGGTACCGGTCGCGGCCGTGGCTCTGTTCGAGCCTGCCTGGCTCATAGCCGTATGGGTCCAGCCGCTCAACGCCGTGGCCTTTGTCACCGACGGCATCCACTGGGGCACGGCCGATTTTCGCTTTTTGCGCAATGGGATGATCGTGGCCTCAGTGGTGACCGGTGGGCTGCTGCTCCTGCTGGACGAAAGCCAGGCCGGAGCGCTAACCTGGATCTGGGTCATCACCGGAGCCTGGATCACCATCCGCGCCCTGCTCGGATTGCTGCGCGTCTGGCCCGGCATCGGCAGCGCGCCGTTGAGAGTCTGACGCCAGGACGCGAGGTCCATCCGCGCGAGAGTCACCTGAGGAAACCAGCGCGCAGATCGCCCTGCATCATCTCGCCCCCCAGGCCCGGCCTCTGAGGTGTTGCTGACGGTAACCAGCGCAGCGGGTGAGAAACCAGTGAGTAAAGAAAGTCAAGGGAGTAAACCGAATGGCGCATTCGCGACCTTCCGTGCCGCTGTCTTCCGCGCAGGAAGACACCTCCGGACCTCAGCATCGCATCGGCGCAGACTGGCTGCGAACCTCGGGAGGTGAGAAGCGCGGGTACATCGATCCTCTCCGCCTGCGCGAACTCTGGTTCCACACCGGCACGGCGTGCAACCTGCGCTGTCCCGACTGTTTCGAGCACTCCGCGCCGGGCGATCAGCGCCTGGAACCCCTGTTGTTCGACGAGGCCAAATGCTTTATCGACGAAGCCGTGGCTCTGGGCATCGAGCAGTTCTCCTTCACCGGCGGCGAACCGTTCGTGGCCCGGGACCTGGTCCGCATCCTCGACTATGCCCTTGAATTTCGGCCCTGCCTGGTACTGACGAACGGCACCAGTCCACTGCGAACGCGACTTGATCAAGTGCGTCCGCTGCGCGACAAACCCAATGCCCTGTCGTTCCGCGTCAGTCTCGATTATTCTGACCCGGATCGACACGACGCCGGCCGCGGTGACGGTATGTTCGACCTGGCGCTGGACTCCCTCGTGAAGCTGCGTCAGGCTGGGTTCCGCGTCTCTGTGGCGCGGCGGCACGAGGACGACGAAGACCCCAACGCCATCACTGACGCCTACCGCGCCTTGCTCTCCGCAAAGGGATTACCGGTCGATACGCCGATTGTCGCTTTTCCGGACCTGGAGAGAACCGGTAGTCCCGAGATCACGGAAAACTGCATGACCACGTATCACAGCCCAGAGAGCTGCGGCAGGTTCATGTGTGCCTTCAGTCGCATGGTGGTCAAGCAGGGCGGGTGTATGCGGGTGTATGCCTGCACTCTGGTCGACGACAACCCACACTACGACCTCGGCAGTTCGCTGGCGGCAACGGCCCGGACACGCGTGCGGCTCGAACACCCCCGCTGCTTTGCCTGCTTCGCCACGGGTGCATCCTGCAGCGAACTGTAGAAAACGACAGAGCTTGAGGAAGCAGGATCATGGGATATTCAGGCAATAACCCGCGCGAAAGAACCACGGTCCCATAGACGAGTCTATGAATGAAGGAGCCAATGAATGAATACGCCCCCAACCAGTGGGCGAAAGCAAGGCACACCTGTCTGGCTTCGGGCTGTGCTGGTGCTGGTGGCTATCGGCCTGGTCGTCGGCGCAGGTGCTTTGTTCGACTTCCAGGCCCGCCTGCACGACCTTCTACACCGGGTCCAGAGCATGGGAAGCTTGGGCCACGGAATCTTCTTCGCGGTCTATGTGACCGCCAGCCTGCTCCTCATACCGGGCTCGATCCTGACGCTGGGTGCGGGAGCTATCTATGGAGTCGTGGTGGGCTCGATCCTGGTCTCCATCTCTTCCACCGCCGGGGCAACGGCGGCGTTCCTGGTCGGTCGCTACCTGGCACGGGACTGGGTTGCACGCAAGATCCAGGGCAACGCCACGTTCGCGGCCATCGACAATGCGGTGGGCCGGGAAGGTTGGAAGATCGTCGGATTGACGCGGCTTTCCCCGGTCTTCCCGTTCACCCTGCAAAACTATGCCTACGGTCTCACCAGGGTTCGACTGCGCGACTATTTTCCGGCGTCCTGGATCGGGATGCTGCCGGGAACGGTCATGTACGTCTACCTGGGTTCACTCGCCAAGTCGTTGAACGCCGTCGGTGCCGACTGCCCTGATTGCGAGCGCAGCGCACTGCAGTGGGCGCTCTACGCTGTGGGATTGGCGGCAACCGTCGCGGTAACCGTGATCATCACTCGTGTTGCCCGGCACGCGTTGCAGCAGACGCTGCCTGCCAGGGAGGAGCCGGAGGAGAACTGATGTTCGAGCGCCTGAACCTTGCCCCCATGGACCGGCACAACGAGATGCTGATGGCCAATGCCCACCCTTCAGACTGGCGCAACCCTACAGCGTCCGGACGCTACAATATGGTGGTCGTTGGCAGAGGCACGGCTGGACTCGTGACAGCTGCGGGCGCGGCCGGAGTCGGGGGCAAAGTGGCTCTGATCGAGCGCCAGTTTCTTGTTGCCGATGCCTACAGTCGAACGTGCCTGACTCCGGCCGTGAAGTCTCTCTTTACGAAGTGGCTCGCACGACAGAGACGATAGCACCGCAACACACGGTGCAGAAGGATCCACCAGCTCGCAGCGTGAACTGTGGACAACGCGAGGTACGCTTTGCCGGCGGATCGCAACAAGAGTGCCATACTCCTTTTCGCCCGTTTTCCGATGCCGGGAAAAGCCAAGACGCGCATGATCCCGGCGCTTGGTGCGGAGGGTGCCGCACGTTTGTATCGCCGCCTGGCGGAGCATGCGCTCCAGGTGGTGCGCGAGACGCGCGAAACCTCCCGCATCGCCGTCACCGTCTGCTTCACGGGTAGCCGCCGCCGCAGCTTCCGCGCCTGGCTGGGAACCGACGTGCAGCTTCACAAGCAAGCTTCGGGGAACCTCGGTGCGCGGATGCAGCACGCGGTCCGGCAGGCGCTCGCCGACGGTGCTTCGCACGCCATCGTCGTCGGCAGCGACGTACCTGGCATCTCCGCCGGCATTCTGCGTCGAGCGTGCAGCCTGCTCGCCGAACACGATGTCGTACTGGGCCCGGCGAGTGACGGCGGTTATTACCTCATCGGCATGACCCGCTGCCACCCGGAACTGTTTGCGGAAATCGACTGGGGCACCGGGAAGGTGGCGAAGCAGACGCGCGCCGCCAGCGAACGTCTTGGGCTTGCCGTTACCGAGCTGCCTGTTCTCGATGACATCGACCGGCCGGAGGATCTGTTCCGACTCCGGAACGATCCCAGGTTTGTCGACGTCTTCACCGGCAAACCGCTATTGTCCGTGATCATCCCCACACTGAACGAGGCCGGGGGATTGGCTGCGACCCTTGAGCGTGTTCGAGACGCCGAGGGTGTCGAAACCCTCGTGGTGGACGGCGGCAGCCGCGACGCGACACGGGCGATCGCCGAGGAGGGAGGCGCTGCGGTTTTCGAGGTCGCGGGTGGACGTGCCGCCCAGTTGAACGCGGGCGCGGCGCGGGCCAACGGACGTTACCTTTTGTTCCTGCACGCGGACACCCTGCTCCCCCATGGCTTCGCGGACACCGTGCGCCGCACCCTCGACGATCCCATTACGGTCGCCGGAGCGTTTTGTTTCCGCACCGACGGGACCGATCTGCGCATGCGCCTTGTCGAGACATCAACCAATGTCCGGTCGTCGTTGTTCCAGTGGCCATATGGTGACCAGGGCCTGTTCCTGGAGAAACGCGTCTGCAACGAACTGGGTGGATTCGGGGATCTCCCGATCATGGAAGACTTCGAGTTCGTGGGCCGTCTGCGTCGTCGCGGTCGCGTGGTCACGGTTCCGGAGCGCGTCATCACCTCGGCTCGACGCTGGCGGCGGCTGGGCGTGTTACGCACCATGCTGTCCAATCAGGCGATGATCCTCGGGTTTCTGGCCGGGGTTTCTCCTGAACGCCTGGCCCGCTTCTATCGCGGGAAACGCAGATAGAAGTCGTGTTGGTCGGTCCATGCGTACGCTTCCATGCCCTGTCTGCGCCGCATCGAGCTCCGCTCATGCTCCGTCCCGGTCCGGCGTTGATTTACCGGTCGCCGCTCGGGCGATTCCACGCAGCATGCCGGAGAACACCAGGCGGTGCAGGGGGTAAACCCCGTACCAATAGGCCAGGCCAAGCAGCCCGACCGGATCGAAGATCGCCGTCTGCCGGATCGTAGCTCCGCCTTCGCGCTGGACGACTTCGAATTCGAGCCAGGCGCGACCGGGCAGTTTCATCTCGGCCGAGAGCCGCAGTAACCGGCCGGGCTCGTAGGCCTCGACACGCCAGAAATCCAGCGCATCCCCTACGTGCAAGTCGTCGGGCGCGGAACGGCCGCGGCGCACGCCGACGCCTCCGACAAGCAGGTCGAGGAAACCGCGCAGATGCCACAGCCAGTCGTACGCGTACCACCCTGTTTCGCCCCCTATGCGGCGGATCGGTGCAAAGGCCTCCTCCGGACCGACACCGACCTCCCGTGTGCGGGAGTCGACGAAACGGTTGCCGAAGCGCACGCCAGCCCAGTTGCGCTTCTCGCCCCCGGACGAGAAGGCGTCGTACCAACGGCTCTCGGCGATCTCGCGCTCCTCGTTGCCGATGGCGGCGGCAATCGCGTCTCGAATGCCGCGTGGCTGCACCGGGATAACCGCAAGCGCCGAGGGGTCGCGCACAAAGGTGGGGTGCTTGATCGACTCGATCAGCTTGCGGCCCACGCGGGCGTAGAGCGGGGTCACGAACCCGAGCCACAAACTCGACAGCCACGGCGTGAGAACAGGCACCCGGATCATTACCCGCCGCAGACCGCGCTGCCGTGCGTACTCGCGCATCAGGTCTCCGTACGTGACGCGGTCTGCTCCGCCGATCTCGATCACCCGGCTCTCGGTCAGCGGTACCTCCAGCGCGGCGACCAGGTAGGCGAGCAGGTCATCCACGGCTATGGGCTGCGTTTCGACCCCCACCCAGCGCGGGGTGATCATTATGGGAAGGCGTTCGACCAAGGCGCGGATCATCTCGAAAGAAAGGCTTCCCGAGCCGATCACGATGGACGCCCGCAGTTCCAGGACGGGCACACCTGATTCGCGCAGAATCTCGCCGACCTCATGTCGACTCCTCAAGTGCGGCGAGAGGTCTCGTCCGTGCCCGAGGCCGCCCAGGTATATGATGCGCCGCACCCCGGCATGCCGCGCCGCTGACCCGAAGTTACGCGCGGCGTTTCGGTCCCGTTCCTCGAAGTCTTGTGCAGAACCCATGGAGTGGATCAGGTAGTAGGCGGATTCCACCCCCGCGAACGCGGGCCCGAGGGATCCGGCCTCAAGCACGTCGCCCTTGACTACGTCCGTTGTCTCTCCCACCCGCGACGGGAGCCCCGTCTGCCGCCGCACGAGGCAGCGCACCCGCCGGCCGTTAGCTTCGAGCAGGCGCCAGAGTCGGCCCCCAACGTAGCCTGTGGCACCTGTGACTAGAATGGGATCATGCATGCTTTTCAACGCAAATAATCTCCTCGAGCGCCTCCGTCCTGTACGCACAGCGAATTTTGCATTCTTCAAGTACTCGCTTGTCGCAGTCGTCCATCGCGTGCCAAGGCCGTATCAACCGGCATTTTGATCAGCCGTTCTGCTGCCACATTGCCGGTAGCGCTTAACGGGGCGGCTCAGCGGCCGTGAGATCAAGACCGGCTTCTGGCGCAGCCGCTTGTTCGGTGTTGCACCGCACGGCAGGTCATCGTTCCGTCTGCTACCGGGCAGCAAGTAACCTGAAGCGCCGCCTCAGGTCACCGTCTCCCGCATGATGGGATGATGGGCAGGACGATATGCGAAGGATGCTCCGGATCGTGATACACGGTGTTGACGGCCGACATCAGGCGACGGTCGCGGCCCAGCGGTCCGCCGGTGTTGGGATTGAGATCGAACCGGGGGAAGTTGCTGCTGGAGATGTCCAGGCGGATGCGATGCCCCCGGGCAAACACGTTGGATGTGGGATAGAGCACGATCTCCAGCTCGTAGATGGCATGGGGGTCCATGAGGACGGGCCGGTCCCGCGAATCCCAATACCGGCAGCGGATGATGCTGTCGGAGAGGTTCTGCGCGAAGCCGTCCGGATAGTCGACGTTGGCCGGATGGACGTCGATCAGCTTGGCGGTGAAATCCGTGTCGAGCGCCTCCGATGACGCCCACAGCCGTACGGTCAGCGGCCCGGTCACTTCAATATCCTCCGTCAGTTCTGGCGTCTGGAAAACGAGCACATCGCTGCGCGCCGACAGCGGCAGGCTGTCCCGGCACCCGTAGAAACGCTTATCGCCCCGCTGATCGAACGCCCCCGCCGTCATGACCTCGTTGGCCGCGGAGATCCCGCCGCCGATGGTGGGCACGGGATCGCGCGGATCGAAGACGTATGGAGTGGGCTCGGACGGCGCCGCGCGCTCCGGCGACAGCGTCCCGTCGGCATGCAGGTAATAGGGGGTATACTGCGTGCCCGGCAGGGGCCAGTCATCCGCGTCGCGCCAGGCACCCAGGTGGCGCAGACGGCCGCTACGGCTCTTGCGGCTGTCGCCCCCGCCCATGACGAAAATGCGAACAGGTTTCTCCCGGTCCACACCGTTGTCGATGCCTTTCAGCCAGCGATCGAACCAGCGCAGCCGATAGCCGTTGTAGTCGTCCAGCGGCGCCTCCGGGCCGAAGTCGACATCGCCGGCATGGGAGTTCCCCCACCCGCCGTGGGTCCAGGGTCCCATGAAGAGACGCTGCGGCGATTTCTTCACGGCGGCCAGAGCCACATAGTTGTCTGTGGTGCCACGGGCATACGAGTCGTACCAGCCGCCCAGGTAGATGGTGGGCACGTCGGCATGCTCTGCGTAATAATGCTCGATCGCGTAACCGCGCTGTTGCCAGTATTCGTTGTAATCTCCCTGGCTGAGCAGATCCAGCACCCACTGTTCGTACGAAGGCAGGAAACGCAGCGCCGAGGATCCCTTCTTGTAGGGCGTGCGCGTCAGCCAGTCGCGGATGCGGGCGAAATCCGCGTCCAGGGCGGCCTTCAGCGTGGGATCCGCCAGCGCCTCCCGGCTGGTGGTGGCCATGCGAAAGGCATAGATCATGAACCGCAGTTCCAGCGCGCCGTTCTGGCGCATCGAACTCTTGTGGTAGTTGGACGTGCCCACCGCCACCACCATGGCCTTCAAGTGAGGCGGATTCAGCGTGGCCAGGGCACTCTGGTCACTGCCGCAGTAGGAGCCGCCCATCGTGCCCACGTTGCCGTCGGACCAGGGTTGCGCCGCGACCCATTCGACGCTGTCGTACCCGTCGGGGGCTTCCCGGGCGAACGGATACCATGCGCCATCGGACTGAAAGCGCCCCCGGACATCCTGCATGACGGCCACGTACCCCCGCCGGGCGTAGTACCGGCCGTCGTTGACCCGCCCCTCCTTGTCGTAGGGCGTGCGCTCCATCACCGCCGGGAACCGTCCCGGCGCCGGTTTACCTTCGCGCGCGGGCCGGTACAGATCCGCGGCGAGGACGACGCCGTCCCGCATGGGTACGGCGACGTTCCGCTCCACGACGACATCGTATTCCATCCACGAACCCGGCGTTCCCGGATATTTCATGCAAGTATTCCTCCGTTGACCGCAACTTGTAAAGACTACTCGAGCCTTCGCCGGCAAAATGCTGCCGAGAACATGGGCATAATCCGACACCGTGCGATGCGTCTGCTCCAGCAAGATAAACCAGCCAAGATGGTTGTCAAGAATATACGTCCCAAAGCCGGTTGGGGAGTCGAGTGGCTCGCTAACATATTGTCAAATGAGAACTTATAATGCGTTTACCCGGGCCGGAGGTCCATAGGCGGCAATCCGTCGGCGCCCGCGTTGGCGCGCGAGTTGTGCCGCTGTCGCGGGTACTTGCACTGCAGCGCATCCGCAAAGGGCCCCTCGCCTGCCCCCCCGCTGCCAGGTCGCGCTGTGCCAATACCGTCCTGTAACGGGATAGACAGAGCCGTGTTTTGCTCAACGCCAAATCCCGGCGGCGCAACCATCCGGGAGACAGCGTGGCCACGTCCGACAGGTGTTCCGGTGCGAGTAAGACATGAACACGCGGTGACGACCCAAACCGATCCATCAGAGGAATATATCCATCGCCTGGAACACCACACGCTGGTTCGCGTCGATGCAGGGGTGATTCCGGACCGCTGTCACGCCGTTCAGCTGGATTGGACAACCCGCCGCCGGCAGCCTATTTTCCTGCCTTATGCCAACCTCAACCCCCGGTAAACGCTTATTCTCATGCCCATGTCCCGCGCATCCAGTATGATCCGCCACACCGCCACGTGGATAGTTCGCGCCATACGGCTGACCGCCGCCTCAAGGCTGGCCACCGCCTTGAAGCCGACTGCCGCCTCAAGGCTGGCCACTGGCATGCCGCTGGCCGCTGCCGCGCGGCTGAAGATGGCCGCGACGTTGACCGCCTGCGTGTTGACCGCCGGGCTGCTGACCGCCTGCGGGGACGCCTCCGCGCCGGATGAGGATCATCTGGGACCATTGGTTCCGCGGCTGGTCATCTTGTGTTCACTGCCGGAAGGCAACATGGTCAACTACGAGATGGCCCAGGAATTCGCCGAGGAACTCGGCCGCATCGGCGTGACCATGGAGGTGCGGCCCACGGATTTTGCCGTGCTGATCAATACCCTGTACGGCGAAGATATGGACTACGACGCCTACACCCTGGGCTGGTCCGGCCGCGTCGAGCGGCTGGATCCGGACATGTTCATCCACTCCATCAACCACTCCAGCAACGCGGTGGCCGGTGGCAACAACACCTGCCGCTACGCCAATCCGGCCTTCGATGTTCTGGCCGATGCGCAGCGGCGGGAGATGGATCCTCTGGCCCGCCGGAAAATCGTCTGGGAGGCGCAGCGCCTGCTTTCCGAGGATGTGCCGCGCATCACCCTGTATGCGCGCGCCAACGTCCAGGCGTACAACCACGAACGCTTCACCAACCTGATCAGCATTCCCGGCGAGGGGCTGTTCAACGAGTGGACCCCCATGCTCATGGAGCCGCTGACGGACACGCACACCGTGCCCATCGTCGCCAGCAACATCAACCTCACCAGCCTCAACCCGTTCAACGCCCGCAGCGCCTACGACTGGCGCAACCTGCGCCTGATCTACGACAAGCTGGCGCGGCTGAGTCCGGAGCACGAACCCCGCCCCTGGGCGGCGGCGGCCTGGGAACTCGTCTCGGACACCATCATCGACGTCGAACTGCGGCCCGACATGACCTTCCACGACGGCCAGCCGGTCACGGTGGACGACATCGTCTGGAGCTACCAGGCCTGGATGGACCTTCCGGAGAGTTACTTCGCTTCGTTCACCCACCCGATCGCCACGGTGGAAGCCACCGGCGATCTCACCGTTCGCTTCGCTCTGCACGAGCCGTACGCACCCTTCGTCACCACCACGCTGGCCCAGATACCCATCCTGCCCAGACATATCTGGGAGCATGTGGGTGACATCACCCAGTACGCCAACGAGCACCCTGTCGGCAGCGGTCCCTTCCGGTTCGTACGTTTCCGCACAGGTCAGGAACTGGTGACCGAACGCTTCGACGAGTACTTCGAACCGGCCAGTGTGGACGGGTACATCTTCAAGATCTATGCCTCGCCTGAAGGCGTCCTCACGGATCTGGAACTGGCCAACGCGGACCTCATCTCCTACGACCTGATTCCCGCCCACATCAACCAGATCAAGGCCAACGAGGGCGGGCGCTACAGCCATCTGCGCGTCACCGAGGCACAGGATATCGGCTTTTTCTACCTTGGCATGAACAACAACCGGCCGCCGTTCGACCATCGCGCCTTCCGCATCGCGGCGGCGCATCTGGTGGACTACGACTACGCTGTGGACGTGCTGCTGAACGGGTACGGCAGCCGTGGCGGCGGCGGCCTGGTGATCAACGCGGCCAACGAGTTCTGGCACAACCCGGACGTGCCGCTATACGATACGTACCACCCGGAAAGAGCCCGCCAGATCCTGCAGGACGCCGGCTTCGCCTGGGACCGCCGCGGGCGCCTCCGCCTGCCCGCGGAATAGAGCCGACAGACCAGCCCCAAGAGAGGATGTTCGTGGCAGTCTTCGTGGCCAAACGCCTGGCGACCATGATCCTGATGCTGCTGCTGGTCGCCACCATGATCTTCCTGATGTTCCGCACCATGCCCGGTGATCCCACCGCGAGCATGGTGGACCCGTCCATTCCGCGCGAGGCCCGTCAGGCCCTGCTGGAACGGTACGGATTGCATGAAAGCCTGTGGACCCAGTACCGGATCTTCATGGCGGACCTGGTCCGCCTGGATTTCGGCAGCTCCTATTTCTACAACCGTCCGGTGCTGGAGGTCATCGGTGAACGCTTGCCGGCGACCTTGATCCTGATGTTTGCCGCCATGCTGTTCGCTTATGCGCTAGGCGTCCTGGGAGGCGCCTGGATGGCCTGGAACCGCGGCACCTGGCGGGAAGCCGCCGGCATCACCTTCAGCCTGATCTTCCGCTCCGCGCCCACGTTCTGGGTGGGGCTGATGGCCGTCATGTTGTTTGCCGTGACGCTGGGTTGGTTCCCCGCCCAGGGCATGCGCACCACCGGATACACCGGCGACACCTTCCGTGAGGTTTTCGTGTCGCTGGATTTCCTGCGCCATCTGATCCTTCCCGCCGCTGTGGCCGGGCTCTATTTTCTGGCCACGCCGCTGCTGATCATGCGCAACAGCATGCTGGAGGTGATGTCCGAAGACTACATCGAGATGGCCCGCGCCAAGGGGCTGCGGGAGATCCGGATACTGTACAAGCATGCGGCTCGCAATGCCCTGCTGCCCGTGGTCACCGCCGGCGCCCTGTTCATCGGCGCGGCCATCGGCGGCCAGGTGCTCATCGAGGTGGTCTTCAGCTGGCCGGGACTGGGACGGGAGATCGTCCAGGCGGTGACGCGCTCTGATTATCCGCTGGCTCAGGGCATCTTCATCATCATCTCTGCTCTGGTCATGTCCATGAATCTGGCGGCGGACATCGTCTACGGCCTGCTGGATCCTCGCATCACCTACCACTGAGGACACCGGATCGATGCAAGCGGCCCAGGAACAAGCACCGTCACCGGCGTCGGCGTCGGCGTCCGCGTCTGCGAGCCCGCCGCCGCGCGCTCACCACAGCCAGAGCCTGGCGGCGCTGTTCAGCGCCAACCTGCGGCAGGACCGGCTGGCCCTGACCGGTGTGGTCCTGCTGACTTTCTTTCTGGTCGTCGGCATTTTTGCCGAAAGCCTGGCGCCGCACGGTCCGCGTGAACGCCATTACGATGACGCGGGGCGCATCCGCCGGCTGGAACCGCCGTCGCTGGCACATCCCTTCGGCACCACGGATGTCGGCCGCGACATCTTCAGCCAGGTGATCCTGGGCACGCGCACGGCGTTGATCGTCGGCTTTCTGGCGGCCCTGCTGGTCACCCTGGTGGGCGCCGTGGTGGGCATCGTTGCCGGGTACTACGGCGGCTGGCCGGACGCAGTCCTCATGCGCATCGTGGACTTCTTTTACGCCATCCCGTTCATCCCGTTCGCCATCGTACTGGCGGCCATTCTACAGCCCAGCATCTGGAACATCATCCTGGCGGTGTCACTGCTGACCTGGCGCACCGTGGCGCGCATCGTCCGCTCGCAGGTGCTGTCCATCGCCCAGCGGCCGTATATCAAGGCGGCGCGCGTGGCCGGTGCCGGACACACGCGCATCATGACCCGGTACATCCTGCCCAACGTCCTGCCGCTGGTACTGCTGGAAATGGCCTTCATGGTCAACTGGGCCATCATGGCCGAAGCCAGCATCGCCTTTCTGGGCTTCGGTGATCCGCGTCTGACCAGTTGGGGGCAGATCCTGCACCTGAACTTCGTCTCCGGGTACTGGCGCATCGCCTGGTGGTGGACCGTGCCGCCGGGGCTGGCGATCATTCTTTTGCTTTTGTCCATCTTTTTCGTAGCCCGGGCACTGGAGGCCGTCGTCGATCCGCGCCTGAGAAACCGCTGACCATGCTCGACGTCCAGAATCTGACCATCGAGTACACCACCGCCGCAGGTCCGCTACGCGCCGTTGAGGACGTCTCCTTCACGCTGCAGCGCGGCGAGAGCCTGGGCATCGTCGGCGAATCCGGCTGCGGTAAAACCACGGCCACCCGGGCGCTGCTGCGCCTGCTGCCGAAAAACGGCGCCATCACCGCCGGCCGGATCCTCTTTGACGGCGACGACCTGGTTCGCAAGAGCGACGCGGAGATCCGGCGGCTGCGGCACCGGCACATTGCCCTGATCTCGCAGAGCGCCATGAATGCGCTCAACCCGGTATACACCGTGGGCGAGCAGATCAAAGAGGGAATCCGCGCCCACACCCGCATGAGCGACCAGGAAGCCCGGGCCCGCTGCGTCGAAGTGTTCGGCCTGGTCGGATTGGAGGCCAAGCGTCTGGACAGCTATCCGCATCAGTTGTCCGGCGGCATGAAACAACGGGCGGTCATCGCCATGGCGCTGTCGCTGGAGCCGGAGATCATCGTCGCCGACGAGCCCACCACAGCCCTGGATGTAGTGGTGCAGGGACGCATCCTGCAACGGCTGCGCCAGATCCGCGAACGAATCTCCAGTTCCATGATCTTCATCACTCATGACATCTCCGTAGTCGGCGAGTCGTGCGAGACCATCATCGTGATGTACGGGGGCAGAATCATGGAAAGGGCGGACACCCGTAGCTTCTTCCGCGCCCCCGCGCACCCGTACTCCATGGGTCTGCAGAACGCCTTTCCGAGCATCGCCGACATCGGCCACGCCGATCTCGTGTCCATTCCTGGCTCGCCTCCGGATCTGCTGGCACCCCAGCCCGGTTGCCGGTTCCGGGCCCGCTGTCCGTTCGCCGACGCCGATGCCTGTCAGACCCGGACACCGCCATTGTTGCAGGTGGCGGACCGGCACTGGGCCGCCTGCTGGTACACGGATCAGGCGGCCGGCTTTCGTGCCCGGGCTCGCGATCATGCGACGTGGAGAAAAGCGGCCGCCGATGGACGTTAGCACGGGCGCGGCCGCGGCCCCTCAAAACGTAGAGAGATGATCGCCGATGAATGCGAGTACGGCCACGACCACGGCACGTGGAGAAAGGGTAGCCGCCGATGGACGTTAACAGGGCTACAGCCGCGGCGGTCATCCGCATGGAGAACCTGAGCAAGCACTACCCGGTGCGCCAGAACGTGCGCCAGTGGTTGTCGCGGGAACACCGTGTCGTGCGTGCGGTGGACGACCTGTCCTTGACCGTCAAACGGGGCGAAATCCTGGGACTGGCAGGCGAGAGCGGTTCCGGCAAGACCACCACCGGCGAGATGATCGTGCGCCTGCAGGAGCCCACATCCGGGAGCATCAGCGTGGATGGTCATCCGTTGGACGCGGCGTCGCGGACTGACCGCAAACGCTTCCGGCGCGAAGTCCAGATGATCTTCCAGGATCCGTACGAAACACTGAATCCGCGTTTCACCGTGTACCAGACCGTCGCCGAGTCGCTGCGCATCCACGGCTTCAGGGACCGCGGCGAGATTGCCCGGCGGGTCCTGGAGTGTCTGGAGATCGCCGAGTTGAAACCGGCCACGGAATACCTGCACCGCTTTCCCCACGAATTGTCCGGAGGCCAGCGGCAGCGCGTCGCCATCGCCCGCGCCATGGTACTGGAACCCAAGGTGCTCATCGCCGACGAGCCGGTCTCCATGCTGGACGTGTCCATACGCGCCGACATACTCAACCTGTTGAAACGCCTGCGGGAGCGCATGGGTCTGACCATGATCTACATCTCGCACGACCTGGCCACCATCAAGTATCTGTGCGACCGCATCGCCGTGATGTACCTGGGCAAGCTGGTGGAACTGGGGCCTGCGGACGCGGTGATCGGGCAACCCCAGCATCCCTACACCCGCGTACTGGTGGCGTCCGTGCCGGTCGCGGACCCGGATTACGCGCGTGCGGACATCGACGTGGACGACGCCCCGCCGGACCAGATCGATCTGCCGCCGGGCTGCCGGTTCGCGCCGCGCTGTCCCTATGCCCGGGAGGCGTGCAACGCCTGCGACCACCGTCTGCACGAACGCCGGCCGGACCAGTTCAGCGCCTGCCTGTTCACCGCAGATCAGTGGCAACCCCGCTGACCACGCCAGCGCCAGCGCCGATGACCATGTCATTGACATCATTGCGGGCCGTGCCCGCGCCAACACTGCGGCTCACGTCATCGCAACGACGCTGGCCGTATTCCTGCCAGCATCCCACAGGAGCGTCGCGCCATGCCGCCATATAGGAAACCGATTTCCGCCGCTGAAGTGTCTGATGCATCAAGCACCCGTCCTGACACCGGCGCTATCTGCGCCTCCGGAGACTCCATCGGCGCCGACAACCATCGCCATGACGACAAACTTGACACACCCCCTGACGCCGTCGACGTCACCTTCGGCATCCACATCCCGTTGCGCGACGGCGTCCATCTGCACGCCAATTTATACCGGCCCCGGGAGCAGTCGGCACCGTTGCCCGCCATCTTCACGCTGACGCCCTACAGCGCCGACAACTACCATGACTGCGGCATGTATTTCGCCGCCGCCGGATTCGCCTTCCTGACCGTCGACGTCCGCGGTCGCGGCAACTCGGAGGGCGAGTTCGAACCGTTCCTCAACGAAGGGCAGGATGGGCATGACGCGGTGGAATGGCTGGCGACACAGCCGTGGTGCGACGGCCAGGTAGCCATGTGGGGCGGCTCCTATGCGGGTTTCGACCAATGGGCCACCCTGCGCCTGGCGCCGCCGCACCTGGCCACTGTCGCACCAGTGGCGTCCGTGGGTACGGGGGTGGACTATCCGGCGCTGAACAACATCACCTACACGTACGTGATGCAGTGGCTCACCTTTGTCGGCGGCCGCACTCCCAACAACAACCTGTTCCGCGACCAGCGTCACTGGGTCCACCAGTTCCGGCGCCACTATCTGGAGGAGCGCCCATTCGACCAACTGGACCAGGTCGTCGGCTTCCCCAACCCGCATTTCCAGGAGTGGATCCGCCATCCCGCCACACCGTTGCACTGGCAGCGCCTGCTACCCACGCCGGCCCAATTCGCCGCCATCGATCGGCCCGTGCTGACGCTGACCGGACACTACGACGACGATCAGCCCGGCGCCCTGTATTATTACCGGCAGCACATGCTCCACGGGACGGCGGCAGCCTGCGACCGGCACTACCTGGTCATCGGTCCCTGGGATCACCCGGGCACGCGCACCCCGCAATCCCAGGTCGGCGGTCTGGGCTTCGGACCGGCCAGCCGCGTCGACCTGAAGGCCCTGCACCGGGATTGGTACCGCTGGGTGATGCGGGCGGGCGACCGCCCCGCCTTCCTGCGGGACCGGGTGGCGGTGTACCTTACCGGCGCCGAATGCTGGGGGTACGCCCCCTCGCTGGAAGCCGTGACCGCCGGTTGCCGGCCGCTTTTCCTGCAGTCAGACGGGAACGGGGCGTCCAGCGCCTTCGCCGCCGGCGATCTGGTGGAAGCGCCCAGCGAGGTGTCCGGCGCCACAGGCGGCGCCACAGCCGGCGCGCAGGCATGCGGCACGGCAGTGCACAGCGTACCGGCGAACGTTGTGGCCGCCGCCGGTACGGTGGATTCCGGAACTGCAGTGGACGTGGCGCCGACGATGACCGTCGTTGCAGATGACGCAGTGACGTCGTCCACCGGCGAAGTTATGGAAAATAGCGGGCCAAACGAGGCCGGCAACCGAACCGTGATGGCACCCGACACCTCGACCACCGGCGCCATCGCCCCGGCGCCCCTCCGATCCTGGGACGAATATGCCTACGACCCGCGCGATCTGCGGCCTGCAACCATCGAGACGGAGCCCTTCGACAACTGGATCACGGACCAGCGCTACGCGCTGAACCTGTTCGGTAACGGCGTCGTCTACCATTCCGCGCCGTTGCCGGCGGACACGGACATCGCCGGCCAGTTCCGGCTGCTGCTGTGGCTCGAACTGGACGTCCCGGACACGGACTTTTTGGCCACCGTGTACGAGATCCTTCCGGACGGCGGCAGCATCATGCTCAGCCAGGACGTGCTGCGGGCCCGGTACCGCCACTCGCTGACCGAAGAGACGTTCGTCACCCCAGGCACGGTGGAATGCTACGAATTCGCCCGTTTCCCGTTCATCGCCCGGCGACTGCGGCGCGGCAGCCGCCTGCGCCTGGTCATCCGCTGTCCCAACTCCATATACTGGCAGAAGAATCGCAACAGCGGCGGCGACGTGTCGCGCGAAACCGCCGCCGAGGCGCGGACGGCTCACGTCAGGGTGTATCACGATACCGACCGCCCCAGCCGGCTGGAGGTGCCGTTGGCCGCGCCCCTGTGGAGCGAGCCTGCCGACAGCCCATCCTCCTCGTCGCCTGCGTCATCATGATGGACTCTTGCGTGAAAATCGCTTGTCGCCGGCTCGGTCCACAACCCACGGGGGATCGACTGGCGTACTCATGCATGCTTTGTCGCGACTCGAGCCTGCATGCGGCTCAGGCGCGGACCAGTGGTTGCTACGGAGGACTCATGAATCGATCCGGAGTAAGATCATGCACCTGAACCCGTCCGAACAGGCCATGCTGGATGGCGCCGAAGGTCCGGTGGTGGCCGTCGCCCTGGATTACCTGGTGCAGTTCGGCGAAGCCTTCGGCGCCGAGCGCCTGGTCGATCTGGCCTATTGCCACTACCCTGCCGAGATGGGCATCTACGAAGGCAGTGTCGAGGATGCCCTCGCCTACGCTGCTCAGGGTGCCCGGGTGCGGGTTCCCACCTCCTGTTCCACCCTGTGCGCGGACGTGGAACGTCCGACCAGCACCGGCTGTCCGGCGACGCTCGCCGCCCTCCAGACGCAGGTGGTGGACGCCCATCGCCGCATGGGCATCTGCGAGACCTATACCTGCACGCCGCAGTACCTCGGCTTCGTGCCGCCCTTCGGCGCCTGTACCTGTCTGGTGGAAAGCAGTGCCATCATTTACTACAATTCCGTGCTCGGGGTACGCACCAACCGGGGTGGATTGTTCACGCGGTATGCGGCCATCACCGGCAAATACCCGCTCATGGGCTACCTGCTGGACGCCCAGCGCCGCGGCACCCACTGGTTCCATGTGGACATTCCTCCGGAAAGCCTGCGCACCTATGACCGCTGGTGCGCTCTCGGCATGCACATCGGCGCCCGTGTGGGCAGCGAGGTTCCGGTCATCACCGGCATCCGACCTGACCGTCAGGAATGGCTGCTGGGACTGGGCGCCGCACTGGCAACTTCCGGTTCGGTCACCCTCTTTCATATACCCGGCGTAACCCCGGAGGCGCGGACGCTGGAGGAAGCCTTCCACGGTGACGTGCCCGCGGACCGGCGTATCGTAACCGCCGCGGACCTGGACGCGGTGTACGAAGCGCAGACGACCATCGCGCCGCACGCGCCCATCGACTTCGTCACCCTGGGATGTCCGCACTACACCCTGGAGCAGATCCGCCAGGTCGCCGCCGCGCTGGCCGGCAAACGGTTGGCGGACGGCGTCCGCTGCTGGATCTGTACCAATCGCATGACGCGCCGGCAGGCAGAGTTTTCGGGATACGTGCAGACCATAGAAGCGTCGGGCGCCCAGGTGGTGGCGGACACCTGTCCGGTGGAAAGCCACATGCGCCAGTCCACCTGTCGTGACTACGGACTGCCCGTGCCCCAGGTGGAAGCCATGGTCTGCGACAGTGGCAAGATGCTGCGCTACGTCGGGGACCTGATCGGCTGCCGCACGGCGTTGACCCATCGCGACGGATGCATCGCCGCGGCCTTGAGCGGAAAGTGGACACCATGAACGTATACCGGGTGCGCAAGATCGTGCGCGGTCAGGCCGCGGGACCGGCCCTGATCTGTCCCGGCAGCTTCTCCTTCCTGGGAGACGTGGACCTGGGTAACGGACGTATCATCGCCGCCGGTAACCCCAACCGGGGGCAGGCACTGCGAGGCGCCGTGCTGATCTACCGGGAAACCAAGGGGTCGTCGGGCGGCGTGGTGGTGCTGCAGACGCTGGTGCGCAAGGGCCTGGCGCCGGCAGCCATCGTCACCGTCAAACCGGTCGACTACAACCTGGCCGAAGGTGCCATACTGGCGCAGATACCCTTTGCCTGCGAGCCGGACGGCGACATCCTGAACGAGATTCGCACTGGCGAGCCGGTGCGCCTGGACGCGGATGCCGGGGTGTTGGAGATCACCGGCGATGGTCTGTGAACCGGGCCCGGCCTTGACCCTGTAACCGCCGACAGTTACTTAATACGGCCACCGGATTTCCCGGTAGCTTCTAACCCCCCCATGGAGGATGGTATGCAACGACAGATGAAGATCGGATGGGCCCTCGCGGTGATCGGAATGCTGTACGCAGGCAGCGCTCACACCGACCAGCACGGTGGATACGGTAATGGCTATGATGCCGGACAGTTGGCGATCAACGCCGGCCTCACCTATGGCTTCGATGTCGAAGAACCCGGCATCCGCGCCGGCGCCACGTATTACCTGAACGATGCCATGCGGGTGGGGGGAGACTTCACCTACTGGCTGGTGGGTGATGAGAATTTCCTGGGCGAGAAGCTCTCCGCAACCTACTGGGAAGCCAACGCGAATTTCAACTATATCTTCCACCAGCAGAATGCAATAACGGTATATGCGATCGGTTCGGCAGGCCTTCACCGCGCCAGCGTTTCGATGACCATAACAGGTCTTGGATCGTTCAGCGATTCAGATACCGAAGTCGGGCTGGGCGGAGGGGTCGGGGCGGAGTACAGTCTGGGCCAACTGTCCATCTTTGCCGAACCCAAACTGTTCCTCAGCGGTTTCGATCAGCTCAAGTTCAACATGGGTATCCGCTATTACCTGTAGCGTCGCGGCAACCTGACCGAGGGTACGATCCCGGTTGGTGCACATACCGTGCCCCCGGGCCGGCGGCGCCATCCACAACGGAGCCCTCAGCGGCCGGTGCGTGCGCCCGGACGCTGAGGGCAGACTCCTGGGGACCGCTGCCTTACCGTCGCGAATCGTGTAATGCGCCCACTGAGCAGCACAGAATGCAGAGCTGCTCAGTGGGCGCTGTGTTGCGTACAGCAATAAGCAACGCACCCCACAACGCCTCAAGGCCGGGAAGTCGCTATTGGGCGGGTCCCCGGCCCTGCTTCCTGCACCTTCTTACCTTCTCCTTCGCGCAGAAACAACAAAATCAGCATCCCCAGCAGCAGCTGCGCCGCACCCGTGACCAGAAACGGGATACGCAGCCCGGCGCGCATGGCCAGATAACCACCCAGAGTGGGACCGATGGCCGAACCCATCATGCTGATCGACGTAGCCAGGCCGTAGGCCTTGCCGATGGAACGCGGATCCACCACCGAATGGATGGTGGCGTTGGCCGCCGGCAGCATGCCGGCTACCGCGAAGCCGAAGAGAATGCGCACGGCAAACAAGTCCGGAAGGCCCCGCGCCAGATAGTGCCCTACGGAGGCCACGCAGGCCCCCAGGCAGCAACCGAGCAGGACGCGGCGACGGCCGCCCCGATCACCGGCATACCCCAGCACCGCGGCGGCCAGGGCGGCAGCGACGGCAGCCACACCGATGATAGATCCCGTGATCCGGTTCAGATGATCCAGCGAGTCCACCATCTCCCTGACGATCAGCGGAAACGACGGATTGGCGATGCTGTTGCTCAGGCGTACGCCCAGCAGCACCAGGACGCTGATCAGGAAACCCGGCAGCCTGATGATCTGGCGGAATCCGGGACTACCGGTTCTGGCCTGCCTGTCCGCAGCGGCTCCGGGTTCCCGGGTACCGAACAGGATCAACAATCCTCCCAGCACCGTCAGCACGGCACCCACCCGAAAGCTGCCTCGGTAGCCGACCGCATCCGCCGTCATACCGCCGATGAACGGCCCGACGGCGTTGCCGATGAACACCGCGGCCTGCATCATGCCCAGGGTCAGGCCGCTGCGATGCCGGGGTACTACGGAAGCCACCAGGGCGATGCTGGCCGCCAGGGTGCCGCTGAACGCCCCCTGGAAGACGCGAAACAGGAGCAACTGGTGCACGGTCTGGGAAAACGACATCAGGGCGATGGCCAGGGCGCCGCCGAACATGGCCCGGCATACCATGGACTTGCGCCCATAGCGATCCGCCACCACACCCCAGATCGGCGCGAACAGGGCAAAGGTAAATCCGCCGGTGGACAAGGCGACCCCAGCCCAGAATGCCTGCTCACCGCCCTCCGCCACACCGAGTTCGGCGATGAAGAACGGCATGAACGGTGTCGCGAAGGAAAATCCGAGGATTCCAAGAATCTGCGCCGCAAACGCGAAGACAAAGGTTCTCTTCCAGGCGGTGTCAGCGGTCGCCTTCATGGTCACCTGAGATCCATCCGGTCACGGGGTTCGGCGACTCCGCCCGGCGCGCGCATCGCCGCAACCGCGCCTCCCGTCCAGCTGCCCGGCGCCAGCCTCACGTCCACAGCTCATGCAGCCGGGCCAGCGTCCATTCCGCCAATTCGCTGCCGCCCTCAGGTCCCACCGGAGTGCTGGCGGGAACGGCGCCGTAGCTTTTGCCGGCCACTGCTTTTTCGGTGGGCACATAGCTGCCGGAGCCGACCAGCTGCACTACGAAGGTCTGCACCGCGGGACTGCGTGCCTTGATGCGGACACCGTAGTCGAGGTAGTATTCGAACGGATTGGTGGCGATGGCGACATCACCCAGCCGGATGATGTGCGCTTCCACCGGCAGCCGTGGCTGGGACTGCTCCAGTTCGTAGCGCAGCTTGACGTTGCCGGACCAGCGCCACTTGCGGTAGGCGCGGGTGATGGGCACGTACCAGCGCGGCTGCTCGCGCTGCTCGGGATGGGCCTTCAGTTCGGCCAGCAGGCGCTCGTACTCCAGCCGGTGCGGCTCGGCCTCTGCCATAGCCTCGTCAACATCCGCCTGGGTCAGCCGCCGCCGCGGCAGCTCGACGACTTCCATCCGGTGCCGCAACACTGGAGCGGCTTCCCTTGCGGCAACGATGTGCGGCAACACCGCGTCCACCGCATCGGCGATGCGAACGGCGATCTGCTGACGCAGGGTGTACCCGGCCAGCCGCTGCATGCGCGCCTCGGCGTCTTTCTGCCACTGGATGTGCGGCGACTGGTCGCCCGCCGCGGAGCACTGCGGTAACACGAAGAGACCCGCGCCCAGGCGACGACGCAGTTCGACCCGGGTCTCGTGCCAGTAATCCGCGCTGATCTCGAACAGGTGCTCGGTGGCCTGGGAGGGGCAAGCCACATTGACCACCAGACCCGTGAGACTGCCGGCGTCATCGTACGTGGCCAGCACGTTGACGCTGTGATCTTCGTACCCCTCGATGTGACTGAAATCCTCCGCTGCGGTATTGCCGTACATACGGCTGACGCCGCCGGCATAGGCGCTACGCCGGTTGCGTCCGACCACGGCGTGCCCCAGCCCGTAACTCACCGCGCCCGGCGCGCGGCTCTGCCAGGCGGTCACCACCGCAGCGGCGATCCGCTCCGACGCCCAGGCGATGTAGTCTTCTCCGGACATGGCGGGCAGCTCGATCTCCTGCGCCGGAAACGCCCGTCCCACCCGCTTCCGGGCATCCCGATCCAGCCGCGACAACGGCGCCGTGTGCGTGTGCGTCGCGTTCAGGACGACGCGGGCAGGCGGCAGATCCGGGAGTGCCGCAGCGACTCGATCACGCACCGCATCCCGCAGGCTGTCGGAGATGCTGACGGCATCGCAGCTGACCATAACCACCGCCTCAGCCGCATCCGGCCCTGAAACCAGCGCCAGGACGGTGGCGGTCACCGGATCCAGAATACCCTCGGAAATGCGGGCATAATGCTGCCCGACCAGTTGCACAGGCTCGTCCGGAGTGATGTCGGCCGAAGCCCAGCCCACGTACAGGGGCGTGGACGCAGTGGCTGCATGGCTCATGGGATGCTCCTTGTCGTCGCCGTCGACGGCGTGCAGGTGTACGATGCGCACGGTATTCTAAGGGCAAGCGCCTTCGTGCGTGAATGTAGGCCCGCACCCCACTGCCGGCAAAGCCGCCGAACCCCGCCATGACCCGGCCCTGGGCGTTCTGAATTCAGGCGTTGCCTGCCCTGCACCCTCGGCTACACCGCTCCCCACCGGGCATGTTCAGGGCCGCCTGCGTGGCGCCATCGAACCCCGAGTGCCATACACCGGGCTGCCCTTCGCAACCGTCAGACCTGGATATCCGCCCCAGGGCGCCACCACCGCGACAGATCATCGAAGACCGTATAGAACACCGGGATGACGATCATCGTCAGGAAGGTAGAGGCGGTCAGCCCGCCCACCACGGCGATGGCCAGCGGCGAGAACCGTTCCGCCCCCAGCGCCCACTCCATGGCCAGCGGCAGCATGCCGGCGATGGTGGAGATGGCGGTCATCATGATCGGACGGAAGCGCAGCCGCACCGCGTCCAGCACCACGGCGTCGCGATCCCGGCCCTGGCCCCGCTCCCCGAGAATGAAATGCATGAGGAGAATGGAGTTGTTGACGGCGATTCCGGCCAGCAGGATCAAGGCGACCAGCACGGACATGGAGACGGACTTTCCGGCCACAGCCAGCGCCGGAGCCACGCCGATGAGCACCAGCGGCACAGCGAGCATCACGGTCAGCGGATGGACGAACGAGCGGAACTGCGCCACCAGAAGCAGGTACACCGCGACCAGAGCCACGCCGAGCGCCCCCAGCATGTCCCGCTGCGATGTCTCCAAGTCGGTCTGTTCGCCCGCCAGGCGCCAGGTGTACCCGGGGGGCATCTCGAGATCCGCCAGGGCGATGCGCAGATCGGTTACGACATGGCTGAATGGACGGTCCTGATGGTGCGCCGAGACCGTGACCACGGGAAATAGGTTTTCCCGCGTGATCAGATTGGGCGACAGCACCATCTCGTAGTCGACAAAGGCGCGCGCCGGCAGTCCGCCAGCCAGGCGGTGATCCAGCGCCTGCTCGATCAGACGCCGTTCGTCGGGTGGGTACCTTACCGTGATCGGCGGACGGGTCCCGGCCGGCACATCCAGCGTGCCGGCCTCCATGCCCTCTAGGCCGCCGCGCAACACCGCGGCGATTCGGGACGGGGTAAAACCGGCCTCGGCCGCCCGCAACCGGTCCACGCGGAGGCGCGCCTCCGCCCGGTCGGCGTTCCAGGAGCGGTACGGTCCGCCCACCCCCGGCACGCCCAGCATGAGGCCTTGCACTGTATCGGCCAGCTCGTCCAGCACCTCCAGATCCTGGCCTGTGATCTCCACCTCCAGGGGTGCGGAGGTGGTCGCCTTGGCCGTACCGCCCATCTCGCGCAGGACCGCGGTGCGGATGCCGGGAATGGCCTCGACGTCGCGCCGAAGCTCACCGAGCAGCTCCCATATCGTCTCCGCGCGCTCCTTGCGAGTATTCAGGGTCACCTGGAAGAAGGCTTGCTGCACGCCCATGGCGCCGGTGGCATCCATGGAACGGGCCTCTGGTTCGAACCCCACTCTGGCGGTGTAGGCCTGGACGTGTGCCTGGCCGTCCAGCAGCGCCTCGATCTGCTCGGTGACACGGATCGTCTGCTGCAGCGACGACCCCGGATCGGTCTCGACCGACAGGAAAAAGGTACCCGTATCGAACCGGGGCAGAACCTCCCGGCCGATGCCACGCAGGAGGCCAAGGCTGAGCGCCAGGGCCACCAGAGTCACCACCAGCACGTACGGGCGCCGTCGTAGCGACCGGGCCAGCAATCCGGTGTATCCGGTGCGCAGTTTCTCCATGCCGCCGTCGAACCACCGCACCAGGCGGAGTGGCTCCGGCTGAGAGCTGGCCGAGCCTGTATGCAGAACCACCGAGAGCAGGGGCACCAAAGTCACGGCCATCAGGACCGAGGCGGCCAGAGCGTACAGCAGCGTCACCGCCAGGGAAGTGAACACCATACCCACGAAGCCCGTCAGGAACAGGAAAGGAACGAGCACGATCATCGTCGTTCCCGCACCTGCCAGCACCGCGCCCAGCACCTCGTCTGCACCCACCCGGGCCGCCGTCTCCATCGGTTCGCCGTCATCGTACCGGCGCAGGATGTTTTCCAGCACCACGACCGCGGCATCCACCACCAGACCGACGGCCAGCACCACCGCGGTCAGCGTCACCAGATTGAGTTCCATGCCTGTCAGCCACATCGTCGCGAAGGTGAGCAGGAAACTCAGCGGCATGGACAGGGTCACGATCAAGGAACCCCGGGCCCGGCCCAGGAACAGGTAGATGACGATGCCGGCCAGGACGATCGCCGAGAGGATGCTGCCACCCATGTTGTTGACCACGCGACGGGTGAAGGTCGCTTCCTCGTTGGCCACGCGGATGTCCAAATCCGGGTACTGGCGCCTTAGTTCAGGCAGGAAATGCTCCACCGCCTCGATCACCGCCACCGTATTCGCATCGGACTGCTGGATGATCTGGACGGCCACGCTCTCCTCGCCGTTAAACCGGAAAGTGCTCTGCGGGTCGCTGCGGCCGTCGATCACCCGGGCGACATCCCCGACCAGCAGGCGGCCCCCATCCGGACGCGCCCCCACCGGCAGCCGGGCGATCTGCTCCAGCCTGTCCGTCTCCGCGTCCAGGCGCAGCAGCCACTCCGCCCTTGCCGTCTCCACTCGTCCCACCGGCGCAGCCAGGGCGGACTGGCGGATGACCGCGGCGATCCGCTCCAGGCTCACCCCCGCCGCTTCCAGACGGGTGCGATCCACCTCCACCCGGATCTGACGCCGGGAGCCGCCGAACAAATCGATGGCCGCCACACCCGGTAGCGTTTGCAGCAACGGCCGTAGCCGGTCTTCGGCCGTTTCGCGCGCCCGGGCCAAATCACCGTCGGTCGGTCGAACGGCCAGCGTCATCACCGGCCGGTCCGAGGTGCTGAACTTCAGCACTCGCGGCTCGCTGACTGCCGCCGGCAGCTGGCCGCGTATCCTGGTGATGGCGTTCTGGGCATCCACGGCGGCCATATCCACGTCAACCCCGTAGCGGAACTCCGCCGTGACGACGGACAGGTTGTCCTGTGAACGCGACGCCACGCGGGCGATGCCTTCCAGCGTGGCCATCTCCTCCTCGAGCGGCCGCGAGACCTGCTCGGCTACATCGAAGGCCGCTACCCCGGGATAGGGCGTGACGATGTTGACCAGCGGCGGCGCGGTTTCCGGGTTGAGCGCCACCGGTAGATTGCGCCAGGCCATTACCCCGAATACCACCGTACCGACTGCCAGCGCCAGCACCGTATAGCGATTGCGGATAGAGAATTCCGGCCAGCTCATCGCTCCACCTCCTCGTCCACCGGCAGGACGCGGGCACCCGGTTCCAGCCGCACCACGCCGCTGGCCGCGATCTGGTCACCGGGATCCAGCGCGCCGCGCACTTCCTGACGTTCACCACGGCGCGCCCCCAGCGTCACCGGCACGGATTCCACCGTCCCGTCAGCCTGGAGCCGTAAGATCCGGGTGCCGCCGTGACGCCGGTCGATGGCCGACACCGGTACGGTCATCACGTCGGCGGGCGAGCCGCGCTCGATCCGCACCGAGAGTCCTGCCCCAGACGGGTAGGCGGCCAGCGTCTCCGGGGGAAACGCCAGCCAGACGCGAACGGTCCGCCACGGAGGGCGTGAAATCCACTCGGCAGCCTCGACGACTCCTTCGTGTTCGGTGCCATCCGAACCGTCCATCCAGACTCGGCCGCCCGGGCCGATTCCCTTCTGCAGGTCGGTCTCCAGCACATCGACCTCGATCCGACGCCGCCCCGACGCCAGCGTTATCGCCGGTCTGCCCGGGTTAGCGTAAGCTCCGGTCCGTACGTGCAAGGCAGCGATCACACCGGCAGCTGGCGCCCGTAGCCACTGGAAATCATGGCGGGCTTCGGCCTCGACCAGCGTGGCCCGGGCGGCCTCCCGAGCCGCTTCGGCCATTGCCTGGCGCAGGTGGCTCTGGTCCAGACGAGCCCGGGAGATAGCGCCGTCGAGGTACAGACGCTCATCCGTGGCCAGTTCGTCCTGCAGATGCGCCGCTTCCAACCGGGCCCGCTGCCATTGCTGGCGAGCCTGCTCCACACGGGGCTCCACTTCGGGTAGGTCGAGGCGGGCAAGTTGCTGGCCGGCGGCCACGCGCTCCCCCTCCCGCACCCGTATCTCGGTGACCGTGCCGCCGGCGCGGAACGCCAGCTCGGTATCCCGATCGCCGCGAACCGTGCCCAGGTAGCCCACGCTGTCGATCACCGATTCCTTTCGCGGCGACGCCACGATGACCGCTACCGGCGCGGGTGCCGCCGGCCCAGGCGCACGCAGGTAGGTCCGGTACACGCGCAGCCCCAACAACACCAGCAAGGCGGCGGCAATCAGGACGGACAAGGCGATTTTCCATCGTTTCATGATCCTTCTCCAGTGATCTTAACGGCTCGTTCAGGGGTCAACGAACCCTCCAGCACAGCATGGCGGAGCCGCAGCAGCCGCCCTTCGGCGACCGCGCCCAGGCGTTCCGCTCGGGCCGCCTCCAGACGGTTCCTGGTAGCCAGCACCTCGCTCAAGGCGATTCGGCCTTCCTCATAGGTGCGTGTCTCGACCCGAACCATCTCTTCGAGAAAGGCGATCCGGGTATTGGCAACAGCCTGGCGCTCCTCGGCCAACGTCATCGACTCCAGCAGCCGTGCCGCTTCCACGCGCAGCGCCCGCCGGGCCTGCTGTGTGGCCAGAGAGGCCTCTGCGGCTTCGGCGGATCGGGCCTGCCCCTCGGCGCCCAGGCGTGGTTGGAAAAGCGGCACGTAAAACGCGGCGCCCACGATCCATTCATGGTCTGGGTCGTAGTCCGCACCTGTGCGGGTTCGGTGCTCCGCGAAGGCGGTCAGGCGTGGTCGGTGCTGGCGGCGGGTCGCTTCCCGGACATGCTGTGCCGTCTCGTGGCGTGTCTCAGCCAGAGCCAGGCGCGGGCTGGCCTCGGCCACGGCTTCGGCTGCCGCAGTCGGCAGCGCGGCGGTTGTGCCGAGGGCGAACAAAGCCAGTTCGTCAAGGGTCGGGGGCTGCTCGCGCTCCAACTCGGCTCCCAACTGGTTCAACTCGTGCTCGATCTCGAGGTAGAGGCTCTCTGCCCGCATCTCCGCCTCGCGAACTGCCTCTTCGATGCGCAGACTGTCGACCCGAGCCACGCGTCCCTCCTCGAGCAGCGACCGGATGTCCGACCTCCGGCGTCTCAGTTCCTGGATGTGAGCGTGCTGCACCCGCTGGCTTTCCTGCAACAGCGACAGGCGCAGGAAAGCCTCGCTGACGCGCTCCACCGTCTCCATGCGATCCATCTCCAACGCGATATCCGCTCCCCGGGCCTGCGACAGTACGGCACGGCGTTCGTAGCGGCCCTGACCGGAATCCCACACCGTCCACCGCATCTGTGCGACGACATCCAACACGTCGCGGTCGAGCTCCGGAAAAACACCAGGCTGGCGGATGGAGGTCAGAGTGCGGGGATACCGGCTACGCGTTGCGGACAGCGTCAGGTCCACCGCTGGAACATACGTCGAAGTCCGCCAGCCGGCGCGTGCCGCTGCGGCGTCCCGGCGGGCGGCTCCGATCAGAACCCGGGAGCCTTGGGTCAGCGCCTCTGTGATAGCCGCATCGAGACGCAGCGGAGTGACCGGTGCCGAGGCCGCCTGCGCCCCGGTACAGGCGCCGAGAAACAGCAGACCGTAAAACCACAGGTCACCGGTTCGAGGCGGGCGGATCCGAAGCGGACGGGTACTGTTGCTGAGCGGCTTGGTATTCATCGTGTCGTTCCTTTCTCCGCCTTAGTAGCCCGCAGGAATAGTGGCCAGGCCGCCTTGGCCTGTGTCTTCACATCCATCATACCGTCACTCAGATTCCACAGAAAAGCAGCGGGTTGGATCAGTCCGAAGAACAATCGAGCCGCTGCCGCCGGTTCCATGTCGCGCCGCAGGCAGCCCTCGCGCTGGCCCTGAACGATGATCGCCGCGATATGATCCAGAAATCCGTTGACGATTTTCAGCAGCTTGGCGCGGCGGCCATGGTGCCCGGCGTGGATGTCGCGGCTGAAAACGATGCGCGGAATGGCGACACTGGCGGTGATCATCTCCAGGTGGTCGATGAACAGCCGTTCCAGGCGGTCGACAGCATCGCGGTTGGGAGGCTGATCTGCTGCCTTCAGACCGGCAGTATGGCGTGAAGCGATTGCGTCCAGCGCCGCATCGATCAAGGCCTCCTTGTCGCGGTAGTGGCGATACAGACCCGAAGGCACGATGCCGACGCGCTGCGCCACGGCGGCGACGCTCAATGCAGGCATACCCTGCTCCGCGATGATGTCCAGCGTGGATTGGGCGATCTGCTCCTGACGTATTTCGGTACGTTGCTTGCTGGCACGCATGACGCTCACTCCCTATTGTGAATGCTCATTCACAATAAACCCACATGCATCATGTCTGTCAAGTGCCTGTAGCGGGTGAAGAGCTGGTTACCCTCTGGAAGAAACCGTGCAGTCAGGCTGTTTACGGGTTTCACTTCAGGCAGAACGGGCAAACGAGGTTGTCCATGAAACTCTCATCGTGCGACTGGGCGCCGCATATCTTTGGGACCGGGCTGCCCCCTCGTCGATGATGCGGTCAGGGACTCGACCGGACCCAGGGGTCCAGCACTGCAGGATCACTGCGCCAAAACAGCGCCGGCGCGATCAAGGCCTCCTTGTTACGGTAGTGGCGATACAGACCCGAAGGCACGATGCCGAGTGCTGTACTGCGGCGGCGACGCTCAATGCAGGCATACCAGTCAGCGGCAGATGCGGCATGGAATGGACTACGAGTCCTGGCCCTAGCCGGAATCCGCGACCATCGAGGTGCCGATCCGTCCCGGCTTCCGCCCCTGGAACTGGCTGTCATACAACCGGGCGTAGAATCCGCGCCGTGCCAGCAGCTCCGCATGTCGCCCCTGTTCCACGATGCGACCGCCGTCCAGTACCAGGATCTGGTCCGCCTGGCGGATGGTGCTCAGCCGGTGAGCGATGACGAAGCTGGTGCGGCCCTGCATCAGGCGCAGCATGGCCTCCTGAATGTGGCGTTCGGTGCGCGTATCTACACTGCTGGTCGCCTCGTCCAGGATCAGGATGCGCGGCGCCGCCAGCACCGCCCGCGCGATCGCCAGCAGCTGGCGCTGCCCCTGGCTCAGGTTGCTGCCGTTTTCGGCCAGAACCGTGGCGTAACCCTGCGGCAGGTGACTGATGAAGGCGTCGGCATTGGCCAGGCGGGCGGCCGTGACCACCTCGTCGTCGGTGGCCTCCAGGCGTCCGTAGCGGATATTCTCCATCACCGGGATACCGAACAGAAAGGTATCCTGCAGGACGATGCCCAACTGGCGCCGCAGATCATCCAGCGGCACGTCGCGGATATCGCGCCTGTCGATGCGAATGGCACCACCGGTAATATCGTAAAACCGGGTCAGCAGGTTGACGATCGTCGTCTTGCCGGCGCCGGTCGGGCCCACCAGGGCCACGATCTGTCCCGGTGTTGCGTGCAGATTCACCTGACGCAGAACGGGGGTCCCGGGTTCGTAGTGGAAATCCACCTGCTCGAACACGACGTCGCCCGCCGCTTCGCTCATCGCCCCGCCCTCCGCGGCATCGTCGGTCTCAGGCGTCTCGTCGAGCACGGCGAAGACGCGCTCGGCGCCCGCCAGCGCCGACTGGATCTGGTTGTACAATTGCGCCATCTGGTTGAGCGGCCAGGAAAACTGCCGCGCGTAGCTGATGAAGGCGGCGATCTGGCCCACGGTGGCCAGATCGCGCAGTGCCATCCATCCTCCTGCCCCGGCGACGACCGCATATCCTGCGTTGTTGACGAAATTCATCGTCGGGCCGACCAGTCCGGCGAAAATCTGCGCCCTGACCGAGGCCTGCTGCAGTTTGCGGTTGATCACTTCGAATTCCTGCACCGTCTGCGCTTCGCGACTGTAAGCCTGCACAACCCTGTGACCGGTGACCGTCTCCTCGATCATGCCGTTGAGTTCGCCCAGATGCTCCTGGCGGATCCGGAAACCGGCGCGCGTGCGCCGGGATACCAGGCGCGTGATCGCCGCCATCAACGGCACCACGCCCAGTGTCACCAGCGCCAGGCGCCAGTTGATCACGAACATCATGACGGTCACGCCCAACAGGCCCAGCACGCTGGACACCAGCTGCACCACCGTGTCGGCGAGCACCCGGCTGACATTGTCCATGTCGTTGGTCAACCGGCTCATCAGTTCACCGTGGGTGTGACGGTCGAAAAAACGCAGCGGCAGCTTCTGCATCTTCGCGAACAATTCCTGACGCAGCATCCGGACCGAATCCTGGGCGACCGCCGCCATGATGTAGGCCTGCAGCCAGGACGCCGTGGCACCGACCCCGTATACCGCCACCAGGCCGAGCGCCAGCCGGCCCAGTCCCGCCAGGTCGCCCTCGGCCATGTACACGTCGATGGCCATTTGCATCAGGTAGGGTCCGAGAACGCCCAGCCCCGAAGAGATGGCCACCAGCGCCGTCACGCCCAGCAGCACTGCCCGCTGGCGCCAGACGTATCCGCTCAGACGCCACAGCGTCCCGCGCGCATCCGCCGGTTTTTCCACCGGCGCCCAACGCCCCGCAGCACCGTGTGCAACCTGGCGCCTTTCACGCCGTTCGTCAGCCATGGCACGCCGCCCCTTCCCCCAGTTGCGAGTCGTAGATCTCGCGATAGATGCCGCTGGTGGCCAGCAGGTGCTCGTGCGTACCTGCCGCGGCTATCCGCCCACCGTCCAGCACCAGGATCTGATCCGCATCCAGCACGGTACTGATACGTTGGGCGATCAGGATGACCGTGCGCGGCCGAGAACCGCCACCGGCGGCAAATTCGGCCAGCGAAATCTGAATGGCCGCTTCCGTCTCCACGTCCACCGAACTGGTGCTGTCGTCCAGGATGAGCACCGCCGGGTCGACCAGCAGGGCGCGGGCGATGGCGATGCGTTGTTTCTGTCCGCCCGACAGGTTCACGCCCCGTTGCCCCACTTCCGTGTCGTACCCTGCCGCGAACCCGGCGATGAAGTCGTGGGCCCGGACCAGCCGCGCCGCCTCTTCGACCTGGGCATCGGTGGCCTCTGTCCGACCGTAACGGATATTGTCGCGGATCGTTCCGGTGAACAGAATGGGCTCCTGCAGGGCAATGGTCACGTTGCGCCGCAGCAGATGCAGGTCGAGGTCGCGCACATCGACGCCGTCGAGCGTCACCCGCCCCTTCTGCACGTCGTAGAAACGCGGAATGAGATGCACCAGACTCGACTTGCCCGCTCCCGTTGCACCCAGCAGCGCCACCCGCTGACCGGGTTCGGCCACCAGGTCGACGTCGCGCAGCACCGGCTCGTGATCGTCGCCGTCGTAAGCGAAGGTCACCCCTTCCAGCGCCACCCTGCCTCGCGCCCTCGCGCCGTCGCCGGTAGCGGCGCCCGGCAGCGACGGCAGCGCCTGCAGCGCCTGCGGCCGGTTGCGCACCGCCGGCTGGCTGACCAGAACCTCCTCGATGCGCCGCGCCGAGGCTTCGGCCCGGGAGAAGCTCATCACCAGCATACTCACCATAACCAGCGAGAACAACGTGCCGAACAGGTAGTTGACGAAGGCGATAATCTGGCCGATCTGCATGGTGCCGGCGATGACATGGCGTCCGCCGAACCACAGCACCGCCGCCACCCCCAGTTGCAGGATGAACATCATGAGCGGCCAACCCACGGCCACGGTACGGGCCGCCTTGACCGCCAGCGTCATCAGTTCCCGGTTGGCCTGACCGAAGCGCTCCTCCTCACGCTGGCCGCGGACGAACGCCTTGACCACGCGCACACCCATCAGGTTCTCCTGCATCACCGTATTGAGACCGTCCACTTTGTCTTGAACCTGCCGGAACAGCGGGAAGGCGCGCCGGATGATGACGACGATGACCAGCGTCACCAGCGGGATGAGCACCAGGAACAGCGGCGCCAGGTGCGGCCCGGTGAGAATAGCCATCACCAGGCTGCCGACCAGCATCAACGGTCCTCGCACCATGATCCGCAGCAGCATGGCCATGGAATTCTGCGTCTGGTTGACATCGTTGGTCAGGCGCGTCACCAGGCTGCCGGTGTCGAATTGATCCGTGTTGGCGAAAGACAGGGACTGCACCTTGCTGAACAGGGCCTGGCGCAGATCCGCGCCGAACCCTTCCGAGGCCAGCACCGCGAACACTGTGCACCCCATGCCGCAGAGCGCCGCCAGCAGGGCGACGCCGACCATGGCCATACCGGTATGCAGGACCACCGCCATGTCCGCCTGGGCGACACCGACATCGACGATGCGCTGTATGAGCCGCGGCTGGACCAGGTCCAGCCCTACCTCGAGCACCATGAGCAGCGGCGCCAGCAGCGCCCAGCGCCGGTAGGGCCTGAGGAAACGCAACAGTCCTCGCAATGATCTCATAGGTTCGTGTTCATTTCCTCATGCCGATGGAAGGATGGCGTTGGCGGCGGCGTGCCTCGCACCGGCAGCGTCCGCGGCCCACAGTTGGCCTGGGCCGCCGGTTCGTTGCCTTGGCGTCCCAGTGCCACCGGTACCGTTTACTGCCGTTTTCAAGGCTGCTGGACGACGCCGCGCTGGTGTACTGTTCCCTGTAAGTAAAGCGCGCCGGGAGAATGCGCCAAGACCTGGATACCGGGGTCGCCGCGGCGCCGGCTGGCCGGGCATTCTGGACAACCGCTCGGTCCGGTTTATTTTCCCACCTCGAACACGTCGCTGTGATCCGGCAGACCATAAACCCATGGAGATATTATGGACGACCTACTCCGCGACATCGACGCTGTACTGCTCATGGGTCCGGGACCCTCCTGCGTCCCGCCCCAGGTGTACGAAGCTTTGGCCCGGCCCACCATCGGACACATGGATCCCGCCTTCATCGGCATCATGGACCGGATCAAGGTCATGCTCCAGGAACTCATGCGCACGACCAACCCGGTGACGCTGCCCATGTCCGGCACCGGCTCGGCAGGCATGGAAACATGCTTCGCCAATTTGGTCGAACCGGGGGATCGGGTCCTGATTCTGGTGAACGGGGTCTTCGGACAACGCATGGCCGACGTCGCCGCGCGCCTGGGGGGGCAGGTGGAAACGCTGGAGTTCGACTGGGGCACACCGGTAGACCCCGGCGCCGTCGAACAGCACCTGGCCAGCGGCGATCGCCGGGCTCTGGTGGCGGTAGTGCACGCCGAGACCTCCACCGGGGTCCGCAATCCGGTCGAACACCTGGCACCCCTGGTGCGCGCCCACGGCGCCCTGTACCTGGTGGATGCGGTCACCAGTCTGGGGGGGGCGCCAGTCGACGTCGACGCCTGGGCTGTCGACGCGCTGTACAGCGGCACCCAGAAATGCCTGTCGGTGCCGCCCGGACTGGCACCGGTGACCCTGTCGGCCCGAGCCGTGGACAAACTGCGCGGACGGTCGAGCAAGGTGTCCAGTTGGTACCTGGACCTGAACATGATCACCCAGTACTGGGAAGGCGCCAGTCGTGTGTATCACCACACCGCACCGGTGAATATGCTCTACGGACTGTATGCCGGCTTGCAGCTCATCCTGGACGAAGGGCTGGACAAGGTGCACGCGCGGCACACCGCGGCGCACGCCCGGTTAGTGGCCGGACTGGAGCAACTGGGGCTGGAGATGCTGGTAGAGCCGGACTTCCGCCTGCCCATGCTCAATGCGGTCCGGGTGCCGGCGAACGTGGACGAGGCCGCCGTCCGCCGGCGTCTGCTGCAGCATCACCGCATCGAAATTGGCGCCGGTCTGGGACCGCTGGCCGGACAGATCTGGCGTATCGGTCTGATGGGTCACACGGCGCGCGCGGAAAACGTGGATCGCTTTCTGACGGCGTTGCAGGACTCGTTGCCGTAAACGGAAGGCGCGGACCGGGGCCGCTGGTGGAGGCTCCGCGCCGCGCCTTTTTCCGCGGGGGCGGTACCCTAACGCACGCACTCCCCCATCACCACCAACCCGAGCCAGGTTTCGTCCATGGGTGCCATGTCCCGGACGATGTCAGTCAGGGTGCTGCGCAGCACGAACTCGCGATCCGGATAACCGGCAAAGTAGACGATCGCCACCGGCAGATCGTCGGGAAAATGCCGCCGGAACCGCTGCACCAGGTCTGCCATGCCCTCCAGGGCCATGTAGAACACCAGGGTGGCCGGATACCTGGCGAGATCCTCGACGATGTCGCCGACATCACCGGCATCATCGAACAGCGACCGCGGCGAAGTCAGCAGCACGAACCGGGCTCCGGCGCACGTCATGGATCGTTTCAGCGCCGCCGCCGCCGCATTGAACGCCCCCATACCCGGCACGACTTCGTAATAGCGATCATCCAGTCCCACGAGCAGGTTGCCCAGCGTCGGCGCGTACACGCAGGGATCGCCGCCGTCCATCATGACCACGGTCTTGCCCGCGTGGATCTTCTCCAGGACGAAGTCCTGGACGCGCTGCCGGCGCCAGGCACGGCTGTCCAGCGGGGATCCGGTCGGCGCGTCGTCATCCGGTGGATCCTCCCAGGGATTGAAAGCGATTTTGTCCGGATCGATACCAAAAGCAGGAAACCGCTGCGGCAGGCGCGGCGAACAAAGGAAGTAGTCCGCCTGCTCGATGATCGACAGCACCCGGGGAGCCGTCAAATCCGGTCCCGCCGGTCCCATGCCGACCACATACAGACTACCCGCCGGTTCGCCGGCCGCTACAGCGGCAGCCACCGACGCGAACCAGATGATCGTTGCCATCACGACGTTTCTCATAGTTTCTCTCTTCTCCTGAACGGGGCATCGTGCCAGGCCGCGCCATATGAGATCCGCGGATTGCGGCGAGCACGGTTATCGCTGCAGGTCCATCTGTACCGAGGCATAGTAGATCCGCCCTTCGCGGATGATGCTGTCGTCGTCGACCAGATTCTCCACATCCAATCTGGCGGTGAAACGATCGCCCAGCCGCGTTGACAGGCTCAGATCCAGAAAACGCTCGTCCGGCAGGTATTCCGTATTCAGACTGTCGCGGTATTTCTTCCAGTTCTGCCGCAGAAAGAGCGAGACAGTGAAGTAGTGCGGCTGCCCGTAGGTGAGGCCCGTCCGCAGTTTGTGCCGCGGATCACCCGGAAGCTGCTTGCCCTTCAGGCTGTGGTCTTCCTGGTCCGCGACGATTTCCGACAGGTTGTAGGTGTAGCGCACGGTGGTGCGCAGGTCCGGTTGTATCCGCCACTCCACCTCCCCCTCCAGGCCGCGAATCTCCAGCTCGGTGATGTTGTCGAGCTGAGATTGGATCCAGGTGCGCCCCCTGTCGTCGACCTCCTGATGCAGCGTCCGGACGCCGATGTAGTCGGTGGCCCAGGATTGATACAGCGTCACCCGGCTCCACAGGTTTTCGGTGATGAACCGCTCCGCGCCGAAATCGAGCGTGATGATCTTTTCCGGTCCAAGATCAGGGTTGGGATAGCGCAGCGAGCGCCCGCCCTGACGCACATGCAGCTTGTACAGCTCGAACAGGCTGGGAGCGCGGAAGCCGGAACCCAGCGAACCCCGCAACGCCGTCAGGTTGTCCGGTTGATAGACCAGGCCGAGGCGGGGTGAGA
>SLHA01000157.1 GCA_007136405.1 Candidatus Latescibacterota bacterium
CATGCCGACCGCCTTGCAGCCCTGCGCGAGCAACTGATCGACCAGGCGCGCGCCACCGGTGACGACAGCCTGCTGACGGACGGCGTCCTGCGCCGCGCCAGCAGCGACCGCGAGACGCTGCGCTCGCGCCAGGGTGCCGGCGGCATGGGATGGCGTTGGTACTGACCGCTGGGCCATCGAATGCACCGTGCCGCCGCCGCTCCGGTGCCGGCTACTTGGTGAGCTTCTGGCCGCAGTGCGGGCAGAAGTGGTACTCATGGTGCGGCACCTCGTTCCGGCAGGTAGGGCACGTATCGATCGGGTCTCCCAGCTCGACCAGCAGCTCGCCGGCGCGCACGGGCACCACCTTGCGGTCATTCTGGTAGTCGGCCGTCTTCAGCACGCGTCGCACCACGCCCTCCATGGGTGCCAGCACCGCTTTCTCCTGCTTCATGATGGAGATGTTGAAGAGTTCCTCGCCGGCCTTCACCTGGTCGCCAGGGCGCACGTGCATGACCCACAGGTCTCCGTGGCTGGGCGCGCCGACATGGTGCGGATTGTCCGGGTCAGCCATTTCGCGGGCCGGATCCGCACCAGCTCGCGTTGGCTCGGTCACCTTCACCTGATGGGTGAAGTACTCCGAGTCGAGCGAGTAGCGCACCACGCAGTTGCCCCGTTCGTCGGGCTCGGTGATGTGCAGGATAGTCATGTCGTGCGGTTTGTCGTGCCGGTCCAGAAACGTGAGCTTGTGGTTGAGCGGAAGCCCTTCGAACCACACGTCCAGGGGGATGGTGTTGGGGTCGCCGTATTCGGATTGGAACTGCATGGTCCGCAGCGCGTCGCCTGGGTGGTTCAGGTACATGAGCAGCTCTTCCTCGTTGGGCTCGCGCTGCAGGGTTTCAGCCAGCTTGGTGCGTTCCGTGTCCAGATCCGCATCGGGGAGCAGCTCGAGTGGCGACGCCTCGGTACGGCGGGCGATGGCCTCACGGTACTCTTTGCCGAAGGCGCTCGCGTAGACCCAGTCCGGCGGGAATCCGAGCGGCAGCTTGCCGAACTTGCCCAGCAGCAGATCGCGGAAGGCGTCGTTGGCGTCTACGTAGAGCAGGAGACGCGCTGCGCGGATATCGTCCGAAAGCTGTTCTTCCGGAGTCTGGACCACCGTCGAGAGCACGTTCAGGAGCTCCTCCACAGCCTTTGTGCCGCCCCGGCCAAACGCTCCCGTTACGGCCAGGAAGGCCGTATTCCAGGTGATCTGTGATCCCGGTGTGACATCGTGGTACTTGACGATCTGCCGCGTACCGGCCAAAAACCGCAGCATCTGTGGCAGCAGGTGAATGTATCCCTGCTTCAGGGCCCCTTCCTGCGACGAGGAGGTAGCACCACCCGGCATGCCGTGTTCCACAACGTCGTAATCGATGCCCTGGAAGTACGGGGCGGCGTAGCGGTCGAAGTACGGCATGATTTGCTTGAGCACGAAGCCTGTGGTCTTGATCATCTCCTTGTCAATGGAGGTTTGCAGGCCCAGCTCTCCCTCCAGGTAGGCCGCGGTGGACAACACCTCGCCCTGTCCGTACCAGCGCACGGCGGCACCGATGCCCGTGTCCAGGATCTTGGCGCCTGCCTGCGCCGCCGCGCCGCATGCGGGGACGAAAAGCCCGTCCGTGGCGTGGCGGTGGTAGTGTATCACGAGCTCGGGGAACCGCTCGCGGATCGCCCCGACCAGAGCGCCGATGAACCGGGGCGGACAGACACCGGCCATGTCCTTGAGGCCCAGAATGATGCGTCGTGATGCCTGGCGTGTTCCCACACCTGCCACGGAGGCGCAGAGCTCGACAATGGCCTCGGCTACTCCCATGTAGTGCGGTACGTCGAATCCCTTGGACCACGACAGCGAGATTGCCGGCTCGAAGACGTTGCCTGTCGAGTTGAGGGCGACCTCGGCGAAGGGCCGCATGTTCTCCACGTGGTTGAGGAAGTCGAAGCAGCGGATGATGTCGTAGTGCTGGCAGATGAGCTCGCCGGTGCGCCGCATCAGGTTGCGGGGCTGCGGCCGGTAGCCCAGGCAGTTCGTCGAGCGGATGAGGATCTGTTTGGGCGTGGTGGGGGCAAAATGATTCCACGCATCGGCCTCGGTGAACGGATAGGTCATGTTGGCCAGCATGGCCACGTGGAAGTGAGCGCCGCCGCCGTTCTCGAGCGAGAAGAAACCGCAGTGGTCCAGATATGGACCGACGAGCCGGTCCTCGGCCAGGCGGAACCGGTTGCCGCTGTTGGACTGCGTGATGTCGCGCGCCGTCGTGTCGGTGAAGTGGATGCAGTCCGCATCCCGTACGCGGGCAAGCAGAGCATCCCGGTCGCCGCGGGGATAGGGCGCGGGCCGTGGGGCTGCTTCCAGAGGCGGGAGGATGGGCTCGAACGGCCCCAGCCGCGGGCAGTCGCGGACGCGATACTCACCGAGCTGGACGAAGGGGTTGTGGCCCTTGGCCGAGATCTCGGCCACCAGGCGCGAGTTGCGCAGATGTCCCGGCGCGGCGTCGACATAGGCCATCAGCTCCGGCGTCTCCGCCAGGAACGTGGTGGTGACGCTGCCGGCACGGAACCGGGGGTGAGCGACGATCTTCCGCAGGAAGGGAATGGTCGTCTTGACGCCGCTGAAGATGTATTCCCCCAGAGCCCGGGTCATGATGCCCAGCACCTTGTCCCAGGAGCGGCCGTAGGTGATGAGCAGTGAGGCCGCCGAGTCGTAGTCCGAGGGGAACTCATAGCCGGCCGTCACGCACGAGTCGATGCGCACGCCCTGGCCGCCAGGCGAGATGTAGCGCGTGATCACCCCGGCGTTAGGGCTGAATCCGTCCTGGGGGTCTTCGCAGTTGATGCGCACCTGCATGGCGTGGTTGGTGCCGCGCAGCCCCGGCCGCAGCCGTAGCCTGGCGCCGAAGGCAACGGCGATCTGCTCCTCTACCAGGTCGATTCCGTACCGGCACTCGGTGATGCCGTGCTCCACTTGCAGTCGGGTATTCACCTCGATCAGATAGGGGGTACCGTCAGCAGTGATCAGGAACTCGACGGTGGCCAGCGAGTGATACCCGATGTGCAGGACCAGATTCGCGGCCCATTCCTTCAGCCGGGCGCGCAGTTCCGGAGTCAGCCCTTCCCATGGCGACGGCGTGATCTCGATGAGCTTCTGGTGGTTCCGCTGCACCGAGCAGTCCCGCTCGTCCAGGGCCACGGCGTTCCCGTACTGGTCGGCCACGACCTGGATCTCGATATGGCGGACGTCGGTGAGCAGCTTCTCGACGAACAGACGCGGATTGCCGAAGGACGCCTGGGCCATGGCCGCCGCCTTGCCGAAGGCCCGCTCGAGCTCGGCGTCCGTGTGGATCTCGTATATACCACGTCCGCCGCCGCCGCCTTCCGCCTTCAGCATGACCGGGTAGCCGATGGATCGGGCCACAGCCTTGGCTTCGTCCAGGCTCACCGCATTCCCCGAGCCGGGCACCACGGGAACGCCGACCTCCTGCGCGTACCGCCGCATAGCCACCTTGTTGCCCAGCATCTGCATGGACTTCGCGTCCGGGCCGATGAAGATGATCCCGGCCTGCTTGCACTTCTCGGGGAAGCTGTCGTCCTCGGCGGCAAAGCCCCAGCCGGGATGAATCCCCACGACGTCCTCCTCGAGCGCCTTTTCTACGATGAGGTCGATGTCCAGGTAGGCTCGCGGGTTGTCGCCCAGGAGGATCAGCTCGCGCGCCCCCGACGTGGCCGGTGAGGTGTTGTCCACATCGGTTGTCGTCATCACCGGGATGGCTTGGAACACATCGCATATCGATCGGGCAATCCGGCGCGCCGGGATGCCCCGGTTGGCGACCAGTATGGGCTTGTCGCGGATCTCCTGAACCACGTCTTCAAACGTCTTCTGTCTCCGTTGCATCGTACCTCGTCTGTCCTCTGTGAAGTCAGGCCTGCCGCTGTCTTACCGGTAGACGGGCGCAAGGCTCCCGCTGTAGATGGAAATGACCTGGCCGTTACGCCGCACCCGCAGCGATCCGTCGGTGTTGAGCCCCAGGATGCGGCACTCGTATGTGCCGCCTTGCCGCCCCGGCTGGTGGATGGTCACCGTTTGGCCAGCCCAGGCAAGGCGATTCTCTATCTGCCGGCACAGGTCCGCGGCGTAGTCCGGGTCAGGCCGCTGCGCCAGCACGTCCTGCCCCCGGCGGAGGATCGCGAGCCACAGCGCCAGCGGCCCGTGCCGCAGGCCGTGCTCGGTTAGCGTGGTCGCCGGGAAGGATCCCTCGAGCCGCAAAGCCGCGTCGCCAGGACACCGGCATGTGTTCACGCCGATGCCGATCAGGGTAAACGCGCCGGATGTTTCGGTGAGGATGCCGGCTGCCTTCCGCCCTGTGACCAGGATATCGTTGGGCCACTTGATGGCCGGCGAAAGTCCCAAATCCTCCAAGGTCCTGGCCACGGCGAGACCGGCGGCCAGAGAGGCGAGTCCAGCTCCTGCGCCCGGCTCAATGGCCGGACAGATCCAGGTGCCGTGGAGGTTCCCGGAAACACTGGCCCATGCGCGCCCCATGCGTCCGCGTCCGGCCGACTGGTTGGCCGCAACCACGGCGCCACCCATGCCCAGAAGACCCCGAGCCAACAGCCATCGCGTCGCGTCCTGGGTCGAGGAGGAGCGGCGGCAGAGGACGATGGGACCCGGCGCCTGCGTGTTCGTGGACTCAAACCAGGCCGCTCCGTCGGCGGCCTCGACGCGCCGCCAGGGCGAGAGCGCTTCGACGGTCTCCTGCCAGACCGGGTGGTCGGCGGCCAGATCCTCCGGTGCACTGGGTTGGAGTGGGCCAGACAGGCTGCCTGCCCAGATGGCCACCCGCGTCGGGATGGCGTTGGTCCTTGCTACGGGAGACTCCGATCGAGGTTCGGCCGTGCCTGACACGGTTTCCCTGCACTGCGCCCCGACATGCTCTGGCACCGTCTCGCTAACCCGCGTCAACGCTTGATACTAACGTAGACCCTTTTAGCCATTGGCGAATGCAACATGCGGTATTCGCTTGCCGGTATATTCACAGCTGATGGCATCACAACGGCCACGAGAGGGGATTCTGCGGGAGACTCGACGTTTGTCGCCCGGAAGACGTGGCGGTTGTCACACGAAAGGGGTTACGCGAAATGTGTTTTCATAATATAGTGAGGTCGCCACATACGCAAGGTCTGGTTCGGCTTGACCGGTGCCGCTGGCCTATGCGCGCAGGAGGCCAAGGGCTCCATCTCGACCGGCAATGGCCCCGCGTCTGCACCGGCATCTTCCGCCGCGGCGCACCGCTGCCGTCGCCTGGTATCATCGTCAATCTGGCGCATCGCACCCGTACCCACCACCTCACCCTCAAGCGAAACCGGAACAAGGCCATGCCCTACCCCAATCTACTTTTTCTCTACACCGACGAACAACGCTTTGACACGCTGGCGGCGTACGGCAACACGTCGATCGACATGCCGCACCTGAATCAGCTGGCGGCCACCGCCTGCGTCTTCGACCGTGCCTACGTCACGCAGCCGGTATGCACGCCGTCCCGTTCCAGCTTGTTGACAGGCCTGACGCCGCATACCAACGGCTGCACCGCCAACAATATCCCGCTCGATCAGCAGGTGCCCTGCCTGCCGGAGATGCTGCCGGCCGGCCGTTACGTCACTGCCCATTTCGGCAAGTGGCACCTGGGCGATGAGTTGTTCGCCCAGCACGGGTTCGAGCACTGGCTGGGCGTCGAACACTACAACCAGCACTTCCGCCCGCACCGGGATCGGAGCACCGTCCCGGACTATTCGCGCTGGTTGCTCGAACAGGGATATCGGCCGCAAAATGGCCGGTTCTTCACCCGCAACGAGGCTGCGGCACTGCCAGAGGAGCACAGCAAACCCGCGTTCCTGGCCGGGCACGCTTCCCGCTTCATTCGGGAGCACCAGGACCGGCCGTTCTGCCTGTACGTGAATTTCCTCGAACCGCACATGCCCTTCACCGGGCCGCGCGACGCTCAGTACGATCCGGCGTCCATACCCCTGCCGGACAATTTCGACTGTCCTCCGGGCGATTGGAACCACGCGCGCAGCCGCCTGCTGCACCTGCACTATGCTGCCGGGAAGCGGTTCGGCGTCCGTTCGAACGATCCTGATGCCATGCGCGGTCTGACTGCCCGGTACTGGGGGCTATGCAGCCAGGTGGACGCGCACTGCGGCGCCATACTGGACACCCTGCGAGCCTGCGATCTGTGGGACGACACGATCGTCGTCTTCACCTCCGACCACGGCGATATGATGGGCTCACACCAGCTCATCGCCAAGGGGTTGATGTACGAGGAGGCCGCCCGCGTGCCGCTGCTGATCAAGATCCCGGGACAGTGGCAGATGCATCGCGTCGACGGACCGGTCAGCCAGGTAGACCTGGTGCCGACGCTGCTGGAGCTCATGAACGTCGCGCCGCCCGCTGAACTGGAAGGCCGTAGCCGCACCGGTCACCTGGAGCCTGGCGCACCCGGGCTGACGGATGACGTGTTCATCGAATGGAACGGGAGCAACAGCAGTATCACGCCCGACGGACAGACTGCCGGCGCTGCGGCCGGGCCCCGTGACGCCGGCGCAGCAGGTGACGAGGCCGCAGCACGCGACGCGGCCGTGGGCGATCCGCTGCGCGCCATGGTCTCCGGTGACGGCCGCTGGAAGCTTATCGTGTCGCCGCATCTGGGCCAGCACGAGCTGTTCGATCTGAGCGCGGATCCGCTCGAATGCGACAATGTCTATGGCCGCCCCGATCTGGCCGGCATCACGCGCGCACTGGCTGGGCGTCTGCGCGCCTGGCAGCACCATACCGGTGATACGGTGACGCTGCCGGACGTGCCGTGATCGGCGGCTGAGGGGTACGGGCCGCATGGGGCGGCTGAAGGGGACGGGCGCGGCCCGCACGCAGGCGCGCGACGTGCTGCACCGCCACGCCGCGGCGCAGCGGTGCAGAGCCATCGGGCCGACCCTCAACCGGTCAGCATCCAGTCCAGGTCGAACCGGGCCAGGGTGATGTTGCAATGATCGATGTCGTGTCCGGGATTGGCGCTCAGCCCCCGCTCGAACAGCAGGTAGACATGGCCGTGCGCGTCGGCCGCGATGGATGAATAGGCGCTGGGACCGCCATACACCAGATGTTTGACGGACCAGGAGCGGGCGCGGTCGAAACTGGCCCAGACCGTCATGCGCACGCGCGTTCCGCCGGGATTGTCGGGCGCGCTGTACAGCAGCACATCGCGTCCGTTCGTCGCTTCCAGCGGCACCCGCACCAGTCCTGCGTTACAGCCGTAACTGGGGCGGGTGCCATATTTGAAATAGAACGGTTCGCCGATCTCCTTCAGGGTCTCGCACACTTGCCAGTCGACCCAGCGATGCCCGCCGTCGTGACTCCAGGCGATGCGCCGACGGGCGTCCACGGCCATGTGGCACCGGGAGTTGTAGTAGATGGAGCCGTCCGAAAGCTCAGCCAGCGTCCCCTCGCCCGTGCCGCTCTGGACCGGTTCGGACACCTGCCAGGTGCGGCCGCGGTCGTCGCTGTACATCGACGTGTTGTAATTGTAGGCCCAGTACTCCTGGGCGTTGTCGCCCATGGGCGGCTGCACCCGGCCGGGCATGAGCAGGCGGCCGGCGTGCTCGCCATGCTGCAGCGTGATGCCGGTCGAGGAGGCGCCCACGGACATCGGCGCATGGTCCGTGGCTCCGTGTCCGCCGACATTCGGTTTCACGCTGATCTCCTCTGTCTGCCAGGTTCGGCCGTGGTCGCGGCTGCGCCAGAGCCGCGATGCGGATGGACGAACGATGAGCACGTCGCCGGTGACAGTGTCGACGATGGCGTTGCCGCCGCCGGATTCCAGTTCAGCCGTCTCGCTCCACGTCTCGCCGGCATCCTCGCTGCGGCGCAGCCGGGCGCCGTAGCCCTGGAATGCCAGAATGGAGCCATCGGCCGCGACGATGACGGTCGGGCCACGTCTGCCTTTACCGCTGTCGAAAAGATCCTGCATGTGCACCATGAGTGGGTGTCTCCTCTGGGTTGCGTGGTGTAACGGCCGTCCAGCACATACTGGCGGGATCGACGCAACGGGCAGGGTGGCCGCCGCCAACCGCATGGGTATGGTGGACCGATACGTCGATCAGAATGGTTGCTTCCAACTCCCATGGCGTGGCGAGATGGAGCGCAGCGCCGGGGGCAACGGTAGACCCGGGCAGAATAAAAGCATAATATGAGCGGTGACGTAAGGCGCGGATGGCACGACCAGGTTCAGCCATACCGCCCGTGGCGCGAGACGGCGACGTTTTCAGGCATCGCCCCATGCCGGAACACTACCTCGTGGCGCGTGATTCTACTGTGGCACGGAAATACCACGTGAGGCGCGGCGCGGGAACACCCCGTGCAGCGGGAACACTGTATGGCGCAGGACTGCCCTGTGGCGCGGGAAAGCGGCATGGCGCAGGACTCCCTGAGTTACGGGACCGTCCTGTGTCGCAGCAGCACCAGGTGGCGCAGCGCCTCGCTCGGACCGGCACCCTATCCCCGAACACACGGAGGATGTGCATGACCGCGGATCGTTACGATGAACTCGTCGGCGAATTTCTGGCGAAACGGCGGATCGCCATCTGGGATACGGAGCCACCGGACGACTGGCTGGTACGCCGCCTCAGCCGCCATGGAGCGGAAGTGTTCGCTGTGGGGCCGGGGTGCGCCGACGACCTGGGGTCGCGTTGCGCCTCGTCGCTGACGCGCATCGATCCGTCGGTGGAGGCCGTTCTCGTGTACGTGGACCGGGAGCAGACCATGGCGGCGGTGGAGGACTGCCTCCAGGCCCGTGTGCCGCTCGTGTGGCTGCATGACGCGCTCAGTCCCGGGTCAGCTGTCCCCGAGGCCATCGAGCAACTGCGTGCCGCCGGTTGCGCGGTGATCCCGGGGCTATGCCCGGTGTTCTACCTCAAACCGGTGGATCCGGTACATGCATGCCTCAAATGGGTGCTGCGGTTGACCGGCAAGGAGCGTCGCACGCGCCGGCAGGCTGGCTGAGCGTTCTGCCGGCGGCCGATCGCTGGTTTCTCACCGAGATGACCGCGGTCGTGGGCCGGGGTGAGAACTTCCTGCCAACAGCGCCGCAACGTTTCTTCGAGGAGCAGTCTGGACAACGGCTGGCAAGCTGCTTGACAGCGTCCTGGCGGGAGTTTATCTAACTGCGGTGTCGATATCGGGATATTCCTTTCAGGGATGCGTGCGGTATAAAGCGAACTGTCTTGATTCATTCCGGGTTCCTGACTGCCCTCGGTCTCGGTGGGCCGGTAGCCGCTTCATTGGAAGAGATGAACGCGAGTTCGGTGCTCACCGGTGGGCGCGCAGCCAACCGTCCCGTCGAGGTCTCTATCCTGTAGCCGGCGAGAACGGCGCCGGCATGTTCCCGGTGAGCCTTGGCGCGCGACCAATCATCATCGGTGCGCGCCAAGGCTGCATCGGTCGGCACGCACTGCGCATCCCCTTCGTCCGTGGGGCGGATTCAGTCGTGTTTCAGGTGATTGGGCGCGACCGCATCTGTCTTAACCGGTTACCCTTTGAGGCGATCTCCACCAGGTGTCGTTCATCCACCTCCACGCCCAGTCCGGGGCCTTGCGGGACGACCAGGCAGGAATCTTCGTACTGTACCCGGTTCCGGGTGCAATCGTCCATGTATAGCAGCGGCCCTGCCGGATCGCAGGGCATATCCACCGTGGTCAGCGAGGCCATGACATGAGCGGCTGCAGCCGTGCCGATGCTCAGCTCCTGAGTGGTGCCGTGCAGCGTGCGCAGGCCCAGTTCCGCGGCACATTCGAACAGAAATCTGGTTTTGGTGATGCCCGACGCACAGGTGGCTATATTGGCTACGTCCACCGCGCCGGCGCGGTGATAATCCAGCAGCATCCGCACCGAATTGAGGTGTTCGCTGATCGGTATACCCAGTTGCTTGCGCACCTCTGCCATGCCGGCAATATCCCGCTCCCAGGCCCGGTGCGGTCCTGAAAAGCGCTTGGACACGCTTTCCGCCATCTGGTAGTCGAAACGCCTGAAATCCTGTAGAAGAGCCAGCGCCTCCTGCCAGTGGAACCGGCCGCTCAGATCCAGCGACTTGATCTGGACCTCATCCCCGAAATCCTGTCGGAACGCTTCCAGAAATGCTGTCTCGGCCTTCAGGTTGTGCCCGATGTATTTCCGGATGCGTTTCTGTCCCATCTCCCGGATGCGCTGCACGCGCTCGATCTGCGTTTCCACTTCTCCTGAGTGGTCTTCGCCCGCGGACGTGCTCATCGGGAAAATGGGATAGCAAAAGGGTATGCGATCCCGCCGCTTGCCACCCAGCAGGACGTAAACCGGTACATTCAGGATTTTCCCGAGCAGATCGTGCAGCGCCAGATCAAAAGCTTCGGGTAGCACATCGCCCAGGCGATCCAGTACACTCCGTATCTGGAACGGGTCGGCGCCTTCGATGCGGTAATTGGCTTCTTCTTCCAGCACTGTCATCGAAGGAACCAGCGCCGGGTGCTGGTGATGCATGTCGGACAACTCGCCCCAGCCGCTGATGCCTTCACTGGTATCTACGCGGATCAGGACATGCTCGCTGATGGCGCCTGTTTCACGGGGCACTTCGACGTGAAAAAATTTGCATCCTGTAATCTTCATGTCCTTCTCCTCTCTTGTCCTGAACGAACGATCACAGACCCTTTCACCGCGATGCTACCTCCCTTGGTTATTGCACGGGCATCTGTGCATCCAGGTGAACCCGGGTTATACGGCTGCGCTTCTGCGCTTGACGGCGCCGTTCCGCCGCTCCGATGGCGAGGCGCGGAACGGCCGCGCCAACCGGCTGCCAGGTGTATGGCGTGGTGCGGATCGGCCGCTCCATCTGGCTGCCAGGCGTAATGAACAGGTACGCTCAGGTATCAGTGTCACAGCCGGGCGGCCCCGCGGCGAGGGAGTATAGGGAGCCCGATCAGGGGCGTCAAAAAAACCTGTGTTGTCGTCGACCCGGAGGCGGTGAACCCGGCCGTCGGACTCCGCCTGTAGTCAGGCGTTGCTTGACATTGGCCTCCAAAATGCATGTATTTTGGTGCCTCCAGCCCCCCTTTGACGCATACCGGTGGTGTTACCGGGTCGGCGCGCATCACGTGCCGGTATCTCCCCGGCAACACCGTGAAGCGGCCGGGCATCCATCCGGCGAACTCAAGCCAGGCAGGAGCGAACTCTGCCCTACCCGGGCTGGTGATGGAGCGTTCCCGCCTCTGTCATGGTCGATGGGGGGTGCCGGTAGTGAGCGTTGCGGAGCAGTCGGCCCAGCATGGTGCCGGCTACCTCGAACTGGCTCCGATGTGATTTCCCGATGCTCCACAGGTGCTTTATAAGCAGGCGAAAGCAGGAATGCATGTATCGGATCGTGTCCTGGGTCCTGGCGCTGGTGTGTGGCGCAGCGCTGGTGGCCGCGTGCTCCAGGGATAGTACCGGCCCGACCGGGCCGAATGGCGGCGATGGAGGCGATGGCACCGCGCGAGACGTCGTGACGCGGCGCATTGGAGCAGGCGGGGGGTCCATCGAGCTGTCTTCGGGGACCCGCGTGGTGTTCCCGGCCGGGGCGGTGGACGACGAGGTCGGTTTCACCGTGCGCGACGTCTATCCTGACGCCTACCTGGAGCCGGACCCGGCCCTCGGCCGGGTGGTGATCGAGTGCACTGGCGCCGTTACCGAGTTCGCCCGTCCGGTGGAGATTCTCGTGCCGCTACCCCAGGAAATGACCGAAGCCGACACGGCGTTCGTGTTCGGTGGTTATATCGACGCGGAGACTGGCACCCGGGCGATGCTGCCCTGCTCCATCCGGATGATCGGCGGCGCCCCGTACGGCGTGCTCGCCCTCGATCACTTCTCCACCGGGTTTCTGGAATGGACATTCGGCCGCAGGCCGCCCGGGAGGGCCGGTCCGCTGGAGATTCCCTATTACGGGCAGGGACCTTCCGACTATTGCTGGGCGGCTTCGCTGCAGATGCTGACCCAGGCGGTCAACGCCGACATCAGCCACGCGGTCACCGACTTCATCGGTGCGCTGGGGGTGGATGCCGGCGGCATCACCGCCTTCACGTTCCGGACAAGTGCGGCCATTGCCTCCATCGTCCGCTCGCGGACCGGAGCCACTCCGGACCGGAGCTCCTGGGACTTCGTGAACTATGATCAGGTGAGAAACTATCTCAAGCGCGAAATCGGCATCCGGGGTGTGCCGGTCGCCCTGCTCAGCACGGTATGGGAGCATGTGGTGGTGGTCGTGGGCTATGATGGCAACACCTTTTTGATCCACGATCCGCAGAGCACGGACACCCATGCCATCGGCTACACGCGGCGATCGTGGGAGGAACTGCGTCCCGGAGCGGGCATGGTGTGCGTGTCGATACCCCGGCCCCTGGACCCCGAACGCCCCACGGTGACCGTCAACCTGATGAACGACGCGATACGGTTCGTCCAGCCAACGCCGGCGCGGATCTTCACCTTCCGCTGGGACGAGGAAACCGGCACCGGATACAGTTTCCAGGACCGCGGCGACCGGGTGGCCGCGCTGCCCGGACAGGTGACTACGCTGAGCCGCAGCGGCGATATCGAAATCGTCAACTCCTCACGCACGGCTGCCCAGACCGTAGACGTCTTTCTCGATGTCGTCTGCCACGCTAAGGCCGGCGCAAGACATCACGATTACGCGTCGATCACCGTACCTCCGAACGCGACCCGGATGTTCAGTTTTGCCGATATCCCGGTGGATGAGTTCCGTTGGAACGCCGCCAGTCCCGGCGAGTATTCCTTGGCGGTGCGGGCGCGGGTAGGCGGTGCGCTCATGGATGAAGCGGCGATACTGTTCAAGATCGCACCCCGGCTGGTGGAGATCACCTCCATGGTACCGGACCGCGGTCCGCCCGGATCCATGCTTACCTTGCGGGGCAGCGGGTTCGGGGCCATCCCGAAATTCGCACTCGTCAAGTTCAATGGCATCGTTGCGGAAGTCGATACCTCGTCCTGGAGCGATACGGTAATCAGGGTCCTTGTACCCGAAAACGTCACGACCGGACCTGTGACCGTGACCAACGGCGAAGTCACCCAGACTGCGGGACTGTTCACGCTCACCCAGGAGGCGCGCTTCGCCGACACGTTCCGTCGCGAGGGAGTTCTTCCCGTCAGTCACCAATCAGGCCAGGTTGGGTTCGCCGTCGAAGGCTCCATCCAGTTCAGCATTTCCGGCCGGGTAGAGTGTGTAAGGAAGGGCTTGACGATCGAAGGGTTGCCTTCCTACTTGATCAGTGTCGAGCGCGGTGCATCTGGAACGATAACGGTATCCGGCAACGCGACACTGGATCGGCATGTTTTCGTCGATCACTTTCTAGCTTCGCAGGTACGGTATACCTTCAGCCCATTGGGAGGAGTCCAAATCTTGTCCCATGGGCACGGATCGTGGGATCCATCTCTTCCATCCGTTTCGCTTTCGGTGTCCGCTAACGAGGTTTCGTTCGCCTTTGACGGTGGCGACGATTCGCTCGATGAGAGACAAGTCTACTTCGATATCGGGGCCTCGGGTGATATGACGGTTGAACGGTTCGATGACGAAGGGGAACTACTCAGTACATCGAGTTCGCCGAGATCCGTTACGGGAGGCCATATCAGGATCCGGGAGTTCTCCATGCGGCGATGTCCTTTCACCGGGGAGAACCTCATGGCAAAATGCCATTGGGGAGGAGAGGATCTGCTCCCGTCGCCGTAACCCGGGCTCCTTTGACCCGGAGCGGATGCCGCTGAACCATCCCGGCTCAGGTGAGTCGCCCACCGCATGACATGGACCCGCGACAGCCCGGCTTACAGCGGTGAAACCACGACCACTTCATTTCCCGAGGCAGCGTGATGCCACAGCCGAACAACGACATGCAGGTCTTCAAGAAAATGGCGGACCATCTCTATGCGGGCGCCATCGCCGATATTCTCGACGAGATGGGGTTTCGCCACCAGGTCATCGATCCCAAACTCGGCATACGCCCTCTCCATCCGGGCATGGTGGCCGTGGGTAGGGCCTGGACGCTGGTCAATGACCACGACGACCGGACCGAGGACCCCTATGAGAAGGCCATAGAGGCGATGGACATGATGCAGGCAGGGCAGCTTCTGCTGGCGACAGGAACCAGCCGGCTCGACACAGGAATCTTTGGAGAATTGAGCGCGACACGGATCCGGCGGAAGGGCGGCGTCGGTGCCGTCATCAATGGCTTCTCCCGCGACGGGCGCAAGATCCTCGACATGAACTTCCCTCTCTTCTGTCAGGGAATCTCTCCCCTGGATACCACGGGCCGTGTCCGGGTGGTGGACTACGGAGTCCCCGTCAAGCTGGGCGACACGGAGGTGTGCAGTGGTCAGATTCTTTTCGCCGACTATGACGGGCTCGTCGTGATTCCCGCGGAGGCGGAGGAGGAAGTGATCGACAAGGCCCTTGAACGCGCCGAGGTGGAAACGAGGGTCCGCGAGGAACTCGAGGCCGGAGCCAGCATGGACGAGGTCTGGAAGAAGCACCACGTCCTGTGAGAGCTCCCTTCGGGGGGGCGCAGAGCAAGGGCGGCTCCAGGGAAGCCCGCGGTGGTCCGGACCGGTTTACGCCAGCAGCTCGGGTCGCACGGGCGGCAGAGTCCTGCCGCTGAACAGCCGCCGTCCATCGCTCAGACCGTCTTCCGGTCGCGCCGCCAGGATTTCGATCAGGCGCTGCCGCCACAGTGCCAGGCGCTCCGCCTGCGCCGGGAGTGGGGCCAGATCACGCAGCTCCTGCGGATCCACCTCCAGGTCGAACAGCTGCTCGCGACCCGATCGGGTGTACCAGATGAACTTGGTGCGACCGTCGGTGAGATACTGCATACCGTGGTCCGGGTGATAACAGGCGGAATGCTCGCCGTGCACGAAGGGGCGCCAGCCGGCCGCCTCCTGATCGTGTTCCAGCAGCGGCAGCAGGCTGTGTCCTGTCACGGCGGCGGGCGTCTCCACGCCGGCGATCTCCAGAAACGTGGGCATCAGGTCCTCCTGGGCCACGGGGGCCGCGCATGTGTGCCGGTGCGCACCGGTGGGCGGACAGACGATCAGGGGGGTCCGCGCCGAACCCTCGTAGGCGTAGGTCTTGCGCCACAGATGGTGGTCACCCAGCATCTCGCCGTGGTCTGCGGTGAACACGATCCAGGTGGGCCCCAATCCGGCTTTACGCAGCCCCATGAGCAGACGGCCGACCTGGTTGTCGATGTGAGCGATCTGGGCGTAGTACGCACGCTGCGTCCCGGCCTGCCGGGCCGGCGCCAATCGACCGTGCCAGGCGTTGATATCCGCGGGTGGGGTGTCATAGGCCGCCGCCCAGTCGCCGACCGGAACGTCAGGCACAGCCGCGTCACGGTATTCGTCATAGAACACCGGGGGTGGATCGATGGGCGGGTGGGGACGATGGAAGGACAGGTTCAGGAAGAGGGGGCGCGTGCGATCGCGGCGACGCAGGAACTCCAGAGCCCGGGTCACCACCCAGGTGTTGTTGTGCAACTCCTCCGGCAGGTGGCTGGGCCGGGCGTACCAGGAGTTCCAGTCCACCCCGTGTCCGGTTTCCGCCAGCCGGCCGTTGGTCTGCTCGCGCAGCCATTCGTGGTAGTCGTTGACATAACGGCCGTCGAAGTTCTGGTCGCCTTCATAGGACTCCAGAGACTGGAAACCGAGATGAGTCCGCTGCGGGTAGAAATGCGTCTTGCCGATGCAGTGCGTCTGGTACCCGGCCCGGCCCAAGACCTCCGGCAGCATGTCGTCGTAATGCCACGGAACCTGGTCCTGGTAGCCCAGGCGCCCGTGGCCGGCCGCCGTGCGTCCCGTGAAGAGGGTGGCCCGGGCCGCGATGCAGGAGGGCACCGTGCTGTAGGATGCGGAGAAAAGGGTACCCCGCTGCGCCAGCATGTCCAGATTCGGCGTCTGTACCGTGGGGTGACCGGAGGCGCTGAGGCAATCGCCGCGCATCTGGTCCGTGACGATGAAGAGGATATGAGGTCTGGATTCCAGCATCGTTCCCGATCCGTGTGATGGATTCCTTCGAGGCGGATGCGACTCTGGAGGTCCTGAATCCCGAGGCACCGCCGGCTCGTTGCGGCTAGCCGTCGATTTCCGCCTGATCGTCGGCTTCACGGATGAACGTCTCCTGTGCCGGCCGGCGAGCCTCGCCGGGTGCGGGACGGCGGCGGACGTATTTGCCGTCGGGTTGCATGTCCCAGGCGGTGCAGTTGTCCGCTTCGTACACTGCCATGATATGCTCCAGTTCCGTCTTCAGCGGCTTGGCCGCGATGGGCACGATGGTCTCCATGCGGCTGTCCAGGTTGCGCTTCATCCAGTCTGCCGAGCCGACGAAAAACTCCGGTTGTCCGCCATTCTCGAAGCGGTAGATACGGCCATGTTCCAGAAAACGTCCCAGCGTGCTGAACACGCGGATGTTTTCCGACAGACCCTCTACGCCGGCACGCAGGCAGCACAAGCCGCGTACATTGAGGCTGATGGGAACGCCCGCCTGGCTGGCGTCGTACAACTCCCTGATGATCTTCTTGTCCTGCAGCTGGTTCATCTTGGCGCGGATGCCGCAGGGCCTGCCGGAACGGGCGTGCTCCACCTCGCGACGGATGAGTTCGATGAACTGCCGGCGCAGATTGTGGGGACCCACCAGCAGCGGGCCGTAATCCTGGCCAGGCACCGCTGCGGTGATCTCGTTGAAGACCGCAGCCACGGCAGGTCCCAGCTCCGGGGCGCAGCTCAGAACGCCCAGGTCCTCGTACAGCCGCGCCGTGCCGGTGTGGTAGTTGCCGGTGGCGAAGTGCACGTAGCGCCGCAGCTGACCCTCCTCCTCGCGGACCACCATGCCCAGTTTGACATGCGTTTTGAGCCGTTCCATGCCGTAGACCACGTGAGCGCCAGCCTGCTCCAGACGTTCACCCCAGGCGATGTTGGGAGCTTCGTCGAACCGCGCGGTTATTTCCACCAGTACGGCTACCTGTTTGCCGCGTTGTGCCGCATCCGTGAGAGTCTGTATGATGGGCGATCCCTTGCTGGTCCGGTATATGGTGAGTTTGATAGCCAGCACCTGAGGGTCGCGGGCGGCGCTCTGCAGGAAGTGCAGGACCGAAGTATCGAAGCTGTGATAGGGATGATGGAGCAGGATGTCGCCCCGGCGTATTTCGGCGAAGATGGCTTCCGGATCATACGGGTTGAGCCCGCGGAGACGTGGATGGGTGACCGGAACATGCGGGGGGTCGCGCAGCTCGGTGAATCCCTCTGGCTGGTAGCCCAGCAGGTCCGCGGTGCCCAACAGACCGCCAGTGTCGACGATGTCCTCCAACTCCGTGTGCAGTTGATCGGCGAGCCAGGCGCGCACCGCCTCCGGCATGCTGTCGCTGACCTGCGCATGCACGACGCCGGCAAACCGCCGCGCCGTGAGTTCCGCGCTCACCATGCCGATGAGACTTCCGGGTCCCAGCACGGCAGTCTCGTCGGCATGATGCAGGCGATCCCAGGGATCGTCCTTGGCGCCGCGGGTGACCCGGAAGAAATGGATACGCCAGTCCGACGGGTGCGCGTGAATACCATGCAGATTGTGGGCCATCACCTGTTCGAGTGGCACGTACGCGCCCCCGTCGACAGGAACCCAGCGCGGCCGGTTGGGTGGTACCTTGACACGGATGAACCGCCATTGGCTCGTACCCGGTTGGCCCCGGAGCACGGCCAGGTTCAGGCTGAGGTTGCTGATAAAGGGGAAGGGATGGCTGACATCCACCGACAGCGGAGTGATGATCGGCTCCACCGATTCATGGTAATACTCCCGGGCGCTGGCTCGTTGACGTTCGTCGAGCTGCTCATAGTCGAGCAACGGAATTCCTACCCGCGCCAGGGCCGGACGCAGGTCGCTGGTCACCAGCTGCCGCAGGATTTGCCACTGCCGGTTCAACTCCGCGCGGGCAGCCACCAGTTCCTCTTCAGGGGTGAGACCGTCGGCAGAGGTGTGGCGGTTGCCCAGCTCGATCTGCGACCGCAGTCCGCCAATGCGCTTCATGGCGAACTCGTCGTATATCATGCCCATGATACCGGCGAACTTGACCCGCTCCAGAAGGGGTACATTCGGATCCTCGGCCAGCTCCAGCACCCGGCGCGCGAAGTCCAGCCAACTGAGTTCGCGATTGATGTAGACCTCGGGAGGGTATTTCTCCTTGCTGTCGGTAGTCACGGTACGATCCTCCTGCCCGGATCAGGCTCTGGTCAGGGGCGCTCGAACCCTGTGAGCAGCAGGCGTAGAGCGCCTTCTGGTCATCGACACGACGGATGTCCGCCGCCATCATTTTGAGTCATCGCCATGAGGCCTGGGTACGCACGGCCGGGTGATATCCGGGCACCACCCGGCCGTGCCAGGCGCAGATCTGAGTTCCCGTCTGCAGAGCAGTCATGCTCTTCTGGCGGTATCCGGGCCCGGATCCTCGTCCGGATCCGCCGGGGCCACGGCATCAGGACCTTCTGCATGCAGTGCGTCCGTCCCTTCCACACGCTTGACCATTTCCAGGTCGTCCACGCTGACATGCCCTTCGACGCGGCCGTCGTCCAGTACGTTGGGTCCGCTTTCGCGTTCTTCCAGGCGCCGGAACATGCGGATCAGATCCCGGGTTCCCAGCGTGCCGAACCAGAAGACGGTGATCACTGCGTTGGCCCCCATGATGTAGATATAGTCTATCCAGAACCAGCGCGCCCACCAGTCCCTGGGCCACGGGGAGATCCAGTTCCATATGATGATTCCGCAGAACACCAGACCGAAGCGGAAGACGAAGCTCCAGACGAACACACTCCACGCCAGAACCCGGTCTCCGATGGAGTAAGAGTCATTGATACCGACGATCTTGCTGTGGAAATTCTCCCACGTCCAATTGGTCTTCTGGTAACGGATCCCTTCACGGTGGTACGCACCACGATGCAGGAGGCGGTCCATGTTGAACGGCGTCTTGCAGGTGAGCAGGGAAACCGTCACATACAGGGTGATGGATAGCACCAGCGCCAGGAAATATATCTCCTGCGAGTTGATGGGGAAGATGCTGGGGTTTATGCGCCACATGATGAAGGGTTCGAAGGGGGCCGAGAGGCTGGAGAACCAATAATCCGCTGCGTCGACAAGATCGCGTCGTTCCAGCCAGGGGTAGATGCTGGACGCCCAAAAAGTCTGCGCCAATATGCCGAGTGTGGCCACGGAGGAACCGCTGATCAGCGATGTCCATGCGGCCGCAGCAGTCCCCCGTTTCCAGTAGAGCCCGAACACGATGCAGGATCCTGCGCCACCGAGCCAGATGGCTCCGGTGATGGCGAAGAACATCATGATGAAGTCGACCTGGCCGAACACGCTGCTGAAGACGAACGCAAAGAGTGCGACGCAGGCAATCACGATCCTCAGTATCGTCAGATGCTGTCTGGGCGTGAAGGCGCGGCCCCGGATGGGCAGTATGACATCCTGGACGATGATACTGCCCCAACTGTGGAGGTAGGTGGTATCCGTACTGATCATCAGGAAAATGGCCACTGCGGCCAATACTCCGGTTATGCCGATGGGCAGCATGTACCGCAGGGTGATGGGAACGCGCATCTGGTTATGGATGGTCATCACCCGCTGATGCAGACCGGGATCCTGCTCCTCCAGGCGGGCCATGCGTTCGGCGACGATTTCCGGTGTGGGTTGTACATGGGCATACACCGGATCCGGCGCCACGTCGTTCATGGCCGTCCACGCCAGTTCCTGCTGTATGGGCGCCACCTGGGCTTCGAACGTGGGGCTGTTCCAGATCGTATAAGCGCCGATGGCCAGCAGGGGATACAGCATGATCGAAAAAGCCGTGCGCCAGGTGCCGAGTACCTGTCCCATCTTCTGTTCGTGGGCGTTGAGCGCGGCGGCGTTGTACCCCTGTGTGCCGGACCAGGCCATGCGGTTGAACACATTGCTGATGATGCCCACGAACACGAAGAACAGGTTGAAGGTACGCAGCCGGTGCACGTCGAACGGATTCAGCATGCTCATGCCGGGTTCGCGGTCCAGGAGGGCGGGTGCCATGTCCTGATCCCAGGAAAACTGCAGGAGTATCGCTACGACGATGAGTCCCATGAGCGGGTAGTTCAGCAGTCCCTGGACGCAGTCGCAGACCATGACGGTGATTTGACCTCCCCGGGTCACGATCAATACAGCAATGCTCAGGAAGATGGCCATCAGCACATGGAAGGTGGGCCAGACGAAACCCGCGAACTCGAACGCGATGGGCAGATTGCAGTAGTAGACGATGAACCGGGCCGAAACGGCCGGAAAAATGGCGTAGTTGATGACGCCTGAGATACTTTGCAGAATGCCGGCGAAGATGCGGAACGAACGGTTGTAGCGCATCTCGAAGAACTGCCCCATGGTCATGGCCCGGGATTCGCGAAAACGGTAGATGCAATAACCGGACAACGCCATGAACAGGCCGATGGGAGCGCTGATCCCGTTCCAGAAGGTGTACGCGAAGCCGCTGTTGTAGTACACCTCGAACAGGGCTACCAGGCTGATCAGGCCCATGGAGGCCTCACCGCTGGCTACGGAGACGACGTACCGGCCCGCAACCCTTCCGGCGGTCAGAAAATCGGCTACGCCCTTGACATAGCGCTGTGTCCGCCGGGCGATGTAAAACACGATGAGAAGAGGGACAGCGACGATGATCCAGTCGATGGTATGCATGGTCCGCCTGCGCTTGGCGCCGGGTGTACCGGCGAGGTGAGAGGGGCACGCCGGGGGTACCGGCGAGGTAGAGGTTGAGTGATAAAGCTTGATACAGTAACTGCCCGGTGCGGGTGCGTCAATGGCGTCGGTTGTGAACGGCTTCCGAGCCTTGCCCGCGGTGCGCTGGACCGGTGTCCGGCCAGTCGGCCATCGCTGACTCAGGAGGAAATGGCTGCCATGCACTCAGGGCGACTCGGCCAACTCGGCCCGGGGTCACATCCCGCTTGACGGGGCGTGTCGATGGACGCATGATACATGCGAACCGGACGACACCTGACCCACGGTCACGGAGTGCATACATGCAGTCGTTGACGGCCAGAGTCAGACATGGATTGAGGCTGCTGGAGCCTCCTCCCGGATGGAAGCCCGCGGTGATCATCCTCTCGGGCATGCTTGCCGGGATCGTCCTGCTCGTTTTACACGCTTCGGAGGCCCAGTCGTATTTGAGTGATCAACCGGAAACCTGTATCAATTGTCACGTGATGTATCCCCAATATGCCTCATGGGCCGGAAGCAGTCACCGTGGGCACGCCACTTGCGCCGACTGTCACGTGCCTCAGGATAACGTGATCAGCATGTACTACGTCAAGGCTACGGATGGACTCAGGCATGCCTATATCTTCACCAGACGTACCGAACCTCAGACCATCACCATCAAGCCACGCGGGGAAAACGTGGCACAGCGGAATTGCATACGTTGCCATCAGGATCTGGTGGAGATGACCAGACTGGTGCAGGTCACCAGCCGCAACGACCGGGCATCCCAACAGAACGCAGGTGACAGATGCTGGGACTGTCACAGGGACGTTCCTCACGGCCAGGTCCGCAGTCTGTCGTCCGCGCCTCATTCGCTCGTTCCCAGGTTGCCCTCAGTCATGCCCCCATGGCTGCAGAAGTTCGTCGGGCTTGGGAAAGACGGGAGTTGAGCTCACCGTGAAAAAAACATGGATGAACTGGATGCTCTTTATCGGCACGGCTGCAGTCGTGTTCGGAGCGGGTCTATTTGCTGCTTCTATCGTCGAGAGAAGAACCGAATCGCGGCTGTACTTTCAGATGCCGAAGCCCATACCGGACTGGGAACCCAGGAACGAGGTGTGGGGGCAGAATTTTCCGCGGCAATACGACAGCTACATGATGACTCGGGACACCACATCGGTAACCCGGTATGCCGGTTCAGCGAGGATCGACTACCTGGAGAAATATCCGGAGCTGGTGGTGATGTGGGCCGGTTACGCCTTCGCCCGGGATTACAACCAGGGTCGGGGGCATTATTATTCGGTCACCGATGTGCACCAGACCCTGCGGACGGTACAGCCGCAACCGGCTACCTGCTGGGCCTGCAAGAGCTCCGATGTCCCCCGGGTCATGAATGACATAGGAGCCAGAGAATTCTACCGGACCCCCTGGGTGGATATGGGCCCGGAGATGGTCAATCCCATCGGTTGTGCGGACTGTCACGATCCGGACACCATGAATCTGCGGATCACCAGACCGGCGCTGGTCGAGGCATTCGAACGGCAGGGCAGAGACATCCAACAAGCATCCCATCAGGAGATGCGCTCGTTGGTATGTGCCCAGTGTCATGTCGAATACTACTTCAGGGGTGAGGACCAGTACCTGACGTTTCCCTGGGACAAAGGGCTCGGTGCCGACGCCATGGAGGCCTACTTCGACTACCACGAGTTCACGGACTGGGTGCATGCCCTGAGCAAGGCGCCCATGCTCAAGGCCCAGCATCCGGATTACGAGTTGTACCGAACAGGCGTCCATGCGGAACGGGGTGTGGCATGCGCGGACTGTCACATGCCTTACCGGAGAGAAGGCGGTATCAAGTATACCCACCATCATCTGCAGAGCCCCCTCAACAACATCACCGAGTCATGCCAGGTATGCCATCGCGAGAGTGAGGCGACGCTGCGCCAGAATGTCTACGACCGGCAGGACCGGATAAGCGAACTGAGACGGATCGCGGAAAAGAACCTGGCCCGGGTACACCTTGAGGCGGCCGCTGCATGGGATGCCGGAGCCACGGATCGGGACATGGAGGCGGTCCTCCAGCTCATCCGGCATGCCCAGTGGCGGTGGGACTGGGTGGCCGCGGCCAACAGCATGGGTTTTCATTCTCCCAATGAGGCCCTCCGGGTGCTGGGCACGTCCATCCAGCGGTCGCAGGAAGCCAGGGTGCTGCTGGCGAGGGTGCTCAGCCAGTACGGTATCCCGCAGCCCGTCCAGTTGCCTGACTACTCGACCAAAGAAAAGGCTCAGCAGGTTGTCGGGCTGGACATGGATGATATCCGGCGGCAGAAGGCCGAATTTCTCGATAACGTGCTGCCAACCTGGCAGGAGCAGGCACGGCTGCGTGAAGCTACCTACGATCAGCCCTGATTCCTGCCGAGGGTGACCGGGCCGCTTATTTCGTGATGGCCGAAGGTACTCCGGCAATGATACGTCCTACCGTGCCGCGACCAGCCCCCCAGGTGGACCCAGTGTCCGACAGGGATACGATCCCGGCGCCATGGTTGACCTGACGGGAAGCGGATCAGCCCGGGAACCGGCATCCGTTGCTCTTTACGCTTCGTCCATGTATGGTCAATTCCCTCCGCGGGGTTGTAAACTCAGACGTTCGAGCACCTCCCGGTTGACCACGTGTTCGGGCTGCCGTCCGGCCAGGACGTCGATGATGGACTCAGCGGCCCACATGGACATGCGTTCGCGCGTGGTCAGCGTCTTGGAACCCGCATGCGGCATGCCAACGACATTGTCCAGTTCCAGCAATGCGCGCGACAGTCCAGTGGCCGGTTCACTGACCTGCACGTCCAGACCGGCTCCGGCCAGCTGGCCGTCGAGCAGCGCGTCCCGGAGAGCGGCTTCGTCCACCACGGCTCCGCGTGCCGTGTTGATCAGGTAAGAGCCGGGTTTCATGCGTTGCAGGAAGCCGGCATTCACCATGCCGCGGCTGGCCTCGTTCAGCGGCAGATGCAGTGTCACGATATCCGCAGCGGGCAGCAGCTCGTCGAGTGACACCAGGCTGGCACCCATGCCCCGGATACGGCCGGCATCGGCATAGGGATCGCAGACCAGCACCCGCATCTTGAAGGCCAGAGCCCGGGCGATCACTTCGCAACCGATGCTGCCTCCGCCGATGACGCCCAGGGTCATGGCCGCCAGATCCTCGCCGAAGGGAACCTCGTAACCGCCGGATTTGACCGAGCGATCGCCCGCGGTGATGTGGCGGGTCAAGGCCAGCATGAGGCCGATAGTCTCCTCCGCCACCGCGTCCGACAGGGCGCCGGGCGTATTGGTCACGATGATGCCACGACGGGTACAGTATTCCAGGTCGATGGAGTCATAACCGACGCCGTTGCGGGCGATGATCCTGAGGTCCGTGGCCTCCGCCATACTGTCCGCCTGCAGCGGCTCCATGCCGGCCAGTACTGCGAATATGCCCTCGAGTGCTTCCCGCACCGCGGCGGTATTCTGCAGGCCGGCCGGAACCTCCACTACCTCACATCCGGCCTGTTCCAGCCGCTCGCGCGCAGGAGCATGACCACGAAAGGTGATGGGAACGCTGATCAAAACACGGGGTCTGTCCATAGCGTCGTCCTCGTCGTCTCGAAGTTGAATGAGGGGGTTCAAGGGGGTGTTCTTACGACCAAGAACCGGGTAGAGCACCGGGCTGCTTCGCTGCCGCTGCCGGATCAGACCAGA
>SLHA01000083.1 GCA_007136405.1 Candidatus Latescibacterota bacterium
GTTCAGGGATGGCCAGGACGAAGGTCAATACCAGCGTCCACCGCACGTGTGCCGTCATGATGGAGGCTCCTTTACCTGTCCAGTGAATGGGGCAGGGCTAGCCGATATTCCCGTCCGCAAAGGTATGAGGGCGTCTGTTCTTACTGCGACCATAGTTCCCTATGGGCGTTCGCCGACCCCAGGGTATGAAACCCAAGCCGGTAACGTTGAGGTAACGTTGAGCTTCATAGTAGTCAATGTACATGATGCACAAAAAAAACAAACGCCACACGCTGACCGAACCACACACCAACGTCAATGACGTGCAGACCGAAGTCTGGCTTGCCATCCCGTCGACGAAGTTCGATACTGGATTGAGGTCAGAAAAACGGCTCAAGAGTCTGACGTACGGAACCGCCAGAAAGGAGTGATCATGGCAGCTTACCGGGGACCCGATTGCCCGAGTTGCGGCGTGCGTGCTTGCGGTGTCCGGCCCGGAAAGAAGACGCCGCCCGGCTGCTTCCCCATGCCGGCGGAAGTCGAGGCGCTGGCCGCAGCCGAGCGCCGTTACCAGGAAGACGGGCGGTTGACCAGCACGCATTGCCCCCCAACGTGCTACAAAAAGATTCGGGGGGCGAAATCCTGCAGGGGCACATCATTAACCGGAATGAGCGCGGCAACACTAGCGTAACGCAGACCAAAGGAGGCAGTCAGTGGACCAAGGCAAACCAGACAAGGTCACGGCGGTGACGATGACAGCGCCGGGAGCGCTGGAACTGCGCCACTACCCGTACCCGCCTGCGGGCGAGGATTCGGCTGTGCTGAAGGTGGACATGTGCGGGGTATGCGGGACGGACAAGCATGTTTACAAGGGCGACGCGACCCAGCTTCGCGGTGAGACCATCTTTCCCTACATCCCCGGGCATGAGATCATCGGCTCCATCGTCGAGATCGGCGACCATGCCGCCAGGACTATGGAGTACAACCGGCGGAAGCTGAAGGTGGGAGACCGGGTGGCGGTGGCGGTGGAGCTCAACTGTGGCGCTTGCTGGTACTGCCGCAACCAGTACAACAACACCACCTGCGATGATCAGCGCATCGCCTATGGCCTCCATCCCCGGGCCGACGTGCCGCCGAACCTGTGGGGCGGATTCGCCGAGTACATGCACATCGCCCCGGGCTCGTCCCTGTTCAAGATCCCGGATTCGATGACCACCGAGGTTGCGGTGTTCGTAGAGGAAATGGCGGTCGCCTACCATGCGTTGGCCAGGGCCACGGGCCCTTTTCCCGCGGTCGGGGAAGGCTTTGGACCCGGGCAGTCGGTGGCCGTGCTCGGTAATGGGCCGCTGGGCATACTGCACGGCGTCATGGCAGCCATTCACGGGGCCGGACGCAGGATCGCCACGGATCTGTCCGATGGCCGGCTGGAGAAGGCGAAGGCGCTGTACGCGGACGTGGCCATCAACGCTGCGCAGACGTCTGTGGAGGAGCGCGTACAGCAGGCGCGGGAACTGACCGAGGGGGTGGGACCGGACCTGGTGATCGAATCGGCCGGCGAACCCAGCGTGTTCCTGGAAGCGCTCGAGATGGTCAGGAAGGGGGGAACGGTCATCGAGGTGGGGAACTGGGTGGACATGGGGGAGACGGTGCCGCTCAATGTCATGCGGCATGTGACCTCGAAGAACCTGCACATCCACTCGGTGTTCCACTGCGGCACCAACTGGGGGCCGGTGCTCGACATCATGGACAAGCACGTGGCCAGGTACCCCTTCGACTCGCTGATATCGCACCGGATGGGGCTGGAAGAACTCGTGCGCAACATGAAAGTCGTCGTCAATCCAGACGCGTGCATGAAAGTGGAGGTGGTTCCGCACGGTTAGAGCGCCTGGCAGAATGGCTCCGGTTGGTGCCGGCGCCTGGAAGCCGGATGACTCAGAGCGTCAGCGGCGCTGTGAGCCGGCAGCGGGTGCCGTTGCCCGGAGCGGACTCGACCTGGAGGGAGCCGCCCAGGGAGACCATGCGCTCGCGGACGCTGAAGATGCCGAAGCCGTTGCCTTCCTCGTCATTGTCGACGTGCTCCAGACAGGCGGGGTCGAAACCCTTTCCGTCGTCGGCCACCTCGATGCAGAGGTCTTCTCCATCCCGGCGTATGCCCACTCTGGCGTTGTGCGCTCCTGCGTGTTTCACGACGTTGAGCAGGAGCTCGCGCGTCGACCGGAAGAGCTGGCTGCGCACGTCTTCACCGAGGGGCTTGTCCTGGCCATCGTCCTGGAAGGTGATGCGCAGGCTGTCGCCATACAGGGATTGGTAGCTCTCGGCCAGCCACTCGAGCGCTGCCTCCAGGCCGAGGGTGTACAGCACCGGCGGGTTGATCTCGAAGATGAGGCAGCGGATATCCTTCACGGTCTGGTCGATGAGCTGGTTGATCCGTTCCAGGGCACCCAGCTGCTCACTCGAGACCGTCGTGCACCGCATCATGCCCACCTGCATCTGTATGGCCGATAGAGACTGACCCACCCGGTCGTGCAGGTCCGCGGCAATCCGCCGCCGCTCCTGGTCCTCGGCCAGGACCAGCCGGGCGGCCATGCGCTGCAGCTGCCGCTGGTAGCGCAACACGTGCGCCGTCATGCGTCTCCGCTCGGTCACGTCCTCGATGTGCAGCAGCACCCGAAGGTCGCCGTGCTCTGCCCTCTCGGTCGTGCGCACGCAGCACTGAAGCGAGCGCCGCCCCAGTCCGGGGAGGTCGGCTTCTATCTCGACTTCGTGCGCTGTCCCGGGCTTTGCGACTGCCGCCCGAATACAGGACGCCAGGTCGGGCACATCCAGCACGCCCTGGCCGGTCTGCTTCAACGGCAGGCCCTCCACGTCTCCGGCCGGAATCTGGAAGGTGTGGCAAAACTCCTGGTTCACGCACTGCACCTGCAGATTCCCGTCCAACAAGAGGACAGGGTGCGCCAGTGCGTCCAGTAGCTCGTCTAGCTGTAGCTCCTCCGTCTGGGGGTTGGCCTGATCTTCCGCGGCATGCTGGCCGCCGGAACGGCCGTTCCCGTTGACCAGCACCTCGCGGATGGTCTGCGCCAACTGCTCCACCGCGCTCTTCTTGAGCACGTATGCGGAAGCCCCGGCCCGCAGCATGGCGCCGATGGAGTGGGGGTCGGAATAGGTGGACAGGCCCACGACCTTGATCCCTTTCAGCTCGCCGGTGATGCGCCGGGTGGCCTCGGCGCCGTCCATACCAGGCATGGCCAGGTCCATCACCACCACGTCCGGCCTCAACTCCAGGGTGAGATCCACGGCGGAAAGCCCGTCCTGGGCCTCGCCGATCACCTCCATGTCCGCTTCCGTCTCTAGCAGCAGGTGGACCTGGTCGCGCATGGCCTTGCTGTCATCGACCACGATCAGGCGCAGGACAGCCTGCTGTTGCGTGGGGATGCTGTCCTCGGGCATTCGAGTCCTCTCCGCGTTGAGTTGTGAACCATGGCGATTCCCTCAATGCGCTGGCTGTTGGCTGAGAAGGGGCCGGGCGTCGCTGCCGGCCGCGCCGGCTGCGGGTGTCTCCTCGGTCACGCCCGATTGCGTCCCTGTCTGTGTTGCTAATGATGCGGCAAGGAAGCGTTTTTCCCTATAGCGGAATGCGTGATTCCGTGGTGCGCAGAAGACCATATCGTGCTGTTCGTACCGGGGAGGGCCAGCCGTGCGGTCGGGCGCCGAGGGGTACGCAGCACCGGCGTGCGGTTGTATTCATGCCGGCGGAGCCAGTTTGCTACTCGGCTTGCGTATCGCTTATGTTGTGCAAATGGGAGGAGAGCGAGATGCATGATCGCCACTCGCGCGTGAAGGGATGCAACGATGGGCGACAGCGCGGCAGCAAAGCAGGCACAGCGGCCTTTACTGATCGTCGCCCTGGGCGCCTCGGCCGGGGGCCTTGACGCCTTCCGTGAGTTTTTCCAGTACCTGCCTGCGGACAGCGGTATGGCCTTCGTGCTCATCCAGCACCGGTCTACCGACCATTCCAGCATGCTCCGGGAGCTGGTGGGCCGGTACACGGCTATGCCGGTAGTCCCGGCCCGGGCTGGCGATGCGCTACGGCCGGACCACGTGTACATCGCTCCGGCGCAGCAGTACCTGGGTCTGCACAAGGGACGCTTCCAGGTGTACGAGTCCGCCGAGGCGCCGGGCCAGCGCACGCCGATAAACGCTTTTTTCCGCGCCCTGGCCGCCGACCAGGGCCCGCGCACGGCGGGTGTCGTGCTGTCGGGCATGGGCACCGAAGGCACGCTGGGTGCCCGGGCCATCAAAGAGGCCGGCGGCCTGGTCCTCGTGCAGGACGCCGAATCAGCCCAGTACGACAGCATGCCGTGCAGCGCCGCGGCTGCCCACGTGGCTGATTCCGTGCTGCCGCCGCACGAGATGGCCGGGCGCCTGGTCGCCTTCGCGCAGCAGGATTGGCCTTCACCCGGCGGTGCCGCATCGCACGCTGAACCCGGGGTCGACCAGGAGGAGCACGTGGATGCCCTGTGCCGGCTGCTGCGCGACTACACCGGCCACGATTTCTCCCAGTACAAGCCCGGTACCCTGTACCGGCGCATCGAGCGGCAACGGCTCGTGAACCAGTGCGGCAGCCTGGAAGAGTACGTGGAGTTCGCGCGCTGCCATACCGCCGAGTTGGGGCGACTCTTCCGGGAGCTGTTGGTTCCGGTGACCAGCTTCTTCCGTGACCCGGAAGCCTTCGAAGCCGTGCGTAACCTCGCGCTTCAGCCGCTGGTGGCACGCCATGCGGCGGGCGAGCCGCTGCGCTTCTGGGTGCCAGGGTGCGCTACCGGGGAGGAGGCCTATTCCCTGGCCATCCTCGCAGCCGAAGAGATGGAACGCCAGACCAAGCAGCTGCCGCTGGAGATCTTCGCCTCAGATATAGACGCACAGGCGGTGCAGGCCGCCCGCCACGGGATCTATCCGGCGGGGTTGGAGGCGGACGTGTCGCAGGAGCGGCTGGTACGGTTTTTTGTGCGCCAAGATCACATGTACCAGGTTAGCCAGGAGATCCGCGATCACGTGGTCTTCGCCGAACAGAGCGTCTTCCGGGATCCACCCTTCTCGCACCTGGATCTGATCAGCTGCCGCAACGTTCTCATATACCTGAACGGCGATCTCCAGAAGCGCGTCCTGGCGCTGTTTCACTACGCCCTCAGGCCTGGGGGTTACCTGCTCCTGGGCGGCTCCGAGACCGTGGGTGAGAACCGCTCTCTGTTCGAGCCGGTGGACAGCAAGTCGAAGCTGTTCCAGCGCAAGACCAGCGAGCAGACCCCGCCTGCTGCGTGGCAGTACCTCCCTGCACGGCCCCAGTATGGTGCCGATGCGGCGCATAGCCGCATTCAGGAGTACACGCTGGACTACGGCCGGCTCACAGAGAAGTCGTTGCTGGAATACACAGGCATCGTGGGCGTTCTCGTCGACGCGCAGGACCGGGTGTTGTACATCCACGGGCGGTCGGGGCGCTACCTGGAGCCGCCAGCCGGAGCCGCCAGCCTGGAGATCACCAGCATGGCGCGGGAGGGCCTGCGCCCGGCCCTGGCGGCGGCGCTGCAGCGGGCCCGCGCCGAAGGTCGTGAAGTGCAGCGCCGGCACGTGTGCGTGCGGGCCAACGGCACCGAGGTGACCTGCGATGTGACCGCTCGCCCTGTGCATGGCAGCCCGGGCAAGCCCCACCTGATGCTCGTCATTCTGGAGCCGGCGGCCGAGGCTGCCGGAGATACGCGAGCCAGTGCGGTCGGAGACACCGGACCCGAGACAGCGACGGCGCAGCAGGCCACGGACCAGCGCATCGTGGAGCTGGAACAGGAGTTGCAGGCCAGCCGCGAGCACCTGCAGAGCACGGTGGAGGAGTTGCTGACCAGCAACGAGGAATACTGCTCTGCCAACGAGGAACTGAGCACGGTCAACGCCGAGTTGCAGAGCCGGGTCCAGGATACGGAGCAGATGCGCAACGACATGCAGAACCTACTGGACAGCCTGGACGTGGCAATCGTGTTTCTGGACCTGGAGCTGAGGATACAGCGCTTCACCCCGTCGGCCAGGCGCCTCGCCAACCTGATCGACGGCGACGTGGGCCGGCCGCTGAACGACTTGGTGTGGCACCTGGAGTATGAGCGCCTGGCTGATGACGCCCGGCAGGTGCTGGACACCTTGATCCCGCTGGAACGGGAAGTGCGTGCCGCCGATGGCAACTGGTACTTGGTGCGCATGCGCCCATACCGCACGGCCGGCAAAGTGATCGAGGGTGTTGTGGTTCTCTTCATTGCTATCGGTGCGCAGAAGGAGGCCCAGGACGAGCTAGAGACCCTGCGCGAGAAGGCTCGAGCCGCCCAGGACATGGCAGAGGGTATCGTGGCCACCGTTCCGGATCCCCTGGTGGTGCTGGACGCGGACCTGGTCGTGGTCTCGGCCAGCAGTGCGTTCTGTGCCACATTCGGCCACGACATGGACGAGGTGACAGGGCAGCGGATCTACGAGCTGGGCCAGGGCGCCTGGGACAACCGCGAGCTGCGCCGGCTGCTGGACGACGTGCTGCCGGGCCAGTCCCTTTTCGAGGGCTTCGAAATGACGCACAGGGTGCCTGGAGGCAATGAGCGCAGGCTGCGACTCAGCGGGCGCGAAGTCCGCCCGTTGCCGCCCGGAAGAAAGGCGATCATGCTGGTGATCCAGGTGCTCGAAGAAGACAACTGAAGTGCTCCTGACCCGCAGAGGTGACCATGGCAGAAGAAAAGTTCCCATCGGAAAGGGCTGAGTCCCTGCGCCACTGGGCCGCGGCTGGGCGCGCGGAGGAGCCAGATGCCCGCAGGCCCGAAGGCGACCTCTCGGCCGCTGAACTGGCCCACGAGCTGCAGGTGCACCAGCTGGAGCTGGAGGCCCAGAATGAGGATCTGCGGCGGACGCAACAGGAACTGCAGGAATCGCTGGATCTGTACAACGAGCTGTATAACCGGGCGCCAATCGGGTTCTTGACGCTGGACCCGAAGCGTCATATGCACCATGTCAACCTGAACGCAGCGCGCCTACTGGGCGCGGAGCCTCCGCAACTGGAGGGCCGGCGCTTGGCCGGGTTCGTCGATGCGGACGACCAGGAGGCCTTCCACCTGCATTGCCGGCAGGCGCTGGAAACGCAGGAAGTGCAGACCTGCGAGCTGCGACTGCAGCCGGCATCCGGCCCGCGCCTGGACGTTATGCTGCAGACCGTAGTTGCGCCCGTGGAGCGCATGGGCCCGGGCTGTCTGCACGTGGTGCTGGAGGACATATCGCAACGTCGGAGGGCAGCGGAGCAGATCCGCCGTGACCGGCGCCGGCTCCGCTCCATGGTTCACGCTCTCACCCTGGCAGAGGAGCGCGAGCGCCGGCGCATCGCCACGGATCTGCATGACAGCGCATGCCAGCTGGTGGCCCTGGCGCAGATGAAGGTATCCGAGCTGCGCCAACAGCGCCCGGCCGGCTCCGTGGCGCTTGTGGTGGAGGAGCTTGCCGAGTTGCTGGAGCAGACGGATCAGACCATCCGCCTGCGAATCTTCGACCTGAGCCCCCCGGTGCTCTACCACTCGGGCCTGGCCGCCGCGCTCAAGTGGCTTGCCGAGGACTTTGGCGACCGGCATCTCTTGCAGGTCGAAGTGGATGACGACGGCCAGAGCGAGGTCCTGGACAACGACCTGCTGCCGCTGACATACCGTGCCGTGCGCGAGTTGCTCATGAACGTGATGAAGCATGCCGGCACGGGCCGGGCCCGCTTGGTGATGCGCCACCAGGAGGACAGGCTCCACCTTGAGGTCATCGACGAAGGCTCCGGGCTCGATCTGGACAAGCTGGAAGACAATGCCGGTTTCGGCCTGTTCGCCATCCGTGAGCGCATGGAGATGATCGGCGGCCGCTGCCACCTGGAGTCCGAGCCCGGGAAGGGAACCCGGGTTAGGCTGGAAGTGCCGCTGAGCGCCACGCCGGATACCGGCTGAAGAAACGGCAAACGGCTCGCCGTGATCCGGCGTCTACACGTCGTTCTCAGGCCGGGGACTTGGGCTGGGCCAGCCGGGTGCTGGCCGCTGCCCGGGCCATCACCTCGAAATCGCGCCACGGCACCACGCCAGACCTGCGTTCGCCGTATAGTCGTACCAGCCTCGCGGGAACGTGCCGGTTGCCATTGTTGGAGTGGATGCCATCGCGCTCTCCCGTGTCCGGTTTGCTCAGGTCCATTCCCTTGGGCACCACGGTGATGCCACCGGGGGTGACGTACAGGCCCGCGGCGCTGGATTCAAGGTCTACGCCCACGTACTTCCCTGCCGGAATGTGTGCATTTTTGTCCACCACGGCCCGGTGCACGCGCGCCCCCGGTCCCACGTGCACCCCGTCCATGAGCACGGACTCCACCACCTCGGCGTCGTGGTCTATCCACACACCTGGCGACACGATGGACCGCTCCACGCGGGCGCCGGCTACAGAGGCACCATGGCAGAGCAGTGCGTCTATCAGCTCGCAGCGGGATGCGCCTGTCGCGCGCATGGGTGTATGTACGGGCTGGTACGTGTGCACCGGCCACTCCGGGTCGTCCAGGGCAAAACCGGAATCGGGCTGCAGCACCTCCATACTGGCGGTCCAGTAAGAATCGAGAGTGCCAACATCACGCCAGTAGAAATCGGGGCGTCTCTCCATGAGCGGGGCGTTGTACGCATACACCGGCCAGCCGTCGGCGATCATACCGGGTATCACATCGGTGCCGAAGTCATGCGTGCTATGCGCCTTCTCCGCATCCTGGGCCAGCGTCTCGATGAGGGCATTGATCTCGAACACGTAGATGCCCATGGACACCAGCGCACGGTCCGGAGAACAGGGAAGAGTGCGGGGCGCAGCGGGTTTCTCGGCGAAGTCGAACACCCGGCCGCCAGCGTCCACCTCCAGCACGCCGAAGCGGCGCGCTTCAGCGACGGGCGCCTCCAGGCATGCCACAGTGAGGGCCGCGCCCTGTCTGACGTGCTCCTCCACCAGGAGCCTGTAGTCCATCCGGTACAGGTGGTCCGATGACAGCACCAACAGGTGGGAAGGCCGCTGCTCGTGCAGGCTGTACAGGTTCTGGTACACGGCATCGGCCGTGCCCCCATACCAGGCATTGCCCACCCGCTGCTGGGGCGGCAGCAGGGCTACTCCGGTGCCCAGCTGCGGCGGCAGGAAGTTCCACCCCAGCCGCAGGTGCTGCTCCAGGGAGGCGTACTTGTACTGGGGAAGCACGTTGATGCGGCACACGCGCGAGTGCAGGCAGTTGCTCAGCGTGAAGTCGATGAGCCTGTACGTGCCGGCAAACGGCACGGCGCCCTTGGTGCGTTCCAGGGTGAGCGGGTACAGCCGTTCGCCCCGGCCGCCGGCCAGGATCACGGCCACGGTGTCGGCAAGTACGCCGCTGTACGGGCAGGGATGCATGTCGGGTCCTCCGTCGGTTCAGGGCAGATCCACCAGGATCTCCTCCAGGGTCCACACTCTCTCCGCGTCCTTCAGGAGCGCGTCTATGATCTGGGGATGGGCGCAGATGGTTCGCTCGTCGATGTATCTGTAGCCTGGACGTTCGACTCCGCGGTCGTCCACGCTGACCACCGAGGCGTCCTCGATTACGGTGACCTCATCCTTACCTCCGCGAGCGTCTTTGTCTCGGTACATGCGCATGGCATTTCCTCCGGCTGAGGGTGTGCGCTCCTGAAGATGGAGTCGAAAGAGGCGCAGACCTATAGTCGATCGGGTGATATGGCGCTTCGGGTAAGGTGATTCGGGGCGTTACGGGGGCGCAGGCGTACACCGACGCTGCCAGCCCCGAGGCGCGGGAAGCAGGCGGCCGCAGAGCGCGGGTCAGTGGTTGTCCAGGTAGATGATGCCCTCGCGCAGCGCGTACTTGGTCAATTCGGGCAGGCTCTTGACACCCAGCTTCTCCATGATGTGCTGGCGGTGGGTGTTGACCGTGTTGGCGCTGATGTGCAGCGTGCGGGCGATGTCCTGGGCTGACACGCCTTCCACCAGGAGCTGCAGCACCTCCAGCTCGCGATCGCTCAGCTTGACGCCGTCCTCCGGCCCATTCGTCAGGTGGTGGATGTAGTCGGCGATGAGCGAACTGGTGAGGGCGGGACTGACATAACAATGCCCCGCTGCCACGTCGAGCACGGCCCGGCGCAATTCGTCGAAGGCATCGCCCTTGCGCACGAAGCCGCTGGCGCCGGCCTGGAACATGCTGGCCACGGTGCGCTTGTCCACGTGCTGGGAGAGACCCACCACGCGGACCTCGGGACAGTGGCTGCGGATCTGCTGCGTGGCCTGGACACCGTTGAGCCCTTTCATGTTCACGTCCATCAGTACCAGATCGGGCTTGAGGCGCACGGCTACTTCCACCGTCTCCCTGCCGTCCGCGGTCTCGGCTACTACCTCCACGCCCTCCAGCGCTTCCAGCAGGCTGCGCAGGCCCTCTCGCACCACCTGGTGATCGTCTGCAACTATCATGCGGATAGACATGTCCATCCCTCCCGAGTGCCGTTCGGCACAGAAGGCCCGTCACAGGGGCGGAAAGGCTATCTGCCATGGGATGCCCTGGCAGTTCAACCCGGGAACCAGCCAGGCGTGAATCCAATGGATACATCACGGGCAAGCATGTGTCAAGCAGTTCGCCTGTGGTGGCGTTGAATACGGCGCGGTACCAGGAGCACACGAGCCGGTCATCGCTGAGCACGCCCTCGGCCAGGGGAGCGCCCAGATGGCTGCAGGTCGCCGCGAAGCACAGGTAGCGGCCGTCCAGGTGAACGAGAAGGAGCTCTCTGTCATGGGCGGTTACCTGCTTCATCGGACCATGCTGCAGTTCATCGGCTTGCGCCCCGACTTCTCGCTTGGCGCTCATGTTCTTCCTTTCGGGTGCGCCTGGGGCCGCGTTGCGGCACGGGGTTCCAGAGAGTCTGCGGCGCCAGGAGTTCATGGCTCTGCGTCCAGCTCGAGGCCCGGTTCCACGTAGGTCTGCCCTCTACACAGGGCATCCAGGGCTGGCGCCAATTCCCGGTCAGCGTGGTTGGATGTAATCACCGCGGCAGCACCGGCGGCCAGGGCTGCGGCCTTCACGCGTCGGTCCGCGAACAGTGATACCACCACAGTGCTTGGTCCCACGCCGGCGTACCGCAAGCGCCGGAAGAGCCCGCCGCTCCCGAACAGCCACGGCCCGGCTTCCACCACCAGGGTGTCCACGGCCTCCGCTATGCAGCAGGAGGGCACCTGCTCCAGATCGCCCACTTCCACCACCTCGCGCGTCTGCGGGTAGCGCAGCAGCAGCTCACGGAGGATGCCGCGCACGACCTTGTGACGGTAAGCCAGCAGGATTCTCATTCCTTCCACCTTCGCGTCCCGCCGCTCGTGCCAGGCGCTTGAGTCCGTCTCGGATCCGGACCAAGAACACCGTCCATCAGCGCCTCGAGGGGGACCCGATCAACGGGGCCGCTTCCCTTAGACACCTCGTATTGCTGGTGGGCATGGTCCGGCTGATGACTCAGCTCTGCCAGCTGCTTCTCCTGCGCGGGCCCGGGCTGAGTCACCCGAGCCCGGGCCCGCAGCTGCCGCACCAGCTCGGTAAACTCCTCCCCTTCCAGGAGCGCGTTGGCCTGGAGTGCGGCGCGCAGTATGATGGCTGTCCATGGCGCACCCTTCGAGGTGCCGAGCTTACGCATCGATTATGTCCAGGCCGGGACCCGGGCGGTATCGGCTCATGACCCGAACTTTGGGGGCCAGCTTACCTAGATTACCGAATTCCGGCCTGGCGCCCGATCTCAGCGATGCGTTCCAGCTTGAGTCGACCCTCACCACCCCGGCCTGACGCCTGGAACCAGACTCGGCGGCCGATCGACGGGCAGATCGACGGGCCGAAACACGGATGGTGCGTGCGGTTGACCGGCCAGGCGGTATTGTCGAGAATTATCGAGGTACTCCTTGGGAGAAATGGAGTTCCAGGTTCTCGACCAGGCCGCGATGCGCGTCGCGCTAGCCATACCCTCACGTCTCTGCGACAACGCGCGCTTGCAGCGAGCAATCGACCTTTGGCCGATGTCCGGATGTTGCTCCAGCTTCCCGGCCGTACTGCCCTGCATCTGGGTCAGATTCCGAACGCCCCTTGCTGCCGGCGCGGCTAGGCCGGCGGTGAGGCTGCCGGAAATACGAGGATGATGTCCATGTTCGCATCTCAGGATATACCCCAACTGCCCGCCTGCGAAGTCGTCGTCTGCGGCGGCGGCCCGGTCGGGTGCGCCGCCGCGGTGGCATCGGCGCGAAACGGTGCCCGTACCCTGCTGATCGAGCGGTCCATCATCGAGCCGTCCATCATGGCACGAACACGGGAGGCGATATGCAACAGGAATCCTTGAGACTTCGCTATGTGCGCCGGCTGGAGAGCTGGCCCGCGGCCATGCGCCGTTATCTGTACCGTTTGCCCGGACGTCCGGACCTGGGTTGTTACGGACCGGGCGACCACGGGCACTGGGCCATGCAGGCCAACAACACGGCTGCGGCGGCCTTCTCGGTGCTGGCCACGGATCCAGCCCTGGATCCGGAGCGGGCGGACATGAGCCGGGACGAGATGCTCACGTGGGCCTTGCGCCTGATCCGGTTCAGTCTGCACAGTCACAAGGCCGGCGGCAGCGTCACCACGGACGAACAGCCCTGGGGGCATTCGTGGATCAGTGCGCTGTGTCTGGAACGCATGATGCACGGTGTGGAAGCGCTTAATGAATGCCTGACGGATGAGGATCGCGACATTCTGGGCCGCGTCCTGGTCTCGGAATGCGACTGGCTGATGGACGAATATCACCGGGGTGCCACCGAGACTCCGGGCGCGATCACCGCCGGTCTGGTCCAGCACAACCATCCGGAAAACAACCTCTGGAACGGCTGTCTGCTGCACCGGACAGCCCGCATGTACCCGGATGTCGAACGCCGCGACGAATATCTGGAGAAAGGCACGGCTTTTCTGCTCAATGGCATCTCCGTGGAGGCCGATGCCGACGCAGCCGAAGTCATTGCCGGCCGCCCCCTGTCAGCATGGCATGTGGGCCCGAACTTCTTTCCGTCCTACGCTCTCAATCATCACGGCTACCTCAATGTCGGGTACATGGCCATCTGCCTGTCCAATATCGCCATGCTGCACTTCTCCTGTCGCGCCCACGGCTGGACAGCGCCGGACGGTCTGTATCACCACGCCCGGGAACTCTGGCAGCTGGTCAAGAGCTGCACGTTCCCGGATGGCCGTCTGTGGCGCATCGGCGGGGACACGCGGGTGCGCTATTGCTATTGCCAGGATTACGCCGTCCCCACATGGCTGTGGGCGCGCGACTGTCTGGGCGACACGGATACCGAGGCGTTGGAGGCTGGCTGGCTGGGCATCCTGGAAACGGAAGCGGAAGCCAACCCGGATGGCGCGTTTCTGTCGGCGCGTCTGGCGGAGCTGGAATCGCTGTCACCCTTGTACTACACCCGGCTGGAAGGGGACCGGGCCGTGTCCATGTCGATGGGTGCCTATTGGCGCCGCCAGTCGCCGGCAGCGGCTGATGCTGCTGGAGCCACCGCAGCGGCCGCGCCGGTGGAACCGGTTCGACTGCTGTCCTCCTGGTCCGATGACTACCACGGCAGTATGATGGTGCGCGGCAGCAACCGCCTGGCGTCCTGGACCTGGCGGGCGGGGCAGCCGCCCCAGGGCCAATGCCTGCCCCCATGGGCCAGCTCCATGGCCGAGTGGCGCGGCAATCTGGCCGGTTGTGTGCAGGGCCTGGGCGAAGTGCACGAGGCGCGCTGCAAGCCTCTGCAGAACGACAGCTTCGAGGGCGGTTTCGCGACCTTCGGGCGGGTGACCGTCCATTCGCGCCAGCCATTCGCGGAAGGCGATGCGGACGCGGATGTCGCCGATATCGATCTGGCCTGCGTCGCCCTTCCCGACGATCGCACCGTGGTGGTACTGCAGCGCGCCAGCGTGGGACCGCGCACCTGGCTGAGGACGGTCAAGGGGTTGTTTTTGCAGGTACCCAACGATGTGTTCAATGGCATGCAGCGCAGCGGCACGGATGAGGCTGGCCGTTTCACGCTGCGCGGTTGTCCGGAGACGGCGCAGACTCGCGTGGTGAACGGTGACTGGGTGAACCTGGATGGATGCCTGTCGGTGCTGCGCGTGTATGGGCCGCCGCTGGTCATACACCAGCCCGCACAGCGCCAGATCGGCATACGCGGCAAGGAGCGGGCCGGAGGTCAACTGTATGCGGACGAGATTTGCTGCGGTTGCGCCGTCGGAATGCAGGCCGTGGAACCACGGACGGTACTGTTCGATCTGGGCGTGGCCCTGTGGTCCGGAGTGGACGCGGAGTTGACGCAACGGCTGATGGGTGAGGATCCGCCCCGCGTGGTCTCGACCGCCGGCAGTGACGTGCGTCAGCTGGTTCTGCGCGGCCCGGATCGGCGGTGGTATCGCATCCTGGTCAACTACGGAGGCACGGAGGCGGCGTTGGCGCTGGTGCCGGTGCGTGAGCAGTGGCCACGCGTGCTGGCCGGTGGCGCAACCCGGCGAGATACCGCCGAGGGCATGCAGGCCGTGGTTCCGCCGGAGAGCGTGGTGGTGATGGGGGAAGAGTGATCGATCCGCGGTTCCGATGAGAGCGTGACGCGGCGATGCGGAACCACCGTATCACTCTCTCCGCATGCTGTCCGCCCGCCCGCGGCCAGGTGCGGACAGCGGGCCCGGCGGAGCGGTTGGTGCCGGTTGGCTCCGCGTTGATCGCCCCGAATCGGTGGTCAGGGCTGCCGGGCCGCCGGGCGGATGGCCTTCAGGTTGTCCAACGGCGTGGTCAGCGGTACGGCGCATTCGGGACCGATGATATCGATGCCGGCCTGACGGGCGTTCTCCACGTCACGGGCAATGGCCTCCGGTGTCTGATCCAGCAAGCGGAAATTGCTCACGCCTCCCATGAGGGCTATGGTCTCCCCGGCCAGTTTTCTGACCTGATCGGGGGTGCCTGTCTTGGTGTCGTAGTGGAAGCACTCCAGACCGGTGCGGGCGATGGCGGCAATGCGGTCCTCTGTGTTGCCGCAGATGTGCAGGATCAAGGGACAGGATATTTCCGCCGCCAACCGGGCATGCAGCGGCTCCAGATAATCCTGGTACATGGCCGGGCTGCACAGATCGCGGGTGGCGTGATCGCCCAGCAGCAGGCAATCCGCCCCGGCATCGATCTGGGCCTGGGCGAACCGCACCGTCACCTCGGTCAACATCCGCAGGATGCGACGCACGGCGTCCGGATCATCCAGGGTCAGCATCAGGAAATTTTCGATCCCGAAACAGTGGTAGGCCAGCGTCCAGGCACCGAAGACTTTACCGCAGACGGCGGCGTTTTCACCCAGGCGCTGTTTTAACAGCGAGATGGCCCGCAAAGCGACGGTGCAACTGGGGCGCGACAGCAGGTCCGCTGGAATCCTCAGTTCCTCCACGCGGGTAAATACGGGCGGACCGCTCTCCGGCATGGCGTCCGGGCCACCCCAGCGGACGTCGCAACCCAGCGCCGCGGCCTCGTGGCACACCGAAAACAGGGGCATGACGACGTCGAAGCCCAGCACGGTATGACCGGCGATGGCCAGCTTCACCATCTGTTCCGCGTCCGTGTGAGCCGCGGGAAACCAGGCGCCGGTCAACTGCATGAGCTCCTGGCAGGCAATGGAGGTGCCGGTGCCGGCAGCCGGCGATGCGGACGGGTTGCCGCGCCGTAGCGCGGCCATGAAGGTATCCTTGCTCATCGGTCTGCCGTGGGTGGGCGTTGGAAGGCGGCGGGGGGATCCTTTGGTACAATGGGGACGGCAGTGAGGCTTGTCAAGCTGTTGTTCCCCGCCGCGGGCTGGACTGCTTGCACGCGCAAGCAGGCGCGCGGGAGCAGGTCGGTGTATGGCGGTGAACCCTGCGGTGGCGGTGGCTGGAATGCTCGGGCGCGCGAGCCGGCGCCGGCTGGGGGTTGCTCTCCAGACAGCGACGCGGAGCGATCACCAGTGTGGTCCATCGGCGATCACTCCGCGTCCGGTCGAGTCAGGTGGGTGGACTGGATGCGCAGCAATACGAGGGTCCGTGCCACGGAAGCGGCGCACACCCGCGGAAGCGTGTCTACTTGATCAACATGAATTTTATCGTCTGCGTCACGGCACCGGTGCGCAACCGTGCCATGTACACGCCATTCCCCACCGTCTGACCGGCGTCGTTGCGGCCATCCCAGCGCAGGCGGTGTTCGCCCGCCGCCACCGGACCGTCGTGCAGGGTGCGCACGCGGCGTCCCAGCACATCGTACACCTCCAGGCGGATCGACGTGCTGCTGTCCCGGACGACAAAGGGGATCTGGGTGCTGGTGTTGAAGGGGTTGGGATAGGCGTCGCCCAACCGGGTGTGCCGCGGCTGTGCGGCGCCCGATTCGGTCACCGCCGTGATCACCTGGTCATCGCTCAGCACGGCCATGTGGTTGGGGGGGAGTCCGGTGTTGATAGGGCCGGCCAGAAGGGTCCCGGTGTGGGCATCGTAGATCAGCAGGCCGGCGGCATCCAGGTCTTCCGCCGTGCCGCGATCCGCCGCGATCAGGCGTTGTCCGTCCACTACCAGGGAGGGCGTGTATCCGCCGGAATGGCCCTCCAGCGCCTCGCCGACCGTACCCGTCTCCAGATCGAACGGGTGAATGGCATTGTCGGGCCACGAGGAGACCGTGGTGAATCCGCGCGTGGGCGAGACCATGGCCAGACCGCCGCTATTGCCGCCGAGTTGCTCTTCGGTGATCAGCAGGCCGCGTGAGGTCAGCGTCTCGGTGTCGATGACTTCGATGCCGCCGTCCAATGCGGTGAAGCTGCCGACCTGCTGCACGACGATCTGCGTGCCGACTGCCTCCATGGCGCCTGGATTGGTGGACGCCAGCCGGAAACCTGGAATATCACCGGAACCGGGATTGACGATTTCGTCCGTATGGATATCGATGATGGCCAGGTAGCTGTCTCCCACCGGTGCCCAGAAACTGTCACGGTCCAGCCGCTGGATGGCGACGTAAACGCGGTCTCCGACCCGGACCATCTCGGCGGCTTCCGGAAACCCGTCGGCGTCGGCAAGCGCGGACAGGTCGATACGTCCGAGCTCGGCGCCGTCGGCGGGGTCCAGAACCAGGACATAGTCGCGCTCCATCAGGGTTACGTAGGCCTTGTCCGGACTGACGACGACGATATCCTGTGGATTGCTGCCCGCTCCGACGGAATACTGGCTGAGGGGAGTTCCTGGGTCAGCCGGATCGAGCCGCAGGATGTTGTCCTGGCCCAACCGGTTGACCAGGTAGACAATGCCGTCGTAATAGCGCACCACGGTGTCGCTATGGATGTTCAGCAGGTTGATCTCAGCCTCGTTGGCGCCGGCCCGGAGCATGGCGATGCTGCCAGTACCGAAGTCGGCGGCGGTGGTGGCGATGAACAGGTCGGCACTCCGGGCCGTCCCGAAGGCGGCGGCAACAAGCGCGACTCCTAGCAAGCAGTTCTTCATCGATTTGAGCATGTGTTTCTCCTGACATCAGGGAGTGATCGTTTGCCTGGAGCCGATCTCCAGGCCATACGACAGCGATCCGAACACCGAGCGACCCGGCAGAGGATAGCCCCACAGATCGGCCACCTGGTTGTTGGTCAAATTACGGACCTCGAGCGCCGCGGTAGTGGATGTGCCCAGGTACAGACAGAATTGCAGGCCGTGCAGGGTGCGGGCTGGCACGGTGCGCAGGTTGGTGGTATCCAGGTAATGGCGGCTTTCATGGCTCAGCTCGTACGCCATCTCCCAGGAGCTACGGCGCCAGGTGATGTTCGTAGCAACGGAATGACGCGGGGCATTGGGCAGATCGTTGCCGCGTTCGTACGACGCCCGCGTGAAATTTTCCGGGATCTGGTACGTATGGTTGGTCTCCAGGCGGAGCCCGCCCGGCAGATCCAGGCTGGCACGCATCTCGGTGCCGCGCACCTTGGAGCGGCCGATATTCTGTGGCACGCTGATGCGCTGGGCATTCTGCAGGAACCGGATGAGGTTGCGCACATGATTGCGGAAGTATACCACCTCGAGTTCCCATCGTGCCGGGGAGACCGCATGGATCCAGTGGAAGCCGACATCCCAGTTGTCACCGCGCTCGCTGGTCAGCCGGGTATTGCCGGCTACGGCACCGCGATCGCCGAACAGCTCGTAGAAACTGGGAGGCCGGTTGTACCAACCCCGGTGTCCCTTCACCGTCAGCCGGGGCCACAGATGCAGCCGGGCACCGACACGTCCTCCATGTAGCCAGTCGGTCCGATCCCGGGAGGGGGCGTGGTCGGTGCCTCCGAACAGGGATCTGCCATAGAAGCGATCGTGATGCACGTGCGACTGGCTGCCGGCGCTGGCATGCAGCAGATTGCTCAGCAAGGGTAGATCCACCTCCCATCCGAAGACGGCTGAACGGCGCCGGCTCTGCGGCAGCCAGGATTCCGGTCTGAGCAGGTTTTCCGGATTGAAGCGTTCTTCGCCCAGTTGGCCAAACAGCGTCGTCACCCCACCGCCGGTTACGTGGTTGAGTTCCGCGCGCGTACCCCAGCTGATCGTGCGGTTGCGGTCATGCTGGCGGCCCACCCCCACCGTGCCGTCCAGATCGCGGTATTCCTCCTCCTGCATGAGGTGGTACAGGTTGAGCCTCACCCCGGCGTCGGACAACCACGGCAAGGCGCCGAACAGTTCCGCCTCGTTACTGGCGCGCCACCGGTTCAAACGACTGTTCAACGACTGGTTGTTGCTGATGCTGGGGATACCTTGCCGGTTCAGTTCCAGGCCGGTTCGCACCTGCAAGCGGAACGCACCCACCGGGTGTTCCATGCGGGCCAGCAGGCGCCCGCTGCGGAAATCACTGTTGAGCCGTCGGGTCCATTCGTCGTCGTCCAGGTTGTATTCGGTGCCCTTGTCGTCCAGGAACCGAAAATCGTTGTCGCTCTGGGCCAACTCCACCAGCGCCAGGTAGTGACGCTGGTTCCGGGCTCCGGACAGGATGCCGCTGAGGCGGTGTGTTCCCCATGATCCGCTCATGGCCTGAATACGGGCCCGAGGCACACCGTCCGCGGCCTGGGTGCGAATATGCACCACGCCACCGATGCTGTTGCCCCCGAATCGCGCCGGCACCGCGCCACGGTACACATCGATGCGTTCGACGGCGGACACCGGCAGATTGCCCAAGTCCACGCCGCCGCCGAGGGCCTGGTTCAGTGGTACGCCGTCCAGATAGATGAGTACCTGTTCCGCGGTGGAACCGCGCACGGACACTGTGCTGAAGCTACCCAGACCGCCGGTTCTGCGGATGCCGACGCCCACCGCCCGGTTCAGGACGCCGGCCAGTTCGGGGGGCGGCCTGTCCTGCTGCAGTTGAATGGACTCGACGAAAGCTGCGCCCTGTGCGGTGGCCGTTTCCCGGCGTGCCTGCACCAGAACCTCGTCCATGCGCAACGGCAGAGGCTGCAGCCTGATGCGCACTGCCTGATAACCAATCGTCTCCGCTGCACTGAGGACGCGCAGTCCGGAGCGGTATCCGAAGGCCTCCACACGCAGGGTGCAGGCGGTGGTCTCCGGTCGGTCAAGAACGAAGCTCCCATCTGCTGCGGTCATCACCGCGGCCTGGCGCGCATCCGGTACAGCGGTCAGCAGTCGCACCGAAGCTCCCACCACCGGATCCCCGGACAGCGAGTCGAACACAGCGCCCTGGATCGTCGCGACCGTCGCGGCGGTAATGGCCGTCGCGCCCAGGGGCCGGACTGCCAGCATCACGACCAGCAGCGCCAGCAGTCTGCCCGCGCGCCGTTCATTGCTCCCGCGATGCCGCCTTCGCGCACCGGCCGTGAAGCGGGGGAGAGCAGGATTCAAGGGGGTGGGCTGTGTCATCACAGCAGCGTCCGGTTCAGGGCATGGGCCGAGTCATCACCATCCCGTGATAAAATGGTGGACTCACACAGGAGCAGCAGATTGAGTACGCCGCAGGCTATGCACCGACGGGTCACCTCCCAACCAGCCCGTGCACGGCGTTCCTCTGCAGTCAACTCCTGGCAGCTGCGAGTCCACCAACTGTCCATGGTCATACCCAGTCCGCTCATGCGCTCCGCTACTACAGGAAAAGGATCCGGGACAGACGCCCGGAACCCAGAACACCGTCCGGGACACTGCTCCCGTGAGCGCGTAGCGCCCGTGTACGGCGCCAGGCAGGGCCGATATACCCATGCATGCCGTTGTAGCGACGTGAACCGATCAGGGGAAATGATATCCGGAGGGGGATCCCGGCCGTAATCCAGCTGACAGCCGTTGCCAGGTCCTGTCCGGCCCTGCCTCGCCCTCGAAGGCTCAAGCCGCAAGCGCATCCTTCCCAGGGAAGGATGCATGGACATCGGCAGGTCTTCGGACTTGCAGGCCCGATCCGCTGGCATTACGGATGGTGTTGCGGATCATCTACCGGCCGCCGCTTCCCGACCGCAAGGCGCGATCAGTGCTCAAGGTGACGGCTTTCGTTCCTGCTTACCGCTGCGGGGCAGTCCTGGATTCCAACCAGGTTCCCTCTGGTGCAGTGCATACTGCACCGGGACGACCGCTCCGTGGCTGGAGCGGCGCCACACCGATGACGGGCACAATATAGCCGCCCTGATTGGCACTGTCAAACCCGGATGGTCTGACCTGGGTGTTGTCGGATTCTGCCGATGCGCATTGGTCCGGTGAGCGCCCGAAACGGCTTCGTGCATTAACCAGCTTTGAGCACGAAACCGTTCCAGCCAGTCTGCCTACCGCCCGCTGCCGATCCTCCGGCAGGACAACCTCACTCCACGTCAGCCGTCTCACTTCACGTCAGCCGTCACGCGCTGCAGCACGGCCGAGATCTCCTCCAGGCTATCGATCAGCCGTGGGCCAGGGCGGTTGAGCAGATCTGCGTCGATGTGGACCACGCGGCCGTGGCGCACGGCGGGCACGGTCTTCCAGCCGTCGGTCTGTTGCAGCCGGGCCACCACCAAGGTCATGTCCGGAGGGTTCGCTGTCCCGGGATGAACGGTAGTGACGATGACATCCGGCGCCCAGTCGACCAGCGTCTCCAGGCTGACCTGCGGCCATGCGCCCGGCGCCTGTCGGCCCACGTTGATCCCGCCGGCTTCGGTGAATACCGCATCGATGATGGTGTTGGCGCCAGCAGTATATATGGGCTCCGACCAGTGTCCCCACATGAGCCGGGGACGCCATGCCAGCGCGTCCGACCGGGCTCGGACTGCCTTCACGCGCTGTTCCAGCGCCGCCCGCAAGGCCGCAGCTTCCTCCGGCGCGTCGATCAGCAGGCCCAGGCGCTGGATGGCCTCCAGCAGTTGGTCGATATCCTGTATGTCCAGGGCGAATACCGGAATCCCCATGCGCCGCAGCGTCTCCAGAGCATCGCGCGGATTGCCGCGCGCGGCCACAACCAGATCCGGTTTGGCCGCTACGATGCTCTCCAGGCTCACGGTGCTGAACCCGGCGACCCTGTCGATCTGCAGGGCGGCTTCCGGGTAATCGCAGAATCCGGTGACGCCGACCAGACGGTCGGCCGCGTTCAAGGCAAACAGCAGCTCCGTGTTACCGGGGGACAGCGACACGATGCGCTGCGGCGGGGACGGCAGCGCTACCGTCATCCCCAGGTCATCGACCACTTCGGCGCGGGCGCCGGCAACAGACAGTGTCAGGACCAGGGCCCCCATCAAGCCTATGGGCGTCATCGTTCAGGTCTCCTTGGCAATCATAGGATTGTCGGTTCGATTCCGACAGGCGGAACCAATATACACACAATGGCGTACGGCACATCTTCAGCACCTCGACACCAGTCATTTCTTCCGTTTTCACCATCGCTTCACCAGCAGAATAGCTTGGCGTCTCCCTTCGACCTAGCGCCTGGAGGCCGCCTCAAGGTTGGACAGGGCCCGTCGCGCCGCTAAGTTCGTTGCAGGCAGCACGGCTCCGGGCGCCGACACTTTGGTACCCCTCGAGGAAACGGGCAGCAACAGATAGGCCCGATCTACGTCCCAGGCGACATTGCTTGACCCTACAGCGGACGCATGGTTGGCGGGGTGGCGGAAACTGAAGCCAGGTGGTGCGCCGCTCATAAGCAAGAACGTTCGCCAATAAACCGTCATAGCTTCATTGACAACCAACCTGCAAGTGTGTATAGTACACATAATTGAAATTGGGAAATAATACAACGAATGAAAAAGGATGGGTGGATTCTCCAGCATACAAAAGGAGACCATCACCAATTCAAGCATCCGGAAAAACCGGGAAAAGCAACTGTTCCTCATCCAAAGAAGGATCTCCCTGTCGGAACACTTCGAAATATTTACCGGCAGGAGGGTTGGAAATGGAGGTGAAACTATGAAATATCCGGTCGTTATCCACAAAGATGAAAATTCGGATTATGGCGTTACATTTCCTGATTTACCTGGTTGTTTTTCCGCAGGGGATACAATTGAAGAGGCTTTAGCGAATGCCCAGGAAGCTGCGGAATGCCATATTGAGGGTATTTTAATTGATTCTGAGCCCATCCCAGTGTCTACAAGTATTGAGAATCACAAAGAAAACCCTGATTTTAAAGACGGCATATGGGCACTTGTTGAGGTGGATCTGAGCAAATTGTCACTTAAGTCAAAAAGGGTCAACATCACCATGCCGGAAAGACTGTTGAACTCACTCGATTATTTTGCCAAAAAGCATGGTGAGACCCGTTCTGGAGTTTTAGCTCAAGCTGCCACCGAATACATGTCCTCCCATCAATAAAAACTCTGGTGAACCAACGGGTGAACTTGACCGGGCAAAACGACGCGCCCGGCAAGTTACCCGCACGTTGTCATCTTATCGTTGTGAAGCTGGGGTAACGGACGCCATCGGGAGATGGGCTAACGAGAGACAGTGTGCTGTCGGAGCCAATCGGCCAGTTCGGGTTCTGACAGTTCCCCGGAGGCCAGAGCGAGGATCAGGCGGACCACTTCGGGCTCGTTTGATTCAATACGAAGTCCGTTGAGGCCAAGGAAGACATACATGGCCTGGAAGGCGACGCGCTTGTTCCCGTCGACGAACGGATGATTTCGCGCGAGCCCAAACCCGTAGGAGGCCGCCAGGTCAAAGAGATCGGACTCGGACTCGTAGTGGAGCCGATTCCTGGGTCGGTCCAGGGCGGAATCGAGGAGACCTGGATCTCTCAGCTCAAGCGATCCACCATGCTCCTTGACCTGGCTGTTGTGAATCGCACGGATCAGGGTGGCGTTGAGCCACCGCGGCTCCTTCACTTGGCAAGCTCGCGCATAGCGTTACGGTATTGCTTGGCGCCCTCCTCGTAGAGCGCCATGGCCTCAGCGAAGGCGGGATCGAAGGGAGTGATGAGGATTCCCTCGTCCGTCTCCACGAGATGGACACGATCGCCCTCCGCCAGGCGATAGCGCTCGAGCATGGCCTTGGGGATGGTGGTGCCAGCGGAGTTCCCGATGGCTCGGATGGTGGTTTCCTTGGTCATAGCGGCCTCCTGTTGTAACAAAGGTAATCACGCGCTCAAGGCAAGGTCAAGCGGGAGAGGTATGGCCGCTTCATAACGAGGGATTGGTGTGCCCTGAAATCATCGTTGACTAGCCGGTGCAAGTCCGGCCGGGGTAATCGCCAGAGAGCATCGTAGCTACCTGCCACTGCAGCCGGGTGACTGGCTGTAGTGAAGCGCAGTATGCTCTCGTTGGACGAAGTCGGCTATCTGCCCTTGGAATCCATCGACGCCACCTTTCTCTTCCAGGTCGTCAGCCGACGTTACGAGGCCGGCAAGTCCATCATCCTGACCAGCAACAAAAGCTACGGCAGCTGGCACGACATCTTCCCCGACGCCGTGTTGGCTACCGCCTTGCTCGACCGACTGCTACACCTGTCTAACACCGTCAACAATCGCGGCGAGAGCTATCACATGCGCCATCGACGCCATGCCGGACTGCCCACCGCTAACACGAAAGGCGGATAACACCAACTACACCCGTCGAAGTGTCCAACTCTAAACCGGCGCTTCTGTCCATTTATAAATCGGTGTTGACAAGTACAATCCCCGACTCATGGATTGACTGGCCGGTCCCGGAGTGGAATAGGACAGAGGCACAGCTCGAACAAGCCGAGTCCACCGTACCATCGAAAGCCGCACCGAGCGCGTCTTCCGACGTCCGGTGACTCGCGACGTCATATAAGGAGACCCATACGGGAGACTCAGCTTCCGTGGCTTGGTGATATATTTTTGTGGATCGGTGCCAGGTTCTACCTGGCCATCAGAGGGTCTCGCGCTTTGCGGGTGACCGGCGTGATGCGGGGACCTGCGCCGCCGTCTCCGGGTTGAATACGGACCGGTATGCCGTACACCGTGCTGA
>SLHA01000109.1 GCA_007136405.1 Candidatus Latescibacterota bacterium
CTGCGGCGTACTGTGGCCAAGTGCTGGCGCTACGGTATCCGCATCTACCCCTTCTGCATCGAGCCGGCCGGTTTCGGCTGGCCTTATCCGGAATTGGCGGCGGCCCGTGCCGCCCATCCGGATCTGGTGGGCCACGGCGGCGCGTTCTGCACCAGTACGGAGAAGGGTCAGGCGTACCTGTATGAAGCCACCCATACTTTGTTCAGCGAGGTGCCAGACCTGGGAGGGTTGATCGTCATCCCCGTGGGCGAACGGCAGACGCACTGCTACTCTGGCCGGATTCCCTATGAAGATGGCGGCTGCACCGGTGCCGGCGCCGATGCCGGTACCGGCGGGCCTGCCGGCGGTCTGATAAGCTGTCCGCGCTGCGCGCCGCGCCAGCCCTGGGAGGTGCTGGCCGCAACCCTGGCCGGACTGCGTGAAGGCATGCAGGCCGCCGCGCCGGAGGCGGAGCTGGTGGCGTGGCCTTATGGGCAATTCGTCTGCTGGGGGGCGGCACGTACCGTGCAGGCGGCGGCGCACATGCCGGAGGGCATCATCCTGCAGCACAACTTCGAGACCGGCGGCCACAAGCGGCAGCTGGGCCGCGATCGACCGACCTGGGACTACTGGCTCTCCTACGTGGGACCGAGTGCATTGTTCGAGCGCAGCGCGCAGGCCGCGCTGGGCAGCCATGCCGGATGTGGCCGTGCTGCGGCGGAGGCATGGGTCTGGCGGACTGCTTGCGGCCGCAACGAAGTGGTCGTGGGCAAAACCGGAGGCAACGCGGAGGGGCAAATCGCTCCCGGGGCCGCCAACGGAGCCCTGGCCATATCCGCTGAGGAGCCGGAACGGCGGGCCCCTGTGCGCCTTTCCGCCAAGCTGCAGGTGAGCTGTTCCCACGAGGTGGCCACGGCGCAGGTGGTTCCGGCGCCCGGACTGCTGTACCGGAAATACCGGGCCATGCGGCGCCTGGGAGTCAGCAGCGCCATGCAGTCCTGGTATTTCGGCGCGTACCCTTCGCTGATGACGCGGGCCGCCGGTGAGCTGTCCAGAGCGCCGTTTCCCCGGTCGGAACGGGCCTTCCTGCGCCAGCTTGCGGCGCGAGACTGGGGTGAGCATGCCGACACCGTGGCACGCGCCTGGGCATGGTTCGCCCGGGCTTACGGTCACTACCCCACGGCCCACGTCTTCGGGTATTACGGGCCGATGCACGATGGCCCGGTGTGGCCTCTGTACCTGATTCCGCGGCGCCTGCCGCTGGCCCCCACCTGGCAGATCGGTTACCCGCCGTCCGGAGACTATATCGCCGAGTGTATCACCAACGGTTTCACGCTGACCGAGGTGGTGACCCTGTGCCGTCGCATGGCCGATCAGTGGCAGGAGGGGGTTCGCCTGCTGGAGGCGATCCGGCCCGACTGGCGGGCAGACGAGGCACGGACAGCGGATATCGACATCGCCGCGGCCCTGGGATTGCAGTTCCGCAGCGGTTACCAGATTCTGCGGTTCTACGCGTTACGCGAGCAGCTGGCGGTGGCGCACCAGGCGGAGCGGCGGCGGACGCTGCTGGCACAGATGGAGACCCTGGTGCGGGCCGAGATGACGGTGGACGACGAACTGCTGCCCCTGACCCGGCGCAACTCGTGTCTGGGCTTCCATTCGGAAGCCGAAGGATACAAGTACTATCCGGAGTTGATCGAGTGGCGCCAGCGCCAGCTGGCACGGCTGCTGGACACCGAGTTCCCGGCCGTGGCCGCCCGCGTCAGTCAGGCGGGTCCCCTGTTCCCGCGGTATACCGGGGCCGTGGCGCAGGATTGGGCGGCGGGCAGGCAGGCGCGATGTGGCCCGGAGGATGGTGGTGCGGCGTTGGAGCCGCGGGGCGGAGGGGGTGCGGCCGGCGCGCTGCTGGAGGGGGCTGGCGCGCTGGACGACGCGACGGGCGGTGCGCGGCGAAACGGTGCAACAGCATTCCTGGAGGCCGTGCCAGTCGGGCCCGTGGCCCGCTGCATGCGGCTGCCGCGTGTCCCGGAGACGGGCTGGAACACGGTTTTCGACCGCACCGACATGCCACCTCACAGGCCGGGGGCAACGGGCACCGGCGCGAGGGGCAGAAGGTTGCGGACCGAAGATTGGCAGCAGTGTACGCACTGGCTGCTTCAGCGCTTTGATCAGCAGCGCTGGGAGCGCTGCGCCTACGACCGGCACGCCTTCCATCCGGTTGCCGTGTCTGAGCGGCAGGGACGCACCACCCGCTGGCGCGCAGCGCTGGATGACGATGCCGTATACCTGCAGATCCAGAGCCGGGCAAGCGACGCAGCGATAGCTTCAGCGGCGAAAGCACCAAGCCCGTCTTCCGCTTCCGGCGTCGACGGAACGATCGACGCTTTTGCCGGAGAGCAACTGCAGGTCCTGCTCGAGCCGGTTCGGACGCAGCCCCGCCTGATCCTGAGCCTGGGCCCCGGGGGCACGGCCCGATGCGTCCACGACGACGGGTACATACCGCAGCCGGCTGAACCATGGGAGAGCCGCAGCGTGGTGGAAGATGGCTGCTGGACCATTCTATTACGACTGCCGCTGGAATGGCTGCGCGCGGCGCGCCAGCGGCGGTGGCAGCCGCTGCGCCTCAACGTGGTGCGCTCCATGCCCATCCCCGGTCAAGACGGGACGGCGCATTGCTCGTGGGCACCGCAGCAGCCGGTGCAGGGCCGTCTGGTATGGGGAACGTTGAATCCGGCCACGGATTACGGCTGGTTGGTGTTGCGCGTTTGAGTGTCGTACGCGCCCGTACGCGCAATTATCCACAGGCGACGTCGCGTATACCCCAGGCGAACGTTACGCATAGGCGTACGTTTGCGCTGTCTGATAGAGCGCGATGATGTTGTCCACGGGCACGTCAGCCTGGACGTTGTGGATGGGATTGACCACGAACCCGCCGCCCGGGGAAAAGATGTCCAGGCACTCCAGGGCTTCCCGGCGCACGTCCTCGGCCGTGCCGAACGGGAACGTGTTCTGCGTGTTGATCGCCCCTCCCCAGAACACCAGGCGGTCGCCGTAGGTCTCTTTCAACCATTTCCGGTCCATACCCGCCGCACCCCACTGGACCGGATTCAGGATATCCACGCCGGCATCCGCCATGTACCCGACCAACCCCGGGATCGAGCCGCAGCAGTGGATCCACACCTTGACGTGCGGGAACCGATGCACGGCATCACAGACCACTTTCCAGCCGGGGGCCATGCACGCACCGAACAGCTCCGGCCGGAAAGCCTCCCGGTCCTGGGTGCCGTAGTCGGCGCCGCTCAACACCACCACATCCAAAAACTCCCCCACAGCTTCGAGGTATTGCCGGGCCCGGTGCGCAGCAGCCTCTCCCTGAGCCATCATGTAGCGGCGACAGTGCTCCGGATCCAGAGCCATCTTCATGCCCCACTGATACATGCCGCCATAGCCGGAGCTCAGGTTGAACGGCGGCGTGGCCACGAGGGCGCGATCCGTTGCCGCGTACAGGCTGGAGATTCGCTCGCGTTCAGCGTCCAGGTATACCCGGGTGAGGGGGGCGGGAGTGCGCCACTCCGCCGGGTCGATGTGCGGCACCTCAAAGGTGTCCGTGAGGTTGGCCACGCCGATGGCATCGAAATACCGGCCACTACGGGGCATGCGCGCCACCGGCTCCGTCCAGTCCGGGCCGTTGCCGACGAGCAAATCGCCGTTGGCCTCCACGCGCGGGCGGAATCCGGCGGGTACCTGAAAGGTCTGCCCGTCCCAGAACGTGTAGTTTTTCCAGCCGTTGCGTGTCAGCCCGTACGGCATGCTCATGTCAGGGACGCCGAGGAAGTCGCATCCCAGTGCGTTCAGCACCGGCTCCTCCACCTCGGCCAGCATCTGGAACAGGTCGATCACCCGCGTGGCACCACCGCTCAGGCCCAGCGCCTGCTTCAGCTCGCCGTAGGTCCACGCCGACATGCCCGTCATGCGCGTGGCGCCAAGGTCGATGGCCGGCCGATCGGCCGTCTGGAAGTTGAGGATCCGCCGGACCCGTTCGCGTGGGGTCATGGATATTCGCTCCGTTGATCGAGTTTTGATTGTGCTGCGTTTGATTGCGCTGCGGCTCTCCCGTCGGCCGGATCTGAGTCGACACACGGGCACCGACGCATCATATCCGCAGTCTGCCGCGGCGTCAAGGCCGTGGGGCTGGCGGTGATCAGCGGACGCCTTGGCTTGATGCCGGAACGTAGAGTTGCGCGGTATCGCCAGGAATGGCATTCTTCAAGCCGCGCATCGAATCCATCGCGCGCAACTCATGCGGAAACACCAGAAAGGCAGGGGTCGATGGCAGAGAAACAACCCAATATCGTCGTCGTGGTGGCGGACGACATGGGCTTCTCCGATGTCGGTTGCTACGGCGGCGAGATCTCCACCCCCACCCTGGACAGGCTGGCCGCCCGGGGCCTGCGTTTCACCCAGCACTACTCCACCGGGCGCTGCTGGCCATCACGGGCCTGCATCATGACCGGCAACTACTACCAGCAGGTGCCGTGCCTGTCGGACAGCGGCGGGCTGCCGGACTGGGGCCGGCCGCTGCCGCACTACCTCAAGCCGGCCGGCTACCAGTGCTACCATTCGGGCAAGTGGCACGTAAACCAGTTTCCGGAAATCATCGCTCACGGCGGGTTCGATCGTTCCTATTACGTGCGCGACTACGATCGCAACTTCACGGTCAGGGATCACCGCCTGGACGACCAGCCGTTGCCCCCGGTGGAGCCGGATTCGGGATACTACTCCAGTACGGCTATCGGTCAGCATGCGGTGCAGTTTTTGCGGGTGCACCAGCAGCAGCATGCCGGCCGGCCGTTTTTTCTTTACCTGGCCTTCATCGCACCGCATTTCCCGCTGCACGCGCCGCAGGGAGACATCGATTGGTACGACGGCGTGTACGACGCGGGTTGGGACGCCATGCGGGACCAGCGCCTGCGGCGTCTAAGCGAACTGGGCATCACGCATTGCGATCTGTCACCCCGGCAACCGCAGACCGTGCCGGCGTGGAATCTCTCACCAGACGAACTGGCGGCGGAGATCGGTCCCGGCGAAGCTCCACAGGCGGTGGCCTGGAACGAGCTGACGCCGGAGCAGCAGCGCTTCCAGGCGACCAAGATGCAGATCCACGCCGCCATGGTACATCGGTTGGATCGCGAGATCGGCCGGTTGGTGGAGCACCTCAAGACCATGGGCGAGTTCGACGACACGGTGATTCTCTTCGTTTCCGACAACGGCGCCAGCGCCGAACAGATCATCCGCGGTGACCGGCACGATAAACGTGCCACGCCGGGCAGCGAGGCGTCCTATCTGTGTCTGGGGCCGGGCTGGTCCACCGCGGCCAACACGCCGTTTCGCTACCATAAGTCGTGGGTCCACGAGGGCGGCGTCGCCTCGCCGTTGATCGTGCATTGGCCGGCCGGCATATCCGCCCGTGGCGAACTGCGCCGGACGCCCGGGCATTTCATCGACATCGGGCCGACGTTGTTGGAGCTGGCCGGCGCGGACCCGGAGCCCGCGTGGCGCGGCGCTGGAACGCCGCCCATGGCCGGAGTCAGCCTGGTGCCGGCGTTCGGTGCGGACATCGACGTGCCGCGCGCCACGATCTTCTTCAGCCACATCGGTCACCGGGCCTTGCGCATGGGCCGGTGGAAGCTGGTGGCGGTGGAAGGCGGGGCATGGGAGCTGTACGACATGGAAACGGACCGTTCCGAGCTGCACGATCTGGCGGCCGGCCAGCCGGAGCGGGTGGCGGCCATGGCCGCGGCCTGGGAACGCGAACGTGGCCTGTACCGGTTGCAGTCCGGAGAAGAGCGGGTCAAATGAAGATGCGCGCAGCGCGGGCGACCGGATGACCGTGTCGGCGTTGAGCCTCAGAACCGTATCCGGTAGGTCATCATGGGCAGGAACTCCATCTGGTAGTTGGTGGTGACTTCCTGCTTGTAGCTGTTCCAGGTCCGCATGAAGATGTTCCGGTGGTTGGTCAGGTTCTGCAGGTCCAGGGCCCATTCCTGGTTGTACCGCGGACCATTCCTCCGGTAGGAGAGGCGGGCGTTGAGGCGGAAATAGGCGTTGTGGCGTTGCTGGAACGCCTGGTCCCAGACGTAGACGGCTTCGTTGTCCACTCTGGAGAGCTCCTCGTCGATGGGAACGTACCGAGAGCCACCCGCCAGCACACCTTTGACGTCCACAGCCAGGACGTGGCGACGGTCCAGATCCCATTCGTAACCGGCCAGGGCATTGACGATGAAGTTGTTGTTGAACGAGGAGTTGCGTTTGACACCATCGAAGCCCCTGTAGGTAGCGTCGAACAGGCTTCCAGTGAACAGATAGTACAGTCCCTGGTGCAGGAACCTCTCCAGCGTGAGTTCCACACCGTAGTTTCTTCCGGTTCCTGCATTCTGCATGTGGTCGTACACCCAGTAGCTGAAGCCGCCACCGGTCACCAGCGTGGAGTATTCCGGACGCTCCTCGGAAACGGGCAGGTCGTACAGATACTGGTAGTATGCTTCGAGTTTGACTCTGAGTTTATCATGCAACCGATGCTCGTATCCGGCCACCAGATGAAGGCTGCGCGAAAAGTCCAGGTGATCGTTGGTGAGGACGTAGGTGTTGTCGAGGGTATCGGCCAGCTCGCTCATGAAGTAAATGGCACGGGGCTGCGTCTGACTGTGCATACCGGCGCCCAGGTTCAGGTTGCCGCGATCCGTGGCCTGCCAGTCCAGGGCCACCCGCGGCTCCAGGGCCCAGGTATTGTTGAACAGCAGCAGGTGAGCGTGCAGGCCGCTGTTCAGCGTCAGCCGATCGGTATGCCTGTGTTGCCATTCGCCAAAGGCCCTGGTCTGGGGCATCGTACCGCTGTTTTTCAGGTAGTTGATGTGTCCATCCAGGTCTTTGTCGTACTCCCGGCCGTCATATTCGACCCATAGATGATCGAAAACGGCGCCGGCGTTGACGGTGTGACGGGCACCGCGTTTGCGCCTGTACCGGCTGGACAGGCTGAAGCGGACTTCCGAACCGGCTTCGATGACATTGGGGAAGTCCAGTTCGTCCTCCAACTGGTATAACTCGACGTCGTTCCGGATGCCCGAAACCGACACGGTACTGGTGAAGCGCGCATGGTCACCGGAAAAACCGGTGTGCGTCAGCCCGATTACGCCGGTGTCGCCGCCAAAATACAGATCGGTCCCAGAAAAGCCGTAAGCGGCGGGGTCTCCTTTGCTGTCCAGCATTTCGATGTAGCTGGTTCCCCCCAGGCCGAACAGGGTGAAATACCCGCGTCGTTCCGTGGGCACATCGAGCTTGAAGGAAACATCCTTATACTGCGGTACGGCCGTACCGGTACCCATATCCAGTCCCAGGGCGTCCATAATCGCCAGAGTCGAATAACGGCCATTGACCAGATACGATGCCCCGGGAAACCGGCGCCACGGACCTTCGGCGCCCAGCTCGAACCCGTTGAAGCCGACTTGCCCGACATATTCCCGGCGTTCGGCGTTGCCGCTGCGCAGGCGCAGGTCGAAGGCTCCGGCCAGGGCGTTGCCGAATTCGGCCGGAAAGGCTCCGGTGTAGAAATCCGAGTTGGTCAGCAGGTTGTTGTTGAGCATGCTCACCGGGCCTCCGGTCGATCCCAGCGAACCGAAATGATTCGGATTGGGTATCTCGACGCCATCCAGGCGCCACAGCAGGCCCATGGGTGAGTTGCCGCGGATGATGATGTCGTTGCGCTGATCGCTGGCCGACGACACGCCGGCGAAGTTGGCGGCCATGCGCGAGGGGTCGCCCAGACTGCCGGCGTAGCGTTCGGTTTCCTCGATGGTGAAGGAACGGGCGCTGACCAGTGCCATCTCGTTCACCGGCCGGTCCTTACGGGTTGTGCCCCTGATTTCCACGCCCTCGACCTGCATGACGGCTTCCTCCATGCCGATGTCGAGCACCAGTTCCCTGCCGGTGGTGAGGGTCAGATTGGACAATTGCACCGGATGGTAGCCGATGTAGGTGACGCGCAGAGTCAGTCGGCCGATAGGGACTTCGGGCAGGCGGAATTCGCCCTGGTTGTTCGTCATGGTACCCATCGCGGGCGCCGTATCCGGCAGATACACCGTGGCGCCCGGCAGAGGCGTGCCGATGATGGCATCCGTGACTCTGCCGCGTACGGTCTGGGTGAGTTCAGCCGTGGCGGTGGCGCGTGTTCCCCACGGTATGCCGAACAGAAGCAGGGCCATCCAAATGCTTTGAACGAGAACAAACCGGCGTCCTGAGTGGGTCATCTACGGTCCTCTCCGGCAAGACCCTGGCTGGCCTGCTTGGGCTGAAAGGTCGGTTGTCCTGGCGGCGTGTTTCCAGCGGCGCCGCTTGCATCGGATCACGCCGGCACGAGGCGCGGCGTCGTTCTAAATATAGCGGCGTCGTTCTATAAAAAGCTATGGTCAGAGGATCAGCATCTGCCGGCACCGCCTGGTGCAAGATGCTGCTGTCCGGGTACCGAGGCATGCTGCATCGCCCGTGTCTGACGCAAAATCCCGTCGCCCGTGGGCATCTCTGCATGCTGCATCGCCGCTGCCTGGCTGGGAATGCCGGCGCGAGAGGTATTTCCCGGATCGGCCCAGGCACCCGGCAGCCGGTGCTTCGTGGAGTAGCCAACGCGTTTCCAGGGCAACGATGCTCAGACTTCCTGCCGGGTCATGCTTGACGCCGCCTCGGCACGCAGTTCCTTGTGAGCAGGACCGCCACGCATAACCTTTTCGCAAGCGAGGTCAGTTATGGCAGCATTCGACGATTTGATGACGCTGGACGCCCACAACGACAGCATCATTCTGCGCGATGTGCGCGGCGACGTCATGGACTTTGCCGACGTCGATCCGGCCTACCACGTGGACCTGCCGCGTATGCGCCAGGGCGGCATGGGTTCGCTGTTCGTCATGGTCGGGGACAGCGACCTGAACCAGTCGGTACGGCTGATCGATGCCGTGCATCGCATGACCCAGTCGCATCCACAGGACTTCGCCCTGTGCCGGACGCGGAGCGAGGTGCGCAAGGCCAACCAGAATGGTCAGATCGGTCTGGTCATGTCCATCGAGGGACAGGTCATGTTCGCGGAGAATCTGGCCGGACTGCGCCTGTGGCACGAACTGGGCGTGCGTGTGGCGTCCCTGACCCACGGTGAAGGCAACCGCGGCCGGGTGCGCAGCGCGGCGTTGCAGGTAGACCGGAGCCATTTCGGCTACCTGACACCGCAGGAGCGGGCTACCCTCCGGCGACAGACGCGGGGCCTGACGGCCTTTGCCCGGGAGTCGCTGGTCGAGATGGCGCGGCTGGGCATCGCCTGCGACTTGGCCCACGCCAACGAGCGGACCTTCTGGGAAACGCTGGAATACACCGATGGTCCGGTATGCTACACCCATGGCAATTGCTATTCCTTGTGTCCGCACACCCGCAACTGCACCGACGAGATGCTCAAGGCTCTGGCTGATAAGGACGGGGTCATCGGCATCTGCTTCTACGGCGCCTTTGTGAGCGATTCCGATCCCAACCTGGACCGGCTGGTGGAACACTACCTCCATGCCCTGGAGATCATGGGTGAAGATCATGTGGGTGTGGGGACGGATTTCGACGGGATCGGCGAACACCAGACGCCGGTCATTCCGGATCCGGCCGCCCTGCCCGAACTGTGGCGTGCCCTGGATGCGCGCGGCGTGTCGGCGGAGGTCATGCAGAAGATCAGTCGCGACAATTTCCTGCGGATGATCCCCGAGTAGACGGCTCAGCGGATCGGCACCTCGATGATAAACAGCCCTCCACGCAGCGCTGCGGTGCCGCGGCTGGATCCACCGATTCGGCGCTGTGGCGCCGCGCCAGTGGGTCGCTGCAGCGCTATGCGGCCGCAGCTTGCGCGGCCGGGTGCCAGGCCACGCAGCGCTTTACTGTAACGGCGCGCCGCCGCCGCCGCTGTCGCTGCGGCCGCCGTAGTCGACCGCGAGGCTCGCCGGCGCGACACGGTGACCGTGTGGAACTGCCGCCCTGGCTGCCCGGCAGCAGACGCGCGTAGGCTGGGCCATCGTATGTGTCGCCGTGGAATGGCGCTACACAAATGCCTGCCACGCCACAGGCGCATCCCCGTCGGCCAGGGTTCCGGCGGATATGGCTGTAGCCGCCAAACGGACCCGCAGGATGCTGCCGGTAAACGCCGCCGCGCCACCGGCCAGGCTGCCGACTGTCAGAGCGACGGCCGGTGCCACCAGGGTGCCGCCGCCGTCCCGCTCACCGATGACCTGACCGTCCAGCAGCAGGCGCGCGCGCCTGCCGTCATAGGTGCCGGTCAGCACGTGTCGGCCGGCCGGCGGTGGGCAATGCGCCTGGGCACTGACGGGCCCGGTGCCGGTGTTCACTGTGAATACCGGTCCAGGCAGCGCACCTCCCAGACCGCCGTTGTGACCGCAGTCGGAGTATTTGAGCGAGAAACTGGCAGCAGTCGCCGCCGTATCGTACCGCAGCACGTGACCGTGGGCTGCGATCTCGCTGCCAACGGCGTCGCACCGCCACGGGATCATATACAGGAAGCGGCCGTCAAAGAGGCCGCCGTTGAAACCGCCGGGGTTGGGCGGAGCCAGCGAGCTGCCGTCGGCGGCCTGCCAGGCGGATGCCGTGGTGAAGTCCTGGCAGGTGTCGTACCGCAGCAGCTGGGCGTGGAACCCGCCACCGTTCGCGTCGCCGTTCCAGAAGGGGATGAAGTAGATATAGCGTCCGTCGAAGGCCGCGCCATCATAGCCGCGGCACGGCAATCCGGAGGTTCCCGCCGCATCGTAGGATTGCCAGCCGGAAGGATCGTCGAAGTCCGTCGCCGTGTCGAAACGGACCACGACACTGTGTGCGTACGGAACGTAGTATATGAAGCGTCCATCGAAGACGGCACCGACACAGGTGCCCGCGGTCAATCCGCCAACAAGACGCATATCATGCGCCTGCCAGCTAAACGGGTCGGCGAAATCCGCCGCGGCATCGTGACGCAAAGCCACGCCGCGCTCGAGCGGCGCGAAGTACACGTGGCGGCCGTCGAACACGGCACCGTCGTAACAGACGCAGTCCGGGCCGACGATGGCAGCGTCGAAGAACGAGCAGGCGTCCGGCTGCCCAAATGCCGCCGCAGTGTCGTAACGCAGTACCAGCCCGCTGGATCCGTGATCCTGCCGGTATCCGGGCGCCAGGTACAGATACCGGCCGTCAAAGGCGCCGCCCTGGTACGAAACCGCTACGCCGGCGTCGTGGGCGGTCCAGCTGTCCGGGTTGTCAAAGGGGCCACATGAATCCAGGCGCAGAATTCGGCTGTGGTGCGTCTGCCCGTCCGTGCGCGGCACGTAATAGATATAACGGCCGTCGAACAGGGCGCCGTAATAGCCACGGGTGGCCAGGCCGCCGGTGGCGCTGGCGTCATATCCGTTCCAGCTGGCAGCGGCAGTGAAGGGGCCAAGCGTGTCATAGCGCAACGCCTGTCCGTGGCGTCCGGTGCTGTTGCATTGCGGGGCGAAGTACGCATACCGGCCGTCGAAGATGCCCCCGAAGTAACCGGCGGTCTCCAGGCCGTCCGTTTGACCGGCGTCATAGGTCACGAAGCCATTCATCGTATCGGCCAGGGGCCAGCTGCCGACCAGCACCTGCGTGGCTTCCGCACGCGGCGCGGTGCACTCTATCTCCGCTTCCACCGTCAACTGCGTGGCCGTTGCCAGCACTGAATCCACGCGAATGCTGTCCGTGGAAGGCCCCGCCGGATCTGTCTGCATCGTCTGCTCCCTATTGGTTCCTGTGAGGCGTTGATGGTTCTTCTGAAGCCGTTCCGTCGCGGCTGGCCAGGGGGGGCGCTGCGGCCCGCAGCCGGGTGGTCGCGCGCCGCGACCACCATACGCGGCCCTCGACCACCTCCATGTCGAACCCGGCGCGGTTATACCCGGTCTCCGGTTCCCACAGGTCCGGATTGGCCAGCCGAACGGCGTACTCCGCTCTGGAGGCCAGGCCGGCGGCGGGATCGGCCAGGTGGACCAGCACGGTGTACCGGCCGGCGGGCATGTCGCCGGGTATCTGAATATTCTGCTGTATGCGCCGGGGCAGCTGCGGCAGGGCGCGGCGCAGGTCCACTCCCAGATCGGCCCGGTACTCGCTCCCGGTGTCACGATGACGCAGAACCACTTCCACCCCGCGCGGCAGATAAGGCGCCGCGAATCCGGTGTTGAGCAGATCCAGCCGCAGCCGCCAGACGCCGCCACGCCGTGCAACGGGCGCGTAACGGGCCTCGGTGAGAGCGAGACGGTAGCCCAGTCGTCGCTCGACGATCTCCATGCATCCACCCTGTCGCCAGCTGTCCAGTACATCCGGATGATACTGGGCATTGAGAAAGGACCAGTGCAGGCGCTCCATCTCCACGACGGGATTGGGGCATGCGGATCGCGGCGGATTGGGTTGGCAGGTCTCACCGCCAACGGGCACGTAACGCGTATCCGCTTCCAGGTAGGCGAAGTCCGCCTTCAGATCATCGTACGTACCCATATCTGTTTCGCTGCCCAGGAAGCAGTCGTTGTGCAGGCCGATACGGGCAACCGGTCGACCGGTGCCGGCGGTCTTACGGTTCAGCGGTTGATTGCTGCCAATGATGATGCGTTTGTACCGGGGTGTGCGCACCTGCACCGCATGTGTCGACGGCAAGGCCTGGAGCAGCCGCATGACCACCTGGCGCCGGGCGTCCCAATGGTGGGCTTCCATGACGCCGGGCTTGGCACCGCTGAAATGATCGGTGTAATACCATTCGCCCCAGATGCCGATGAAGCCGGCCTGGACCACAGCGATGACATCCGCGTTGGCGCGCAGCAGCGGCTCCAGTTGCTCGATGTGCGTCAGGATCCGCTGTAGGTCGGCATCACCGTACGGCGGCACCGGTGGCCAGCTTTTGCCCGGTGGCGGGTCGATGCTGTCGGTGTAGGCAAACCTGACGATGGCCTTCATGCCGGCCTGGCGAATAGCCGCGAAGTCCGCGGCCATGCTGTCCAGAAAGGCGTTGCTGATCGGCGCATGAACGAAGTCGTCCAGGATGAATCCGCGATAGACCAACGTGATGCCATGCTTCTGCCGCACGGCGCGCAGCTGCTGTGGATGCACACGCTGGTAGTGGCTGGCATGAGTATCCGCGTGCCAGTACAGGCCTCTCTCCGGATTGGGCAGAGTCTCGTCGCTGAGCGGATAGTGCACGGACTGCAATGCCGGGGCACAACCGGCTACCATGACCGCGACCATGCCGGCCAGAAACCAGCCGATCGGCACCCAGTTCCATGCGGCCAGGTGCAGCCATTCCGCCACAAAATCCGCGCTCCATGCCATCATGTCCGGCCGTCCTGACCAGGGGGATGGACGCCATCCGGTTGTACCGCGAGCCAGCGGACACCGTCCCACCGTCAACGCCAACCAGGGGCGCCGGCATCAGGGGTGCAATGAATTGCCAGTGTCTGGTCGATGGCCGCGGCGACGTTGGCGCAGTCCGTCTCTGTATACCACTGGTTCAGACCGATGCTGATCATGCGGTCGAAGAGATCATCCGCCACGGGACACTGGCCGCGCTCATACGTGCGCTCACCGGCGTGCCGGCGATATTCGGCACAGTTGAACGAGCAACTGGCCGCCGTGGCTCCGGTGCGCAGGGTGATCGGGAACATGGAATGGTATATGTGCCAGTCCGGCCGTCCTCCGTGACCGCGCATACTGGCGCCGACATTCCGGGCGCGCAGATCCTCCAACAGCCGTTCACCCAGCTCGATGCTCTCCGGGAAAAACCGCAGGGCGTAACCCACCTCTCCGTCGGCATCATTGAGTTTCTGGGGGACGACCTGGCGGTAGGTCTGCAGGCGTTCGGTGATGGCCCGCTTGACGCGGCGGAAACGGTCCACGACGGCAGGCATCTTACCCAGTTGCACCACATCGACGGCGGCTTCCAGTTCCGACATGCGGTAATTGGTACCGCAGAACAACTCGCCGTCGTACCGCGGCGGCGCGAAGCGTTCCGGACGCCACAGGCCGCCACCTTCGGCCAGGCAGTTGGCCCGGTCCCAGAGACGCTCGTCGTCCGTGAGGAGGAGCCCGCCTTCGCCGCCGCCGACGATCTTGTAGGCGGAGATGGAAAAACAGCCGATGTCGCCTATGGTGCCCACATAGCGACCACGATACCGGCCGCCGCAGGATTGGGCGCAGTCTTCCACCACCTTGAGGCCGTGCTGACGCGCCACGGCCATGATCGGGTCCATGTCCGGTACGCTCCCCATGACGCAGGTCGGGGCGATGGCCACTGTGCGATCGGTGATCAAAGGTACGATCTTGGCGGGGTCCATGCTCAGCGAGGCATCCACGTCGCAGAATACGGGCACACCGTTGGCCATGACCACGGCGGCGGCGGTGGCAAAGAAACCGATAGCCGGACAGATCACTTCGGTTCCCGGTCCAACGCCTGCAGCGACGAAGGCTGCATGCAGAGCACCGGTACCAGAGCTGACACCGATCGCATGCCGTACCCCGAACGTTTCGCAGGCCAGTTCCTGAAAAGCCTGGACTTTGGTCTGAGACAAATTGGCGTAGTAGTTGGCCAGAAACGGTCCCGTGTCCAGGGGTTCCCGGCTGACTACATCCCTGATGCCGGCCAGGGTCTCCGGACCGAAGCCGAAGCGTTCGGCCACGGACATGAACTCGTCGATACCGATTTTGGGTTCACCCTTGCCTTCAATCCGGGTTACTGCCTGCAGATTGCCTGCCAGGGCGCTTTGCTGCGCCGCTCTCTGGTCCGTCATTGCGTTTCTCCAGCTTTCCTGGTTTGACTGCTTGCGGTCTGCCGTGGTGCCTGCGGCCTACCCTTAGGATAAGCACGACAGCGCCTGGAAAGAAGAGGCACACGGCATGCCGCAGACCGCTGAGGACTGTCAGAGCATCGTGGGGAGCCGTGGCGCGCCAACGGCCCCGGGTACCGCGCACCCGCAGACCGTCGGAGGCTGTCAAGCAACCCCCCCCGGCCTGTGGCCGGCCCGCACCTCGGAGAAACGTCGCAGCGTCGTTTCCAAGAAGCATCCCCCTGGCCGTTGGCGAGCTCGCACCTCAAGGAAACCTGGCGAGGTTTCTCCAAGACGGCATCGCGGGGTGGTGCAGCGGAAAGCAGGCGCGCTCTTCCCGCATGCAGGGCCAGGTACAGTTGCCCTTTGTCACTCCGTCGACTACGCTTCTCCTATGGACTAGACTGATCCGCACCAACACCACAGGGGGATGCTATGCAACAGACGACAGCACCATGGCTGGTGTACGCCCTGGTTGTATTCTGTCTGGTTTCTGGCACGGCGAGCTGGTGCTCGCCACTGGACGAAAACAGGCAGGACCCCTCCGGCGACGCCGTCATCAACCTGTCTCAACCGGAACGCGAGGGTGAGGTGTCGATCGAGGCAACGCTGGAGAACCGTCGTTCTATCCGGCAGTATCCCGGTGGTACCGTAGCCCAGAATCAACTGGCGCAATTGCTGTGGGCGGCTCAGGGAATCACCGATCCAAGAGGTTTCCGGACAGCCCCGTCGGCGGGAGCGACCTTTCCGCTGGAAGTGCTCGTCGTAGTCGGCAACGTTTCCGGCGTCCCGGCAGGGGTGTACCGGTATGAACCGGATGAGCACAGAATAGTGCAGACGCTGTCCGGCGACCTTCGGGAACAACTGGCAGCCGCTTCATTGGGGCAGGACTGGGTCAGGCAGGCGGACGCTTCCATCGTGATCACTGCCGTGCCTGGCCGGACCACGGCGCGGTATGGGGAGCGGGGCGTCCGGTACGTGCATATGGAAGTGGGACACGCGGCCCAGAACGTGTACCTGCAGGCGTACGCGCTGGATATGGGCACGGTCGTCGTGGGCGCCTTCCAGGATGCCGAAGTCCGCACCGTGCTGCAATTGCCGGAGGAAGAAGAGCCCATGGCTATTCTTCCTGTAGGGCGTCTGTAGGCAGAGAAACAGGTACCCACGGTACCAGTGCAGAGACCTTCTCGGCTTTGGATGGGGTACTGCTCACGGCGGGCGGTGCAATACCGGATCTCCGCAGTGCTGCACTCGGTTTGCGCGGTGCCTGCCGGGCACAGGGGCAGTCTTGCTTGTTTCAACTTGGTAACCTGGAGATGTATATTACCTGGGTGTGATATATTCAGGCATCAAGTGAAAGGAGAATGCCATGGATACCCCGGTGGATGGGAAGACGACGAAGACTGCAGTTGATATTCTGGCAGACAAGCATCCGGATATCATCTCAGTGACTGCAACGGCATCCATACAGGAAGCCATCGAGATCATGCTGCAGCAGAAGGTGGGCTCGGTTCTGGTCAAGGATGGGGACGAATACGTCGGCATATGGACGGAGCGGGACCTGTTGCGGGACATGATGCAGCCTGGGTTCAACCCGGTGCTGGCCCAGGTAGGCGATCACATGACGCGGGACATCCCCTGGGCCGATCATGCGCTCAACCCGTATGAGCTCATGGATCGTTTTCTGGGTATGCGCCTGCGGCACCTGATCATCAAGCGCGAATCGGAGGTCGTGGGGGTCCTGTCTATGGGTGATGTCGTACGTTTCTGCCTGCAGGAAAAGATGCGGGAGTTCGAAGACCTGAAAGAAACGATCAACTGGGAGTATTACGAGGAGTGGAATTTTCCCAGGAGACGGTAATCACTCGAGAGCCCGGCGTGATCCGGCGTCGTGGCGCATCGAAACAAGGCGTTCAGGAAATTCACAGGGAACAACCATATGACAGACGTTGCACCGGACCGCGCCTCCTATGACCTTCACCTGCACACTTGCTGGAGTTACGATGCCTCTGCCGCCATGGACACGGTGTTCGCCCGGGCTGCGGCGCAGGGCATGCGTTGCATCACCATCACCGATCATCATGTGCTGGATTCGCTGCCGGAAATGCTGGCAGCGGCGCAGACCTATCCGCAGATCATCACCCTTCCGGCCGCGGAGTTGACGGTCACTACCTCCATCGGTCCGGTCGATCTGCTGTGTTATGGCTTTCCGTTGGATATTCCGGCAACGCTTCTCCAGGTGCTGGAGCGTTACCACGAGTGGCAGCGCCGGACCGGGGCGGCCATCTGTCGCGGGATGCAGGCTCTGGGGTTTTCGTTCACCGACGCCGACCGGCTTGAATTGCTGGAGCGCTATCGTCCGGCTCGAACGCTGAAAATCCAGGGGGCCACCCACGTCAAGAACGGGCGGCTGCGGGACTATTTTGTCGAGCGCGCGTTTATTGCAGACGCGGCGGAATACGATGATCTCATGGCCCGCGTGCGACAGGCTGCTGACTTTGAACCCTATCCTCCGGTCGATCAGGTGGTACCCGTGGTTAAGGCGGTCGGCGCCCTGGTGGCCATCGCCCACCCGCATGGGTATTTCTCCCAGGGAGACGAACGTCGCATGGATCAACTGCGCCATGAGTGCCAGTTGGACGGCGTGGAATGCGCTCACCCGAGCGTACCGCCGGAATTCCGCCCGCGGTACCGGGAATACTGCGTCCGGCACGGTATGTTTTCCACCGGGGGCTCGGATTGCCACGAGGACGCGGCTCTGGAGGCCAAACTCGGTGGGCATGGGGGACCGGAGTCCTGGCTGGACGAATTCCTGGAGCGGATGGTAGATCGGGTGGTCGGGGCATCGGACCGAGCCGGCCGTGCGGCCGGTTCATAGGAGGCGCATCGACCGCGAAGCACGGATCGAACCCCCTCAGGAGCGCGGCCTGTCGCACCCCCACCTCCCTGTCAGAGGCGTCCTGAGAGCGCCCTGGTCGACATCTGGCGCGCGCGTGAGCGGAAATGCGCGCGGTCTTCCGGAAAAGCTGTTGCCGCGGGAGACCGCGCGCCTGCGGCGCAGTGGCTCAGCACCGGTCCCACGGCCGGTTCAGACAAGGCGGCAGCGCATATCGTCGTTGATCGATGTGTAGCTGACCGCCGCATCCGGGTTCCAGCCGGACGCTCAGCGCGGTACCACCCGACCCGGTCAGATCGGTGACCCGATCACCCAGGCTGGCCTGCTCCAGCTGGTGTTCACCGTAGCCGCCTCCCTGGAGCACCACGGTGCGCGCCTGCACGGGACTGGTATTCACCAGTGTTACCGTGACGCTGTCGGTGTCCATGCGCTCTACCAGGGCGCCCACATCCGGCGGCAGCCCGGCGCGGTTGCGCTCGGGATCGAAATATCGCAAGCGAGCGTGCAGTGTATGGCACGAACGACCCACCGGCAAAGCGCCCAGCATCAGCTGGTTGAGGCTTTCGATGGTGGCCGGATTTAACGAGTTCATGTCGTCGGACAAGCGCGTGTCCGGCGTGCTCGTGTCAGCCCGCATGCGCTCCACCTTGACCCGCAGGTTTTCCAGGGCGGACTCCAGGGCGCGTTCCGGGTACAGCGGATCCTCACCGGCCAGGTAACGCACCCAGGGGGTGCTTCTGACGCGATCGCGATCCTGTCCGTTCTGCGACCAGTACCACAACTCCAGCGCCCCGGCGGAGAACGGAGCCGGCCGGAAATCGTACCAGCCTTCGGCGCCATGCATGTGGGGGTACATCGTCCGGCCTTCCACCTCCCGGGCATGGGCGTTGACTCCGTCAAGCACGCCGCGCCAGACGTCCACATAACGCTGGTCGCCGGTCAGCAGCAAGCCGTGACCGAAACCGTAGTGAGCGCGTGAATAGCATGCCGGACGATGTGCCCGGGCACCGGTCTGGGGCACGGTCACCGTAAACCCCCAGCCGTAGCATCCGCCGTACCATTGGCCGCCGGCAGCTCCGCCGATGGTTCCATCGAGCCCGATATTGGACGGGATGATGCCGCCGTTCGCGGCTGTTCGTTCGGCCCATGCATCGACGTATTCCAGGACCCAGTCGCGATATTTGCTTTCTCCGGTCAGCGCATAACCCAGCACACCCAGATGGGTGGCCTCCAGATTCAGCGGATGGTCACCCACGACATCGGTGTACTCGGCGAAGTGGGCCAGCATCTCTTCGAAGTTGCGCTCGCCATGTCCGGCCCGAAACCGGCCCTCCACCTCTATGGGATCTCCCGCCCATTCCAGCGGCGTGGCCGGCCGCAGTAACGGACCGCGGCTGCCGTTGAACATGGAGCGTATGATCCGGTGTTCGCGGTCGTAGTTCGGTGCGGTGGGATCCTCACCGTTGTACATCGCCGCGTACCGGCGGGCTCGCTGCAGGTACCGATGATCGTATGGCTCGGACAGCCCGTAGAGCAGAAAAGACGAAAAACCTTCGCCGTGATGGAACCAATCCAGGGACACCGGCCACTCTTTGTAGTACATGCCCTCGCGGGCGAACTCGACCTCCACGGTTCTGGCCTCGGTATACTGCTGCAGATGCCCCTCGAAACCCATTCGGAAAAGGTCAAGAATGTCGTCGTCACCACCCAGGGCGTGGAGCATGGTCCAGTTCAGCTGGTTTTCAGCCGCATCATCGGGTCCGTCGTTGCCGCCCCACCGTGGTACACACTGAAGGTAGCCCCGCGCATCGAAGTACCGCGCATAGAACTCGCGACAGGCCTCGCACTGGGCGCTTAGAAGCTGGCGTTGCAAAAGCGCCCAACGAGGTGCCGGCATGGGCGTGTCCACGGTGATCGACGGATTGTGCGGCACAGGTGCGGGCATGGTGGATCTCCTGACAGGGTGTGATGAGGAACACTGTTGGCTGGGCTGACAACGGTCGTCGCACCGCGGCAGGTGACGCATCCGCTGGTTCCGTGGCGCGGGGACAGCTGCAGTCCGGCACTCCACCGGGCGCGATGCCCAGCCACGAAAGAGCGCCCAAGGACGACCTGGCGTCAAGGATGGACCGCAACGCGACAGGGCGCATGGATCCAGATGGTGAAAGTTCACTGCCAGCGCATGCACGTGATGCCGGATGGCGCCCCGCGGGACAGCGTCTTCCCTGGTCGATATATGGCGGAAAGGTATCCTGAACGCGTTGGCGTTTTGAATCCGGGATGAAAATTCCGAAAACGGCTTAGCACATGTGCGCATTCGGCATTCAGGCCAATCATGACATTTTACGGTCCTAAAAAGGTAGGTTTGTCGGGTGCTCTGGCATGTATAGGCCCGTAACCCTTGTGCATGAGGCATTAAATTGTTTTAATTACATCCCCACAAGCGGTCAGCTATGTCGGCTGGCCATGTCAAGACGGAGCAAGAGCAGGAATGAGCAGTCCTAACGAAAGACTGGATAGCATCTACCAGCAGGTGGTTGCCAGAAACCCGGGGGAGGAAGAATTTCATCAAGCTGTCCGGGAGGTGATCGAGTCCCTCGACCCCGTCTTGCGCCGCTATCCCGAGTTTGCCGAGCACAAGATGATCGAACGGATCTGTGAACCGGAGCGGCAGATCATCTTCCGGGTGCCCTGGGAAGACGATCGCGGCGAGATTCACATAAACCGGGGGTTTCGCGTCCAGTTCAACAGCGCGCTCGGTCCGTTCAAGGGCGGTCTCAGGTTCCATCCTTCGGTATATCTGGGCATCATCAAATTTCTGGGCTTCGAGCAGGTGTTCAAGAATGCCCTCACCGGTTTGCCCATCGGAGGTGGGAAAGGCGGTTCGGACTTCGATCCCAAGGGGCGCTCGGACAATGAAGTCATGCGTTTCTGCCAGAGCTTCATGACAGAGATGTACCGTCATATTGGCGAGTACATGGACGTACCCGCCGGAGACATCGGGGTGGGTGGGCGCGAAGTCGGGTACCTTTTCGGCCAGTATAAACGCTTGACGGGGCGGTATGAATCCGGAGTGCTGACCGGAAAGGATCCGGCCTGGGGCGGTGCCCTGGTGCGGCGTGAGTCCACCGGGTACGGGGCGGTGTATTTCGTCGACGAAATGCTCAAGGCCCGGAATGACTCGATGGAAGGCAAGATCTGCGTGGTGTCGGGGTCCGGCAATGTAGCCATATACACCATCGAGAAGATTCACCAGCTGGGTGGCAAGGTGGTGGCTTGCTCGGATTCGGCCGGGTTTGTGTACGACGAGGAAGGGCTGGATCTTGACCTGATCAAACAGATCAAGGAAGTCGAACGACGGCGGATCAAGGCATACGCGGACACGCGCAAGCAGGCGAAGTATACTCCCAAGGGAGATATCTGGGCCGTCCCGTGTCAGGTTGCCATGCCGTCGGCAACGCAGAACGAGCTGGACGAAGAACATGCCCGTACGCTGGTGGCCAACGGCTGCTTGGCCGTAGGCGAAGGCGCCAACATGCCCACTACGCCGGCCGGTATACGGGTTTTTCTGGAGGCTGGCGTGGCGTTTGGGCCGGGCAAAGCCACCAATGCGGGTGGAGTGGCCACTTCCGCTCTGGAGATGCAGCAGAACGCCAGCCGCGATTCATGGTCCTTCGAATACACCGAAGAGCGTCTTGCTTCCATCATGCGCGGCGTGCATCGTACCTGCTGGGAGACTGCAAAGGATTTCGACCAGCCAGGCAACTATGTAGTGGGAGCCAACATCGCCGGTTTCATCCGGGTCGCGGAGGCCATGCTCGCCCTCGGACTGGTGTAGGCGCGTTCACCGGCGCCGTGCCCAGAGATTCCATGACGACCGCGGGCTTGTACCGGTCCGGATCGGATCTTGCCGGTCTGGCTCAAGTCCCTCCCATCGTGCTGCCAAGGCGGCTGTCCGGCGGCGAAATGGTAACCCGGCAAGCGCGCCGGCAGGCCCGGGTTGTTCTCAACCGCCATCCTCGATCATGCGGATGACGCCGCGCATCCATCCCAGTGCGTAGGCCATACCGGCATGCCACGGCGCCGCACAGCTCATCGCCGGCGAGTGGTCCGGTATCAGCACGCCATCATACCCGTTGTCGTAATACAGCCGCAGGGCGCGCACCATGTCCACATCGCCGTCATCGATGAACGTCTCGTAGTAGTTGGGAACGCGGCCTCTGACGTTGCGCAGATGAACGTAAGCGATCCTGTTCTGCGCCGTGTACGTCCGGATGGCCTCATACACGTCCATGGTGCCATCCATTTCGGCGACCGTGCCCTGGCAGAACTCGGCGGCGTTGTGATAACTGGGTACCAGGTCCAGCAGGCGCTGGTAGTGCTCGGGACGATACACCAGCCGGCCCGTGCCCCGTAGCGTAGGCAGCGGCGGATCCGCCGGATGCATGGCCAGACGCACACCGGCCGTTTCGGCTACAGGCATCAGTTCTCGCAGGAACCGCTCCAGTCGTTCCCACATGACCTCCTCCGGCACCTCCCCGAGTGTGCCGTCCGGAGCATCGGGATCGTATACCGTATTCCAGACATTGCCCAGCGGCACCGGTGTCTCCGCCGGCGCCTGTTGCTGCAGGAACCCCGGAGATTCGGCGCCGCCACGCGCCTGCTTCACTGTGACCCGGCCCCACACATTGACCAGGCTGAAGCTGTATCCCATGACCGCGATGCCCAGGAGGCCCATGGTCCGCAGCAGTTCCTTGAGCCCCTCCATCTGCTCGTCACGCCTGGGCCCATCGAGCAGAACATCGTACCAGTGTATGACCTCGAAATTCTCGATGGCAGCGAACTGCAGTCCCTCCTGCTCCATGGCTTGCTTCAGACCGGCCAGTTCCTCTTCGGTCCACATCCGCTCCGGCGGCAATCCGCGCCCCTCGCGATGGGCGAAACCGGGAAGATGTCCAACTACATGGGTGGCGCCCGCCTGGCGTGCAAAGCGGAAGTTGTCCGTAGTGAGCAGACCGGGGTACATACCGATACCGATCTTCATCCGGGTAGTCATAGTCCGTGGTCGTCCTCCTCGTCCATGCCGTACGCAGAAGCGATGGCGGATCCCGGTTCGAACATGGCCTCGATCGGTCCGAGCTGCTGCTCCAACTCGCAGGGGGGGTCGTAGGTGTCCAGATCCTCGCGGTTGCAGAATCCGCGCGCCAGCTCGACAAAGTACAGGAAATTGCGCAGCGGAATATCCGGCGGTACGCCGTGATCGACATGCGGGATGTATCCGCCGTACCGCCAGGCGGTGCGGTAGCGCTGGGCGACTTCGTGCCGCAATTGCTCGCGGCTGAAGCGCAGTTCGCGTTTGTCCACACCACCGTGAATGTGGATGCCGGGATAGTTGGTGAGGATTTCCTCCGGATCGTTGTGGGCGGCGATCTCAATGGGCTGAATGCCGTCGATGGCTTCCGGGTAGAGCACATCGAGGATCTGGTTGTTGTACCCGTCGCTGTCCATGACCAGGGTATCCACGCCCTTGTCGTGGAAGAAACGGTAGAGTTTACGATAGTTGGGCAGGAGGAATTCGCGCATCAGCGGCGGCGACATCATGGCCTGCTTCTTGAATCCCATGTCCTCGTTGAGCATCATGATGTCCACCTTGATGTGACCGAGGGCCTCGTCCAGCAGCTCCATGAGGAACCAGGCCCAATATTCGAACATCTCGTGCACCAGATCCGGCTGGTCATAAAACATATACGACAACTGCAACATGCCGGTGAGGTCGCGGATACCCCAGTAGATACCCGGAACGACCAGACGAACGGGCAGGTCGCTGTTGTTGCAGGCATCCACACTGTCGCGCCAATCGGCCCCTCCGGGCGGATGCCAGCCATAGTTGTCAGGTCCCAGATGCGGCGGCAGCTCAGCCGCGGTCAGCGGCCGGGTGCGTTCGGGCGAATGCGGATCCAGGCGCTCCTTGACGCGCTTCCAGCTGTCCCAGTCCTTGACCGCGAACTCGATCCAGCGACGTGTGGCGAAGCCCGTCGTGGGTTGACGGATGGCGTCCTGGCGGGTGGATCCCCAGCCGTCGACCCAGGTGCGCAGATTGCCTTTTTCCTCGATCACGCGTTCCTCGAACAGCGGGTGCAGACCGGTGTAGAATTTGCCGACGCCGGCGAAGCCGTCCTCGCCCAGCAGCCGGCTCCATTGGCGCTGCTGTTCCTCGCTCAAACCCTGACGACGCCAGGCGGCAAAGGTTGCACCGCGCGGTCCGCCGAACTGGTATGGGATACGGTCGATCGGTTCACGCCGGATGAGGGCGCGCATGCGTTCACGTGGGGTCATAGGTTGGTCTCCAGTGGCCATACGGGTGGCAGTCAGGGCGAAACCTGGTGGTCCCGGCGCGTCCGTTGCGGTTACCTGGCAGCCGCGCGCAACGCGTTATAATGCCGCCGGGACGGAGTCCTGCGGCGGGCGAATCCGGGTGGACTGCCGGGATACCGACCGGGCCGCGTCCCGGGAAGTGCCGGTGTTGTGTGCCGGCAGCCGTGCATATCGCGCGCGCAGGCCGCCGGGCCGGCGATCCGGCGCGCACGCCTTCAGGTGTACCGCCTGGTATATCGAAAGAGCAGAGCCGCGGGCAGAGCGTTGGGCAGAGCCCAGAGCAGAGCATAGAGTGGCGTCAACCGGTGGGCCGTGTCAAGGGGGGCGTGGCGTTGTTGCCGGCACGACCTGGCTGGTCGCGGTGCCCTGAGGCACGCTGCAACCCCTGCGGCGCCGGCGGCACCTGCCCTGCAACACCTGCAACACCTGCAACACCTGGGGCACGTGTCCTGCGGCGCCGGCGGCACCTGCAACCTCTGCAACCCCTGCGGCGCCGGCGGCACCTGCCCTGCAACACCTGCAACACCTGCAACACCTGCAACACCTGCAACACCTGGGGCACGTGTCCTGCGGCGCCGGATTGCGCCCGTTGCGGTCGAGTGCCAATATTGATTGTTGGAGGACGCGTCCCGCCAAACGGGATCCGCCCGTGCCTTTGACTGGCAATCCACACCCATGCAATCCGGGAGGTCGTTGTGATCGATATCAGCACCAGCGTGGACGAGGTTCATCTCCTCCGGTTGCAATCCGGGGACGACATCCTGCAGGGCCTGCAAAAATATGTGCAGGACAGGCAGATCGACAATGCCCTGATCATGAATGGCTTCGGCTCGGTGATCCATTACCACTATCACGTGGTCGCGGATGGTGCGCTGCCACCCAAGGTGGATTATTCGTCCGGCGAACGGGCGTTGGACATCGTCTCCATGTCAGGCGTCGTGCTCAACGGCCGGGTGCATGCACATATCACCTTCACCGATGCGGAGACGGCCATGGGGGGGCACCTCGAAGAAGGGTGCCGGGTACTCACGTTCGCGGTCGTGGTGATCGGGATGCTGGCTACGGATGCCGATATGTCGGTATGGGACAACTTCCGGACTCGCGGTTGAGCCGGTTTTGCACCAGGCAAAGCGTACGGTTATCACAGGACATCGAATCGGATATTCAAGGGATACGGTATGGCATCGACGAAGCATGACAGCTGTGAGGCTCTGCTGATCGATATGGTAGCCTTCGATACGGTCAACCACCACATCTCCGGCAAAGCAGACGCCGAGGTGGAATTGGCCCGGTATCTGGACGCCGTGGCGCAGGCGGCCGGGTTGGATACCCGCAGCCTGCCGCTGGGTGGTGAGAGCAAGAATCTGCTGGTTTTTCATGAGGTTGATGCTGCGGCGCCCTGGTTGTTGTTCGAGAGTCATCTGGATACGGTCACGGTGGACGGCATGAGCATTCCGCCATTCACCGGGGTCATTCGGGACGGCCGGGTGTACGGCCGCGGCGCCTGCGACACCAAGGGCACGGGTGCCGCCATGTTGTGGGCGGTGCAGCAATACGCCAGGGCCGGTGGCGGTCCGAACAACATCGCCATCGCCTATACTATCGACGAAGAGATCGGCAAGACCGGGGTACGCGCTCTGGCGGGCAGCCAGCTGGCCGGTCTGCCCTGGAAACCGGCCGGCGTCATCGTCGGCGAACCGACCATGCTGCAGCCGGTCGTCGCTCACAACGGGATCGTGCGCTGGACGATCCACACCCGGGGCGTGGCGGCGCATTCGGGAAATCCCGCCCGGGGGCGGAGCGCGATCAGCATGATGGTGCGTGTCATCGACTGCATCGAACAGCGATACGTGCCGACGTTGGCCGCTTCGCATCCGCTGACCGGCAAGGCGCAGTGCAGCATCAACGTGATCCGCGGCGGCGCCCAGGTCAACGTCATTCCGGATCACTGTGAGATCCAGATCGACCGGCGTGTGGTGCCGGGAGAGGACAACCGCCTGGTCGTTCCCGCGGTGGAGGAATTACTGGAGCAATTACGCTGCGCGCATCCGGACATCGCCGTCGAACAGCAGGCTCCCTACCTGGATCCGCCCTTGGATCCGGCCGGCGGTGAGGCCTTTGCGGCGGATGTATGCCGCGGGCTGCGGTCGCTGGGATTGCCGGACGAACCTGCTGGGGTGTATTACGGCACGGATGCGTCGCAGTTCTCCGCGGCAGGCATCCCGGCCCTGGTACTCGGCCCGGGTAGCATCGAGCAGGCGCACACCCGGGACGAGTGGCTTGATCTGGAGCAACTGCATCGGGGCGTGCAGGTGTACCTGGAACTGATGCGCACCGCCTTGTCCGTCCGGTAATCGATGGCCGGCAGGTCTTGGACCGAGGCGTCTGCGGCCAGACGAACGGGTATCCGATACTGCGGGCAGAGGGGCACGGCCCGCGCTGCCCGCCAACGCAGGGGAGGCACGATGTCCGCCAGGATGCAATCGCCGGTAAAGCTGGGAGTAGTGGGTCTGGGTGCCTTCGGGACGTTGCACGCCCGGACGGTTCTGGGGTTGGCCGAAGCCGAACTGGTGGCGGTGGTGGCGCGTCGCCAGGCCAGTCTCGATGCCTTTGCCGCCGTGGCGCCTGAGGTTCCCGGTTACCTGGATGTGGTGCAGGCAGCGCAAAGATCGGACGCGGAGGCGTATATCGTGGCCAGCGCGACGGCATCCCACGTGCCCCTGACGCGGGTCTTGCTGGAAGCCGGCAAGACCGTGCTGCTGGAGAAGCCGATCGCCGCGGACCGGGAGGCGGCGGGCAGCCTGGAGCCGTGGGTGCGCGATGATTCGCGAAACCTGATGATGGGACACATCCTGCTCTTCAACAGCGAGTTCCGTCAACTGCAGGAGGAACTGCAAGATTGCGGTCCGGTGCGCTTCATCGATGCGGTGCGGCACCGCCCTGTCAGAACCATCGAACTGTACCCCGGTGAGTCGCCGTTCCATCTGACGATGACCCACGACCTGTACTGTGTGCAGGCGTTGCTGCAGCGTGCCGATCCGGTCCGGTTCAGCGCCCAGGTCCAACGGGATGCGGCCGGTCGTATGAACCTGGCCCTGGCCCAGTTGCAGTGGGACGACGGCACGATAGCATCCCTGACGGCCAGCTTCATGACCACCGCAGGAATGGCGGCCGACGGGTTCGATCGCATGGAGGCATTCGGCGATGGCTGGGTGGCGCGTCTATTGCCCAATCCGCGCCCGATCGAGTTCTACCAGGAGAGCGCGCGTTGGCCCATGGCCCTGGAAATTCGGGCGGAAGCGGGTACGGCCACCGGCATGTTGGCCGAGGAACTGCGGTGCTTCTGTCGCGTGGTGCGCGGTGTGGACACGGTGCCGGTGGGCGCCACCTACGGCGATGCGCTGCAGCTGATGCGCTGGCTGGAGGCGCTTGAGGCGGCCGCCGGCTGAGCGATGGCCGCAGGGCGGCTGTCTGCCTGACAGGTGTCGCAGAGCGGCTGTCCGCTGAACAGGTGCCGCAGGGCAGCCCTTGCCGGCTTCCTCTGCCATGCTCCCATCTCGGTACGGGTGCCGCACCTGCGCCTGCACCTGAACCTGCACCGCGAACGCGGCGCCGGTGCCCCGGGGATGTCTGGACGTTAGGGCCCGGGCCGGCAGTCGGCCCGGGCGCTTTCCCGGCTTTCCGACGTCTCGCCGTGCTCCCGTGCTCCCAGGGTGGGGCGCTCCGGCGGAGCGGGATGCCGGCGTGCGCAGGAACAGCCCTTCAGCCTGTCTGCCGCACCAGCGGATGAAACTGTTCCTGCGTCAACCCGAGTTCGTCCACGAACGGTTGCAGGCGCCGGGTCCGCCCCATCCCCTGCAGATTGTGCGTGTCGCTGGCGCAGTGGAAAACGCAGCCGGCCGCCGCTGCCAGCCGGTACATCCGCATGAAAGTGCTATCATGCCAGCCGCCGGTCTCGCCACTGCCCAGTGACGGGAAAGCCCCGGCTGTGATCTCGATGGACACGCCGCGTTCAGCGGCACGGCCAAATAAGTCGGAAAACGCGCTGTCCGGGATCGCCTGGATGATCTCGTCCGTGTGTTCGCGCTGGGTACAGGGGAGAAAGGGGTGTGCTATGCCTGTGGTCACCTCCAGTTCGATCGCTTCGGCAAAGCGCTGCTGCATCAACGCAGCGATCTCGTCCGGCTGCTGCACCGTGGCTGGGCGGACGAAACCTTCCATGTGAAAGTGGCTGTGCGGCACCAGGACAAAATCCAACTGGGCTGCCGCTGTCGGTGAAATACCCACGGTGCCGTTGCCGATGTACTCGGTCTCGCACCCCAGGAGCACACGCACGCCACGGGTGTCCGCCGGGAGTTGGGCGCGGATCCGGGCGATGTGCTGCATGTCCTGCGGCCTGTACCAGTCCGATGCTCCGGGAACACCGGCGTCCCAGAGATGATCGGCAAAGCCAACGGTGCGCAAACCGTTGACGGCGGCGGCCTCCAGCATCTTCTCCGGTACGGCATCCGGGTCCTTGCTACAGCTGGAAAGAAAGGTGTGGACGTGGATGTCATGGTCGATCCGACAAGGGGTGCTCATAAATGCTCCGTATACAAAGGTGAAAGGGTCGAGGGCACTGTGGATGGCGCCGGCCGCGGTGGTGTCTGGACGGGGCGCGCCACCCGCAGCATGGGCTGCGGTAGAGTCCGCAGGCAGCCTGGCCGTTGCTTCACGCCCGGATCGCGATGCCATTGGCGCGCAGATAATCCTTGACCTGGCGTATGCTCAGCGTCCTGAAGTGGAATACCGAGGCGGCCAGCAGCACGTCCGCATGACCTTCGGTTACGGCTTGCAGGAAGTGTTCCAGCGTGCCGGCACCACCGCTGGCGACGACTGGGACGCCCACGGCATCGGCGACGGCACGGATATACTCCAGATCGTAGCCGGTGCGGGTGCCGTCGCCGTCCATGCTGGTGGGCAGGATGACACCCGCGCCCATGGACTCGCACTGACGCGCCCAGTCGATCGCGTCCCGGCCCACCGGCCGGGTCCCGCCCGCGACGACCAGTTCGAAGCCGGACGCCATGACCGGGTTTCTGCGGGCATCGATGGCAACGGTGATCCGTTCCGCTCCAAACCGCTTTGCTGCCTGTTCGACCAGTTGTGGTGAGGTCACGGCGGCGCTGCTCATAGAGGCCTTGTCCGCCCCGGCTGCCAGCACCATATCGACGTCTTCCAGCGAACCGATGCCACCGCCGACGGTCAGCGGTATGTCGATAACCGCCGCGACGGCGCGCACCCAATCCAGCCTGGTCTTGCGGTTTTCCACCGTGGCGGCGATATCCAATATGGCCAGCTCGTCCGCGCCCTCTTCCTGGTAGAAGGCGGCGTTTTCCACCGGATCGCCAGCATCGCGCAGATCGACGAAGTTCACTCCCTTCACCACGCGCCCGGCCTTCATGTCCAGGCATGGCATGATTCTGACAGCCTTCATTCGGCTTCTCCTCAGAGTCGGTTCGATGCGGCCGGCAGACGGCCTCTGGTGGCACGGCGCGGGCTATCGGTATGCCGGCAGCCAGTCCCCATGCGCCTGAATCATGTCGTCGCACAAGGCGCGGATTTCGTCCAGCGTCAACTCCGCAGCGGTGTGCGGATCCAGGTAGGCGGCATGGTATATGGCGTCCCTGCGTCTTTCCAGAGCCGCTTCCACGGTGAGCAGCTGGGAGTTGATGTTGGTCCGGTTGAGCGCCGCGCATTGCTCCGGCAGCTCACCCACATAGCAACCCTGGACGCCATTGCGATCCACCAGGCAGGCCACTTCGACGACCGCCTTGCCGGGCAGATTGGTGACCAGTCCGGTGTTGAGCACGTTGCCGCCGATGCGGACGGGGACGTCGGTCTGGATGGCCTCCATGATCTGCGAGCCGTATTCGTGACCGCGGCTGTGGGTCAAGCGCGCGTTGCCCACCAGCTCATCGCGCATCTTCTCCCAACCGGCGATCTGGTTGACGCAGCGACGTGGGTATTCATCCAGAGGAATGTTGTACTGGTCGATGAGTTCGGGATGCGATGCCTTGATCCAGTAGGGCATGTACTCGGCGCTGTGCTCGGACGATTCGGTCAGATAGTAACCGAATTGCAGCATGATCTCCAGGCGTACCAGGTCCCGGTGTTCAGCCCGTTCCTTGCGACGTTCGCGGGCCACGATGGCGGCGGCGCGCGTTTTGATCAACGGATACAGATCCTTGCCATCATGGCTGATTTCCAGCAGCCAGCCCTGATGATTGATACCGGCGATCTTCCATTGCAACCGAGGGTAGTCGCCCGGATCCAGCCCCACGCTCCTGAGCAGCCCCCGGGCACAGCCCTGCACGGAGTGGCACAGACCGACGGTCTTGATCCCGCTGCCATGCAGCAACGCACCGGTGATCGCGGCCATGGGGTTGACGTAGTTGAGAAACCATGCGTCCGGGCAGACATCCTCCATGTCGCGCGCGAAGTCCAGTACTACCGGAATGGTGCGCAGAGAGCGGAACAGGCCGCCGATACCGAGGGTATCGGCGATGGTCTGCCGCAACCCGTATTTCTTGGGCACTTCGAAATCGATGATGGTGCAGGGGTCGTAACCGCCGACCTGGATGGCATTGACGACGTAGTCGGCCCCCCGCAGCGCGGCCTTGCGGCTCCGCGTGCCCAGATGCCGGGTGATACGCGCCCGTCCGGCGTTGATGTTCTGGTTCAGATTCTCCAGCATCATCATGGATTCGCGCAGGCGCGCGCCATCGATGTCGTACAGGGCGATGTGCGCATCCTGCAGAGCGGCCGAACACAGGCAATCACCGAGTATGCTCTTGGCGAAGACGGTACTGCCGGCTCCCATGAACGTGATCTTGGGCATGGTTTTCCTCAGATTTGATGTGCAGGTTACACCGCAAGCCGCCAGCCCGGTGGTGTCCCTTGCCGCTGTTTTGGCGTACACGGCCGACCGGGCCTGGCAACAGCGTCTGCGGTGACGCCCGCCGGCACCGGCCGCCACGGACGAACAGCAGGGCGTATCAGGTGATGGTTACCGGTTTACCCGTCGAACCAGATCGGTAGATCGCATCCAGCATCTTCTGCACGGCCAGGCCGTCCCGGGCACCGGAAAGCGGTTGCCTGCCCTGACGTACGCAGTCCACGAAGTGGATGATCTCACCTTCGTGACCGGGCACCTTGGGAGCTGCCGGCAACACGTCAGCAGGGGCTCCATGCAGGTTCCTGACGATGCGGAAGTTCGGCTCGATGGCGCCACCGCCAGCCGTTCCCATGACCTCACAGAAGAAGCCTTCACGCGCCGTGTGCAGAATCCAGCTCACTTCCAGGATGATGGCCGCGTCATTGGCAAAGCGGATGTGCGCCACGGCGGCGTCTTCGATGTCGAACGACCCCGGGCTGCCGCGCCGCGCCCATTCGCCGGCTCCAAGATGATCGAACACCGAGGCGCTGACCGCTACCGGATCCGGTGCGCCCATGAGCCACCAGCACAGATCCAGGGCGTGGACCCCCAGATCGATGAGCGGCCCGCCGCCGGACATGGCCTTGGTGGTGAACCAGCCGCCGAGGCCCGGGATGCCCTGACGGCGCCACCAGCCGCACTTGCCCAGGTAGAGGTCGCCCAGATCGCCGGCGTCGATGTACTGCTTCAGCAACTGCGTGTCACCGCGATACCGGTTGTTGAGCGCCATCATGAACAGCTGGCCCCTGGTCGCCGCCTGTTCAGCCGCGGCAGCCAGCTCCGTGGCCTGCTCCACGCTGGCCGCCATGGGTTTCTCGCAGATCACATGCAGGCCGGCGGCCAGCGCATCCATGGCGATAGAGGCGTGCAGAGCGTTGGGGGTGCACACGCTGACCGCGTCCAGATCCTTGATATTGAGCAGGTCCTCATGATTGGAATAGGCGCGCCGGACGCCCCACTCCTGGGCCAGCTGGCGGCCACGGTCAGCATCGATGTCGACGATCGCCGCGACTTCGACATGGGGGCATTTTCGGTATCCGTTGAAATGGGCGCGGCCGATGCCGGTGCCGATGATTCCTACTTTGAGCGGCTGGACACGAGTGGGGGCGGATCGTTTGGCGCTCATCTTGTCTCCTCGAGGGTCGATCGCGGTGTGTTCGTTGAGCCGGTGTGGGGCCGGCGTTGTTGGCTTGCCTCAGGCGTACGTAGACCTGTGGACATCACGTATATGCATTGCCGGACACGAGGTCAAGGACACGCCATGACGTTGGCGGTATGGATGCGCAAAGGCCATGCAGGCCGTTGTGGCGCACGGTGCCTTGCCGCCCGGTCAGATCATTCGACGCCGTTTCATGGCGTCGTAAACCCGTTCCATGGCCAGCGAAACGGCCGCTTCGTATAGCGACACTTTCATGTCATGGCTGCGTTCCAGGGTGGCGTCCATGGCATCGCCCAGCAATTCGCGAATGGTGCCGAAGACCTGCTCGCTCGGCGTTTTGGCGGCACTCAGCGACCGGGCGTATTCCTCCATGGAAGCGACGACACCACCGGCATTGGCCACGATGTCGGGAATCACTGCGATGTTCTTGTCGGCCAGTATGCGCATGGCGGGTGGTGTGGTCGGCATATTGGCGCCTTCGACGACCACTTTGGCCCGCACGGTGTGAGCCAGGGTGTCGGTGATGGCGTTTCCGGCAGCCGCGGGTACCAGGATATCGACATCCAGGCCGAACAGCTGTTCGTTGGTGAGTGTGTCGGCGCCGGGATACCCGCGTACTGTCCCCTGTTCGGTGGCGTAGGCGATGAGCGCTTCCACGTCCAGACCTTTCTGATGGTACACGCCGCCGTACAGGTCGGTGATGGCCACGATTCTGACGCCCTGTTCGGCCAGAAACCGTGCGGCGTAACCGCCGGCGTTGCCAAAACCCTGGATGGCGGCGGTGCACCGGTTGGGGCGCAGGTCCAGGACTTCCTGCACGTATCTGGTGGCCACGAAGCTAACCCCGTATCCGGTGCTCTCGCGTCGGCCGGGTTGCCAGCCGATGATGCCCTCGGGTTTGCCGGTCACCGACGCCGGGTCCTGGGTGGCGTTGATGATGGCGGCCATTTCGTCCGGGCCCGTACCCATGTCGGGAGCCGGGACGTAGTAATGAGAGGCAAAGGTCTCGCGCATGATCTGGGCGTACAGTTCCACCGCATCCAGACTGATGATCTTCTCGAAATCGAGATCGATGGGAGTACGGCCGAACTTACGGTACATGCCCGGCATGTCGACGCGTATACCCGTCTTGCCGCCACCGAACTCGATATTCACGACAGCGGTCTTCAGGGTCATCAACCGGGACAGTTCAACCGTTTCCCACAGAGATACGTCCGCTGCCAGGCGGATACCGCCCTTGAACGGACCACGGGCGTTGTTGTGCAACGCCACCACGCCCCAGAAGACGATGACCTTGCCCAGAATTCTGCAGGGCAGGCGCAGCAGCCGTACTTCCTGCGGACTCACCAGTTCGGCTATGGTGTCCGGATCCCAGCCCAGGTGAGCGCCGGCGCTCTCCATGGCCAGGCGGCTGCGCGACTCCGGCTCCCGGTTGACCAGAACTACTTCAAGAGGGGCATCGGCGGCACTCAAGGAACTGTGCGTCCGAGTCCCTTGCTCCTTGGGCATCTCATTTACTCCTCGTCTTTGCGTGGTTGAGCCGGCGTGATCGCAGGCAGCCTTTCATAACGTGACGAATCGACCCTGCGCCTCCGGCCAAGCGGCAGCATCCATGATTTTCCGGATCATGAGTGTTTCCGGCGGGTCGATGGCAGCCTTGCCGGATGCGAACAGATCGAGCATGGTTGCCGCCGTATTGCGGAATATGGCGCTGGTATCCACCGGGATATACTCGGTTGCCTCGCCGGTAGTTACCGTCGCGGCAAACGGTGTCCGGGCGCCGGTGTAGACGTTCACCACGGCGGTCCGGCCAGCGGTGAAATCGATCAGCAACTGACTCTGGTTGCCGATACCGCGCCGGCACAGCCGGCAGGCGGAGCTTCCCAGGCAGCTGACGACGAGTTCCAGAGGATGTATGGCATACTCGTCAAAGGAGGATCCGCCGCCCCAGGCCACCATGTGCCGGACAGTATCCGGGCCCAGTTCCCGCACTCGGTCCTGGACGTTGGTGTACCGTAGTGCCGAGGAACTCTGCATGGCCACGCCATGACGATCGGCCAGGGCGAATATACGTTGGGCCGCAGCAAGATCCGGCGCGAAGGTCTTGTCCACATACGTGGTTTTGCCGCAGGGCAGCACCTGCAAACACAGTTCCTCATGAACCTCCGGATTGGACGGAGCCAACACGGCATAGTAATCAACCTCCGGGTCCATGGCGGCCACGGTTTCATAGAACGGTACGGCGTTGCGTTCGGCCCAGGCCCGGCTGGAATCGGCCACCTGTCCGGTGCAGGCCGTCACGGCGAAATTCCGGTGCGCCAGCTCTTCGCGCAGAAGCTGCAGGTACACGTTTGCGTGAAAATTGTCCAGGTCGTAGTCGACGAAACCGATTCTGCCCTGCATGGGGTCCCCCTGTTGGCTGGATGGGATCGCTGCACCTGAGAGTCGGGGAGCCATGGTCCGGATGCGCCGTCACTCAGATCCGGCGGAAGGCAACCACCGCATTCTGGCCGCCGAAGCCGAAGGCGTTGGACAACGCCGCCTTGATGTCCTGCCTGCGGGCCGTGTTGGGCACCACGTCCAAGTCGCATTCGGAGTCCACGTTCTCGTAGTTGATGGTGGGAGGCAGGACGCCGTGATACAGGGCCAGCGCGGTTGCAGCGGCTTCGATGGCACCCGCCGCCCCGAGCGTGTGTCCGAGCATCGACTTGCTGGAACTGACCGGGACTCTTCGGTGACCGAAGACCCGGTTGATGGCCAGCGCCTCGATGCGGTCGTTGGCTTTGGTCGACGTACCGTGGGCGTTGATATATCCGACATCCTCCGGCGCAAGCTCCGCATCCGCCAGCGCCAGTTCCATGGCGCGGGCGGCCCAGCGGCCGTCGGGCTCCGGCAAGGCGATGCTGTACGCGTCACTGGTCATGCCGCATCCCGCCAGGACGGCCAAGGGCTCGGCACCCCGTGAACGGGCGTGCTCCATGGTCTCCAGCACCAGCACACCCGCGCCCTCGCCGATGACGAAACCGTCACGCTCCGCGTCGAACGGACGGCTGGCGCGCTCCGGTTCACCGTTGCGTTGCGACAGTACGCTCATACAACCGTAGGCATCGACGACCAAAGGCGTTATGGTGGATTCCGCCCCACCGGCCAGCAACACGTCGGCGCGGCCGCAGCGCAGCATGTCCAGGGCCATCCCCAGCGCATAGGCCCCGGTGGCGCAGGCGGCGCATGGCCCCAGGTTGGGGCCGGTGATCCCCAGCACGATGGCGGCGTTGGCGGCGGGCATGTTCGGGATGATCTTGGGTACTGCCAGCGGGTTGATCGATCCCGGACCACGCTGGAGAAAGCGCTGGTGCTGTTCCTCAAGGAAGGTGTAATCACCAGCGGCCGAACCGATGATGCAACCAACCCGGGCTGGATCATGCTGTGCCAATTCCAGGCCAGCGTCCTGAACGGCTTCCACGGCAGCCGAGGCCGCCAGTTGCGACACCCGTGCCATGCGCCGGGCCTGCTTGCGGGTAAGATAGGCTTCCGGATCGAAATCCGTGATTTCAGCGGCGATCTGACTCAGATGACCGGATGGATCGAAAGCCCGAATGCGCCGCACGCCGGAGCGTCCCTGCACGAGGTTGTCCCAGAAATCGGTACGCGAGCACCCCAGCGACGTCATCACTCCGATGCCCGTCACGACTATGGCACCGGAGCCGATGGAGGTGCCGCTCATACCGGGTCTCCATGCAGATGCGCACCGGCTTGTTCCACCAACTCGGCGATGAGCTCCTTGACGGATACGATGCGGTCGATGCGGTAGGAATTCTCCCCGGAAAAGGCGAAGGCCTGGTCCATGTTGCCTTCCGCGGCGTTGACCAGGACTTTGGCGATACAATAGGGTACGGTGTGGGGATCGCAGGTCTTCAGGCACCGGTACGAACACTTGAACGGGATGGTCTCGCCGCGCTTCACCCTTTCGACGAAGGGACTGTTGAGCACGCGGCCAGGCAGTCCCACCGGGCTGCGGATGATCGTGATGTCGCCTTCGCGCGCATTCAGGTAGGCCTGCTTGAAGAGTGGATGGACGTCGCATTCGTGGGTACAGACGAACCGCGTGGCCATCTGCACCCCGGCCGCACCCAGCCGCAGCACGCGGGCGATATCGGCGCCGTCGAAGATGCCACCGGCAGCGATGACCGGCACCGGCGGCTGACAGGCATTGGCCACCTCCAGCACCTCGGTCAGGATAGCGTCCAGCGCCGGCGCGGTGCCGTTGGCGGCTTCATCATAACTGAACCCAAGGTGCCCGCCGGCCTTGACGCCCTCCACTACGACGGCATCCGGCGCCCGGTTGTACACCCGTTGCCACTTGCGGCAGATGATGGAGAAGGCCCGTGCCGAAGAGACGATGGGCACCAGTTTGGTGGGTTTTCCGGCCACGAATCTCGGCAGATCGAGCGGTAGTCCGGCGCCGGCGATGATGAGGTCCACCCCTGCCTCGGCGGCGATGCTGGCCAGGTTGTCATAGTCCGTCAGCGCGACCATCACGTTGACGCCTAGAATACCCTCCGTCATGGAGCGGGCTTTGCGGATCTCGTTCCGCAGTCCTTCACCGTTTACCTGACGGTAGCGGGAGCCGGGGTGATCCTCGAAGCGCCCCAGCCCGACTGTGGCGATGACGCCGGCGCACCCTTCGTTGGCCACGGCCGCGGCAAGCCCGGCCCGCGAAACCCGCACGCCCATACCCCCCTGGATGATGGGTGGGTTGATGTCCAGATCGCCGATTTTCAGGGACGGCAGTTCGGTATTGGTCATAGGGTCCTGTTTCGAACCTGGTCATGTGTGGCTGCAGGTGTGCCGGTTGAATCCGGGTCAGCCGGCATCTCCATACCCAGCCGGTGCCGTCACCGGCCAGAAACGTCAAACAGCGCGAATCTAACGTAGCGGATCAAGACACACAAGGCAACGTCGATGGACAGCGGCCCGGATTCCGGCAGGCAGTGTCCCGGAAACGGCGTGGCAATCCGGGTGCGGCCCGGGCGACAGGGTTGATGCCGGAGACACCGACGAAGGTCTGCGGCTGTTTGCGTAAAGCCGTTGGCTGGCGCAGTTTCACTGGCCGGAGCCAGAACGCTCAGGCATTCAGCACATGCACATTCTCAGGGAGACCAGGACATGGCCAGCAACCAGAAGTCCGGTGTTTACGCCGTGGCCAGAGAACAATACGGCTGTTTGGGCATTGATACCGAAGCCGCCCTCGAACGGCTGGCCGCCGTGCCCGTTTCACTGCACTGCTGGCAGGGCGACGACGTGGGTGGTTTCGAATCGCCGGACGCCCAGCTGTCCGGCGGTGGCATCCAGGCCACGGGCAACTATCCGGGAAAGGCGCGCAACGCCGACGAGCTGCGCGCGGATCTGGAACAGGCCCTGGCGTTGATCCCCGGCACCCACCGGCTCAATCTGCATGCCATGTACGCGGAGACCGGAGGCAGCCCCGTCGAACGCAATCAGCTCGAACCAGACCATTTCAGTCGCTGGATCGACTGGGCCCGGGACCGGGGCATGGGGATGGACTTCAACGGCACCTACTTCTCCCACCCTATGGCTGACAGCGGCTACACTCTGAGCAGCGCGGACTCGGATGTGCGCCGGTTCTGGATCGAGCACGGGCAGGTCTGCCGTCGTATCGGCGCGGCGATGGGCCTTGCGCTGGGGACACCGTGCGTCACCAATGTCTGGATTCCGGACGGCTCCAAGGACACGCCGGTAGACCGCAAGGGACCGCGTCTGCGCCTGCTGGAGGCGCTCGACCAGGTCTTTGCCGAGCCGCTGGATCCCGCCGTTCACCTGGACGCCGTCGAATCCAAGTTGTTCGGCCTTGGTTCGGAGAGCTACGTGGTCGGCTCGCACGAATTCTATCTGGGATATGCCATGCGCACCGGCAAGCTGCTCTGCCTGGATGCAGGACATTTCCACCCGACGGAAGTCATCTCGGACAAGATATCCTCGGTGTTCTGTTTCGTGGACCGGATTCTGCTGCACGTCAGCCGGGGTGTGCGCTGGGACAGCGACCATGTGGTGACACTCAACGACGAACTGCAGGCCATCGCCCAGGAACTCGTTCGGGGTGACTACCTGGACCGCACGCACATCGGCCTGGATTTCTTCGATGCCAGCATCAACCGTATAGCCGCCTGGGTCATCGGCACGCGCAATATGATCAAGGCGCTGCTGATGGCCATGGTGGAACCGGTCGGGCGGCTGCGGCAAGCCGAGGCGGCGGCCGACGGAACCGCACGTCTGGCGTGGATGGAAGAGGCGAAGACCCTGCCTTTCGGGGCAGTATGGGACGAATACTGCCGGCGCCAGGACGTGCCTGAGGGCCCAGCCTGGCTGGACACGGTGCGGCAATACGAGAAGGATGCCCTGTCCAGGCGGAGTTGAGCGCGCGATATGGACGGAGTCGTCTGCAGACCCTGCGCCGTCGGCCACGGAGTGACACCAGGGAGGAATTGTCGTGAAACAATGGCGTTGTGTCGTGTGCAACTACCTGCACTCCGGCGAAGAACCGCCGGAGCGGTGTCCGGTATGCGGCGCGCCGGCCAACAAATTCGTTGCCGTCACCGACGTGCAGCCTCCGGCTTCGGCCGTATCCCGTGAGCAGGACGAATCGGCTGTCGCGAATCTGGCCGAGGTGCGGGAGCGGGCCCAGGAGCGGTTGCAGGGGATATGTGGCGTGTACCCGGCCTGCGACGGTCAGCCGGAGCGAATATGCCAGCGCGAGGCCTACGGTATGCCGATCGGCATGGGCGGGGCCGGCGCCGGACGGAGCTTCGCGGCCAACTACAGCGCCCTGTCCGGTATACGTCTGCGAACCCGGGTTGTGGGTGAGCATTTCGAGCCGGATACCCGGTTGGATTGCCTCGATCAGCGCCTGAGCATGCCCGTACTGGCGTCCTCGGTGGCCGGACCGGGACGCTACGGTCAAGATATGGGCGAACTGGAATTCTGCGCCGCCACGGTCCAGGGGTGCCTGCAGGCGGGCACCCTGGCGCTGCGTGGCGACACGGCCTTCTACACCCCGGATGAACAGTTCTCGCTGGACGCCATCGAAGCCGCGGGCGGCCGTGGCATACCCGTCTTCAAACCGCGCGCCCAGGATATATTACTGCGGCTGATCGAGCGCGCCACGCAAATGGGGTGTCCGGCGGTGGGCATCGACCTTGACGGCTTCGGTTCCACCAACATGGCGCGGGCTGGTCAGCCGGTTTTCCGCAAGAGCGAGCGGGAGCTGCGCCAGCTCGTTCAGGCCACGAATCTGCCGTTTCTGTGCAAGGGCATCATGGACGTGGAAGACGCCGCGGCCTGCCTGGCGGCCGGCGCGCGCATCATCGGTGTATCGAACCACGGAGGACGCGTGCTCGACAATACTCCGGGCGTGGCGGAGGTGCTGCCGGAGATCTCCGCCTATGTGGGCGATCAGGCGCTGGTTACCGCGGACGGCGGGGTGCGCACCGGCTACGATGTGCTGATCATGCTGGCACTGGGCGCGGACGCCGTGCTGGTAGGGCGCGATGTCGTGCGCGCGGCCATCGGCGGCGGCGCGGCCGGTGTGCACCTGCACATGGAACACCTGCATACGGTCCTCCGCCGCGCCATGCTGATGACCGGCTGTCCGGATCTGGCGGCCATCGGACCTCATATACTGCACCCGGCCTGACGGCGCCCACGATGGGACCACGCGAAAGCCGCGGTCAGTATTCCATTCCGCTCCAATAGGCCTGCCCCCACGGTGTCCGGCGATCGTCCCAGCAGTCCCGCAGGGACGCCAGCTGCTGCCGCAGGGTTGACAGCAGCTCTGCCTGCTCCGGATCCGCGGCCCTGTTGTGGATCTCGTGCGGATCGGCCTCCAGGTCGAACAGCTGCGTGTTGCGGACACCGTCCACCTGGTATTCGATGAGCTTGTGCGTTGACGTCCGCACGCCGCGGTGCAGGCGCTCGTAGGCCAGATACAGGCTGTCGCGCATCCTTTCGGCGGGATCCTGCATAGCCCTCAGCAGCGACATTCCTTCCACCGACGACGGTATGCCGGAACCCGTCAGCTCGCACAGCGTGGGAAAGATATCGAACAGATAGACCAGCGCGTCGCGGCGCTGCCCCTGAGGCACTCCGGGACCGGCAAAAATCAGTGGCACCCGCACCGAGTGATCGTACAGATTCTGCTTGCCGAACAGGCCGTGCCGCCCCACCGCCAGCCCGTTGTCGCCGGTCAGCACCACGAGGGTATTGTCCGTATCGCCGCGGGTGTCGATCGCATCCAGGATGCGCCCCAACTGGGCATCCAGATGGGTGATCATAGCATAATAGTCGGCCTGATGCTCCAGAACCTGGCGGGGCTTGCGCGGGTAATCCGCCAGCACCTCGTCGCGGATCTGCATGACGCCCGGATCGAATGGATGCTGGATGGCGAAATTCGGGGGCAACGGCGGCGGATCCGTGTCATACAGGTCGCGGTAGGCGCGCGGCATGACGCGGGGATCGTGCGGCGCCAGGAAAGAGATGTACATGAAGTACGGAGCCGGATCCCTGTATCCCGACAGGAAATCCACGGCCGCTTCAGCCAGCAGTTCGGAAGAGTGTTTTCCCGCGTGGATATGGCTGCAGTCGCGGTATTTCACCTCCTTGGAGTGCAATGGAGTCTCGACATACGGGCATTGGGCGTCGTAACGACCGGTGGGATCGAAATCATAGGCCGGAACGTTCCAGTGGTCCGTCATGCCGCCGAAGAAGATCTCCGCGCCGTCGGTGAAACTGCGCGCATAGGAGGCGCGGCCGTTGTGCCATTTGCCGGTGCCGAAGGTGCGGTAGCCGCAGGCCTGCAGGTGTTCACCCAGGGTGGTATGCTCCGGCGGGATGGATTGGCCCGCGCCCTCCAGGTGAAACAGCGAGCGCCCGGTGTGCAGCATGGCGCGGCTGGGCATGCACACCGCACCGCTGGTGCCGCCTGGAATGTGGGCGTGCGTGAAGGCCACGCCGCGTTCCAGCAGCCTGTCCATGTGGGGTGTGCGGATGTGTGGATTGCCCAGGCCTGCCAGCGTATCGAAGCGCTGGTCGTCGGTGAACACGAACAGGATGTTGGGTTTTGGCATGCGTGCCTCCGTGCGCCGGCCAAACCGGCGACTGGTTCATGGCGGCCATCGGCAAAGGCCGGGCGCCTCGTGCCTCGGAGCGCGCGCCAGGGAGGGCGCGCGAGAATCAGTGGAGGGGCATTTCCGGACGTATTGACACCTGGTAATGCTCCGTGGATTGTGCGCCAGGTTGACGGCGCCATCACGCTGTCCGCGCCAGCCGCGGCAGAACTGCGCCGTAATACAGATCCAGCATGTCGCCGGGAATGTTGGGCGGCAGATGATTGCCCACCGCCACGATGGCGCCGCGGCAGCCCTGCAGGGCGGCGAAGGTCCGGTGCACGTCGGTGCGCACGCGTTCCCGGTTGCGGAAGGTCAGGTCCCGGCAGTCCACGAAGCTGCCCACCAGACAATGGCTCTGGCCGAAGCGTTCGGCCATCATGCCGAAGTCCACGAAAGGCTCGAAGATGAAGCCGTCCGCACCGGCACCGGCCAGGTCGTCGACGAATTCCGTGTAGTCTCCGTCGGAACAGAAAAGGATCTTCTTGTCGGCATCGTGCAGCGGTTGCCACAGGGCGGCATACCGGGGGATGATGACCTGGCGGTAGAAATCCGGATGCATGAACGGTCCGGCCGACCAGACGAAGTCGTCATGCTGGATGATCACCTCCACGCTGGTCCGGGCCCAGGCCTGCATGTGAAACAGCGTACGCCGGAAAAAGCCGTCGAGCACGCGTTCTATGCGCGCCGGTTCGGCGGCAGCCAGCAGGAGCATCTCCCAGCCGAAAGCCTGGATGGCGCCGGATACGATGGTCTTGTAATAGCCACCGGTGGTGAGCTGGTTGGGACTGCGCCGGCGATGGTGATCCACGGCCTTCTGGTATGCCTGCATCTGCTCCTCAAAGTCAGGCAGACCGTATTCCGCCACCGCGTCAAAGGCCCAGACATCCTCCGGCTTGACGAACGGACTGGGTTTCAAGGCGCGTTGGTCGCTGCCGTCGGCGGCGTACACGGCGTGCCCCATATCGGTGACTCTGCCGGCGTGACTCCAGTCGATCAGACCGTCATCCGTGTTCCAGTGAAAGTCGAACTGGAGCGCATCGTGGGCGCGCACATGGTGCTCGGGATGATCGACAGGCACCCCTGCCACGCGCTCCATGTACGTCTGGTGGTACCCCATGCTGTATTCGGTGTGCGCCCAGCGGTCGCTGGCACACAGCCGGATGTTGTCCAGCGCGGTCTGTCGACTCATGTTCCTCCTCTCCGGTCTTCATCGCGTCCTCCGGACTGCGGAGGCTACCTGGACAGACCGGCGCGTTGGCGTACGGTTGAGGTGGCTCTATATGGGCATGGCCGCGTCCAGCGGCGTTTCGGGCAACCGCAGCCTGGCGGTCACACCAGCCTTGTACACAAGCTGTCCAGCCACCCAAGTCTCCACGACTTCAAAGCAAGGCGTTCCTGCATGCTCGTGCATCCGGTAGAGCGTCAGTGAGGCTTCGCAACCCGGTTCCAGACCCAGCCGGTGTTCCAATCCGAGCAGGCGTGCCGGATTCAGGCTGGCCAGCTGCCACGCCTCGGCTTCCTCCAGCCGGGCCAGCTGCATGGCGTTGGCCGTGCACTCCAACAGGTTGCTGCCGCTGCCGGCCAGGTTGGGTGTACCGGAGAGAACGATCCGTCCTTCCGGCATTTTCTCTACCTGATGATCGCCCACCTGGTACACGCCCGGCGGCATACCACCCAGCAACACCGTGTCCGAGACCAGAATGGAGCGGTCTACACCCTTGGCACGGATCATCGAGTACAGGCACTCCTGTGGCAGGTGGTGTCCGTCGGCGATAAAGGAGGCGAAGGTCTGGCGGCATGCGAGTTGATACCAGATATAGTTGTTATGTCGCTGGAGCGTGTCATGCGCGCCGTTGCCCAGATGCGTGGACAGCGTGGCGCCGGCGGCGACGGCATCCCGGAGCGAGTCGCGATTCAGGTTCGTGTGTCCCATGGCCACGACTGTACCCGCCCGGACGCAGCGTTCGATGAAGGGGATGGCGCCCTCGATCTCCGGCGCTACGGTAACCAGGCGGATGCGGCCACCACTGGCCTCCTGAAAGCGTTGGAATTCGTCCCAGTCCGGAGGACGCACATGCGCCGGATGGTGGGCGCCACGAGGACCGTCCACAGGAGATATGTATGGGCCCTCCAGATGCAGCCCGGGGATGGAAGCCGCGGTCTGCGGATCGCGATCCAGGATCCGGCCGCAATGGCGGAATGCGGCCTCCATGTCCTCGGCGGAGGCCGTGGTGATGGTCGGCAGCCACCATCCTACGCCGAATTCGCGCATGGCGCGGGCGATCCATGACAGCGCATCTTCCCTGTCTGCGGCCGCCATGCGACAGGTGCGTCCCGCGAAACCGTTCACCTGAATATCGAATAACGTCGGTCCGACGCGCAGGTCCGTGGCCCGCCTGGAGGGTTCCATGCGGACGATGTCGCGTCCGTCAATGACGATGTCGTGCACGCCGCCCAACAGCGGTACGTTGGCGCTGATGACAGGCAATGTGGTCTCCCCTGCTGCTGATGAAGGTCATGGTACGGGCAGGCTTCGGTGCGGTCTTGGATCCGGCTGTCGGCCTCGCCCTGTCTTCATATAAAGCGGGCGTCCGCCGTGCGTCAAATGCAGCGTCGAAGGTGCGACAGTGGAAATCGAGGACGGTAACCGATACATTGCATAACAGGTTGCAGCAGCCGGGCGCACAGGCTACTTTGGGGCGTTGTTGCCGGCTGCCGGCAACCTGTATGCGGACCTCATCGCGGCGTCGAGCCACCGCCGCCGCCATCCCCACCACGCCGGCCTGTCCGGAAGAGAGTCTCGAGTTATGGCTGAACGCAAGGAGAGCAAGTCCAAACTGTCGCCCTCGACAAACCGTTTGCGCGGTATGGACGCCCAAGCGTTGGCGGAATCTTTCGTCGATCATCTGGAGTTCTCTCTGGCCAAAGACGACTACTCTGCCACGCTGCTTGACCGCTACACGGCGCTGGCGTTGACGGCACGGGATCGCCTCATCGAGCGCTGGATCGCCACTCAGCAGACCTATTACCGGGAAGATGCCCGGCGGGTCTACTATCTCTCGCTGGAATTTCTCATCGGCCGCAGCCTCGGTAACAGCCTGATCAACCTTGGCATATACGACCGGGCCGCGGAAGCGATGGAAGACCTGGAGCTGGACCTGGAGCAGATACGCGGAGAGGAAAACGATGCAGGTCTGGGCAACGGCGGCCTGGGCCGCCTGGCCGCTTGTTATCTGGATTCCATGGCCACGCTGGAGCTGCCGGCGTACGGATACGGCCTGCGGTACGAATACGGCATCTTTACCCAGCGTATCGTCGACGGCTTCCAGATGGAGGCGCCGGACAACTGGCTGCGGTATGGGAACCCCTGGGAAATCCCGCGTCCTGAATATCTGTATCCCGTGGATTTTTACGGGCGCGTCGACAGGTATGTCGACGACCACGGCCGGCTGCGCTGGGAGTGGAAGGACACGCAGCGGGTCATGGCCATGGCTCATGACATGCCCATTCCCGGCCATCGGAACAACACGGTCAACACGCTGCGCCTGTGGGGTGCCAAGGCTACGCGCGAGTTCGACCTGGAGCCGTTCAACACCGGCGAATACGAGAAAGCGGTGGAAGACAAGGCTCACTCGGAGACTTTGACCCGGGTGCTGTATCCCAATGACGCGGTGTTCGCCGGACGGGAGCTCCGCATCAAGCAGCAGTACTTCTTCGTGGCGGCTACGCTGCAGGACATACTGCGCCGGTACAGGCGGACGCATTCCGGCCTGGATGGGTTCGCCGCCAAGAATGCCATACAGCTCAACGACACCCACCCGTCCATCGCCATACCGGAATTCATGCGCCTGCTCATGGATATAGAGGGCATGGGCTGGGACGAGGCGTGGGAGATGGTCGTCACCACGTTCGCCTATACCAACCACACGACGCTGCCGGAAGCACTGGAGGAATGGCCGGTCAGCCTCCTACAGAGGGTGTTGCCCCGGCACATGCAGATCATTTACGAGATCAACCAGCGCTTTCTGGAGGATGTGCGCCGGCGCTATCCGGGTGAAGACGAACGGGCCCGGCGCATGTCGATCATCTCCGAAGACGGAGAACGCCGGGTTCGAATGGCCCATCTGGCCATCATGGGCAGTCATCGGACCAACGGGGTAGCGGCACTGCACACGAAGATCCTGCAGGAGGAGCTTTTCCGCGATTTCCATGAAATGGCGCCCCACAAGATCGTCAACGTGACCAATGGCGTCACGCAGCGGCGCTGGCTGCGGAAATGCAACATGTCCCTGGCGGATGTGATCAACCACAGGATCGGCGACGGCTGGGTGACCGATCTCACGGAACTCCGCCAGTTGCTTGACTATGCTGATGACCCCCAATTCCAGGAGGAATGGCGGGCAGCCAAACGAGCCAACAAGGAACGCCTGGGGCGCTATTTCTGGGAGCATTACCAAGTGACGATTTCGGTGGATTCCATGTTCGATGTGCAGGTCAAGCGCATGCATGAGTACAAGCGTCAACTCCTCAATCTGCTCCACGTGGTGACCTTGTACAACCGGATCAAGGACAATCCGGATCTGGAAATGGTGCCCCGTACCGTCATCTTCGGTGGCAAGGCGGCACCGGGCTACGACGCGGCCAAGATGACCATAAAAATGATCAATTCCGTAGCCGCCAAGGTCAATTCGGATCCTGACATGACCCGTAAACTGTGTGTCGTTTTCCTGCCCAACTACGGTGTCTCGCTGGCGGAAAAAGTCATCCCTGCCGCTGACCTGTCCGAGCAGATATCCACGGCGGGTATGGAGGCCTCGGGCACAGGCAACATGAAGTTCGCCCTCAACGGCGCCCTGACCATCGGCACCATGGACGGTGCCAATATAGAGATTATGGAGGAGGTGGGTGCGGACAATATTTTCATGTTCGGTCACACGGTGGATGAACTGCGCAAACTGCGTGACGAGGGATACGATCCGCTGGATTACTACACCACCAACGAAGAGCTCAAACGGGTAATGGACCAGTTCGATAGTGATTTCTTCACGCCGGCCCGACCGGGCTTGTGTTACGGACTGGTCCACACGCTGCTGTACGGCGGCGATCCGTTCATGGTGCTGGCGGACTACGAGGCCTACGTGGAATGCCAGCAGGCGGTATCCCGCCAGTACGCGGATCAGCATGAGTGGACGCGCATGTCCATCGTCAACACGGCCTGTATCGGCAGGTTCTCATCGGATAGGGCCATTAGAGAATATGCCCGGGAAATCTGGTACGCCTCTCCGGTTCATATCGAGCTCGAACCCAAAGAGACCGATGCGGCAAACTCCCGGTGATCCGGTAGCTTACACGTTTGCATGCCATCTCATTACGCAATGGACGGGTATTCGGTCCCTGGTGGCGGAGCGTCCCGGCGCCGGACCCGAGCCGTCGCACAGTCGCCCATCGCTACCGGATAGGGCATCCGGACCACATGAGCAGGAGTCGAGCAAGCCATGGCCAACCCCATCCCCAAACGGTACACCTGTTTTCGCGCGACAGCGCCTTTGCATATCGACGGCCATCTCAACGAGCCGTCGTGGAAGCGGGCTCCATGGACGGATCTTTTCGTCGACATAGAAGGCGACAAGCGCCCCTTGCCGTGGTTCGGGACGCGGGTCATGATGTTGTGGGATGACGAGTTCTTTTACTTCGGTGCGGATATGGAGGAGACCGACGTCTGGGGAACGTTGACCGAACGGGACTCGGTCATCTGTCAGGATAACGATTTCGAGATTTTCATCGATCCAGACGGCGATGGGGAGCACTACATGGAGTTCGAGATCAACCCGCTCAATACCGTGTGGGATCTGTACCTGCCCAAGGCCTACAACAAGGGCGGCAAGGCGGATCATGACTGGGATTTCATCGGGATACAGCATGCCGTTCAGGTGGATGGCACGCTGAACTGCGCCCAAACGGTGGACCATGGCTGGACCGTGGAAGTCGCCATACCATGGACCGCCATGGTCGAACACGCCGGCACGGATTGCCCGCCCAAGCCGGGCGATACCTGGCGCGTCAACTTCTCGCGGGTGGAATGGCCGAGTGACAAGGTGCAGGGGGGCTATGTGAAGAAGGACAATGCGCGCTGCGAGAACTGGGTCTGGTCTCCCCAGGGCGAGATCAACATGCACATTCCGGAGATGTGGGGCTTGGTAGATTTCAGTGGCACGACCGTGGGGTGTGTGCAATAAATCCGCGGCGCCAACGGTGAACAGGCGCGGGGGCAGGACGACCTGTCCCCGCGTGGCGTCCGAACCTCGGTTCGTCGCGCCCGCGCCTCAGCTCCCCGCGCGGTGCAACGCCCGCGCCTCCTCCCGGACCATATCCGCATAACGGCGTACGCGCTCCACCGGTGTGGCCGGGGTGATCGGACTGCCCGTACTCATCACAAAGCGATTGCTGTTCGCCTGTCCTGCCCGTAGCTGGCGTCGGACCTCGGCCCTCAGGTTGGCCTCCGGGCCCTTGGGCAGCAGACCGATCGCATCCAGGTTGCCGCATACGACGCACCGTCCCCGGACCTGGCTGACGATGCTCGCAACGTCGATCACGAAGTCTTTTTTCGACTCTTCGAAGTGGAGCGCGTCGGCTCCGCTGTCGATGATCGCCTGCAGCCGGTCGTTGGGATTGCCACAATAGTAGTACACGCTCTTCATGCCCATTGCGCCGATCTCATGGACGCATGCCTGCACCAGCGGCAGATTCAACGCCCTGAACATACCGGGGCTGATCTGATCGGTCAGGCATTCCTCGATCCAGACACCGTCGGCGCCCAGGGCGGCGATCATCCGGATCTGCTCCCGGGTGGTGGCCAATATGCGCTGTGTGGCATGTGCGACCAGTCCGGGATCCCGCGTCAGGAATACCATCATGCCTTCGTACCCGAATACACTGTACAGCCGCCACAACGGTGATGAGATATGTCCATAGCGAAAGACCTGGAAGCGTTGGGCGACCATCGCGGCGGTGTCGTGCCGTCCTGCGGCAAGAAAGGACTCACGACAGAAAGGTTGCGGCGCGGCGATTCGGGCGTCGACATCTGCCGGCGTGGCGGGCAGCTGGTCGGGGTCCGTGTGCACGGAGTGCGCGCTGGAGGTGTCCGCACCGCTGACCGCCGGCTCGGACAGACGTTCTTCCGTACCGGCATGGTCATCCATCAGCCATACGCCGTCCGTCCGCGGCTCGAACCTGCGGGCGGCTCGTTGCTCCCTTGCTGGGCAGGATTTCACTGTCAGCCAGTCAAGACCGGATCGATCCAGGAAATCACCGATCCAGGCTTCCTCGTCATCCATACATCCGCTCCAGGCGTACCACCAGGGAACCGCCGTCAGCTCTCGCCAGTGATCGCGCAGGAATATCGTATCATAACAGGTAACTACCCCCGGTTCAGGGCTCCCTTCAGGCTCGAACGCTGCCTGGATCTTCTCTCTACCAGTCATGGGTAGTGCCATCCTTTGACGTTGGACCGGTGCCATGAGTCACATGGCCGGAGTTGTCTGTCCACTATAGTCATGCTTCAGGTTGCAGTGTGGTGCAGCCGCAGTCAAGCGGTCGGCAGCGCTCCGGATTGGAACAGGTCGATCAGACTTTCGGGCAGCGAAACGCTGTTGCTCCGGCGATCAACCCGTTAACTTAGGATGACTGGTGCACCACCGGGATGGGTAGGGCCCACGCACAGGCGCCATGCACGGGATCGGTGCGCCAGATGGCGCCTCTTGACAAGCAGGTATCGTGGTCGGTCCCGTGGTTGAACGCGCCCGTGAATATAACGTTGCTGGCGGCCGGGCACGTCCGGCGGAAAGGAGAGCCGTGCATGGGTGTTGCAGCGCGGACCGTCTTGTTCGATCTGGATGGTACCATTTACCTGAGCGGGGTGCTGTACCCGGGTGTGGTCGAACTGATCGACAAGCTGAACGCGTCCGGCCTGCAGTTCGGTTTTCTCACCAACAACAGTACCGTCGGGCCGGAGTCCTATGCGCGCAGGCTGCGCGCCTTGGGTCTGGATGTCGGCCGGCGCCATATCCTGACCAGCGCCGAGGCAACCTGTCTGATGCTCCATGAACTGGGGCTGGGTCCGGATCTGTACATCGTCGGCACCCGCGCGTTTCGACGTTATCTGGCCGGCAGGGGTTTCCGGCATTCCTATGACGACGCCCAGGCGGTGCTCGTGGGCTTCGATACGGAGCTGACCTATCGCAAGCTCACAGAGGCAACCCGGCTCCTGCTCGAACGCAACCTGCCGCTGGTGGCGTCTCATCCGGATCCGGTATGTCCGGGACCGTTACCGGATGCCGGCATGCTACTGGCATACTTCCAGGCAGCCGATCCGCGCGTTGCGGTCAAGGCCGTAGCGGGAAAGCCGCACCGCTGGATCATGGAGCTGGTCCGGCAGCGTTTCGCCTGCGCCCCCGAAGAAGTGATCATGGTGGGTGACCGCCAGAACACGGACGTGCGTTTTGCCCATGCATTCGGCATGCGTTCCATCCTGGTTCTCAATGGTGGCTCTCCGCCGGCGCCGCATACTCAGCCGTGGCCGGATGCCATCGCACCGGCCATCGGACAGTTGATCGACGCTTACTGGCCGCCTTCTCTCGGTTGGACTTGACGGCCGATTGCAGTTGTCATTCACATCACCCCACCTCAAGGAGGAACCCATGGTCAAACCCGTCATCGCCGCCAACAAGCCGATCCAGGTCGCACTCGAACCCGGCAAGGAGTACTACTTCTGTGCCTGCGGTCGCTCTCCCTCGCAGCCGTTCTGCAATGGTTCGCATGAGGGCACGGGTATCGAGCCGCGGGCTTTCAGCGTCGAAACCGGTCAGGAGGCGTTTCTCTGTCAGTGCAAGCACACCGGTAATTCGCCATTCTGCGACGGCACACACGAGCGTTTTGGCGATGACCAGGTGGGACGGGAAGGTACGGGCACCTGAGTTCTGCCGGCCGGGGTATACCGTCCGGCGGTGTGTGGCCGCCACCCGGTAGTCGCATGCAGCCGGACGGCGCCGGAGGGCTATTGACGGCGGGCGGGGCGATCACGGCGTGCAGTCGCTGGACTGCGGATCATGATTCAGATGCTCCACGGTGGAAGGAGAGGGCCGTATGAATATTTATGTTGGAAACGTCCCCAAAGGGACCAAGAATCGCGAACTGCAAAAACTGTTCGAAGCGTACGGTAAAGTCATCTCCGCAGCTATTGCGCGTGACAGGAAAAGCGGTGTGTCACGCGGTTTCGCCTTCGTGGAGATGGACAATCGCCACGAAGGCGAACAAGCTATCGCAGCCCTGAATGAGGTGGAATTCAAGGGCCAGCGACTGCACGTGAACGAAGCCCGGGAACGGCCTCGAGATAGCAGCACACCCGGCTCACGCACGTCGGCGGACCGCTGGCACCACGCTCCCCAGGGACAGATGCGGGGGGGCTGGGATCACGGCGCACGCGGTGCCCATACCAACCGCGGACAGGGTGGCAAGCGCGGCCTGTGATGGCCTTCAGGCACAATCGTTGTCCCGGGCGAAGTCGATAAGCTCGTCCACGTAAGAGAACGCCAGGGCCGTCACGGTGTCCGCAGCACCGTAGTACACCGCCAGGCGGCCGGTGGCGGCGTCGCACAGTGCGGCGCAGGGAAAGACTACATTGGGGACGTCGCCGACGCACTCGTACAGGGTCTGAGGCGAGATGATGTACGGGCCGGAACGGGCGATCAGCCGCCATGGACGCTCCAGGTCCAGCAGAGCCACACCGGCACTGTACACGAATCCGTTGCACGAGTTGAGCACGCCATGATAGATGAGCAGCCAACCTTCTGAGGTTTCGACGGGCACCGGCCCGGCACCGATCTTCTTGCTTTGCCAACCGCCCGCCGGTGCCATCATGAACCGGTGATTGCCCCAGTACCGCATGTCCGGGCTTTCACTGTAGAACATGTCGCCAAAAGGGGTGTGCCCGGTGTCAGACGGCCGGCTCATCATGGCGTAGTTGCCGTTGATTCGGCGGGGAAAAAGGACCCCGTTGCGGTTGTACGGCAAAAAGGCATTTTCGAGCTGGTGGAAGGTGTCGAAATCCCGGGTCCACGCCACCCCTATGGTGGGACCGTGGTAGATATTGCACCAGGTCACGTAAAAACGATCCTCGAGCCAACAGACCCGGGGATCGTACCCCTCCAGGAAGGTGCCTATTTCGGGATCGTCGCAGAGGAACTGCAGCGGTTCGTGATCGATATGCCAGTTGATGCCATCGGCGCTGGTGCCGCGGTGAAGAACCATGCGCCGCCAGCGGTCGTCACAGCGGAAGACACCGGCGTAGCCGCCGTCGAAGGGCACCACGGCACTGTTGAAGATGCTGTTCGAGGAGGGAATCAGGTCACGTGGGATGATCGGATTGCCGCTGTACCGCCAGGCGACATCACGGCAGCCGGCAGGCCGATCCTCCCAGGGCATGTCCGGCAGGGGTTGAGCGTTGACGATCTGATATCTCATCTCAGTTTCCTTTCTGCATCGGGTTCCGTCGCGGCGGACCTTCGGGGACACGAAGAGGCAAACCTGCTTGGCGCAGCTTGTGAAAGCATAGGGTGCGCGATGCGGTCTCTCAAGGCCGGGGACCGGAGCTGCCGGTTGGCTTGACCGGTGGCTCCTTATGTGGATTTTTCTCCATGACCATGTAGTGCGCTGTAGTGCGCTCATACGTGCGGTGCAGCGCGCCATACGGTCCCGGTCCGGCTTCCGGGCGGGCAGGCGCATATAGATGCGCCAGACGAGGAGTATGCGCTGGTGACCAGATCACCTGGACTCAACCATTCCGGCAGCATCCCGAGCCAGGCCGGCGGCATCGCGCCGGGCGCCGGGTCCCGTAGGCGGCGTCGCCGTCAGGCCGCGGTTTTCATGCTGGCCGTGGGGCTCATAATCACGGGTGCAAGCGGCTTGTGGGCTCACAACGGCCGCGTCGCCGTGGCCTATCACGTGTCCGGCATCACCATCGACGGTGATCTGAGCGACTGGCCTGCGGATCTGCCTGTGTACCTCATCGAATATCCAGAATACGGCGTACCGCCGCGTGACGCCCAAGACTTCACCGGCACCTTCCGTGTCGGGTACAATCTGGACGAACAGGCTCTGTACGTGGCCGTGGAGGTCATCGATGAATCCACGGTCATCGATCACGAGCATCCCTCTTCCTGGAACACGCAGGATGGCTGTGAGATCTATCTGGATCTGCCGCACGAGCACGACCATGCAGCGACCACGCAGTTCATTCTGCGTGGCGAGGTGAAACAGACGGGTGACGCGGATTCGTCCACGTTGCTGCGCTGGCAGCGGGATGAAACCGGAAGCCGCTATGAGTGGCGCCTGGACATCAGCGATCTGGATCCTGACCAGATCGTGGCGGGGCTTAGCGTCGGCTTCGATGTGGTGGTATGCGACCGGGACGAAGACGGCTCGTTTTCCTGGATGGCATGGGGTCGCGGCGCCGCCAAGGTGCGCGAACCCGGGCGCAAGGGTGATCTGATTCTGGTGCCGCCAGGCGCCGAGGTCGGCACTCTGCAGGGGCGCGTGACCCGGGAGGGCAGCGACACGGGTATCTTGGCCGCCAAGGTGCGGATCACCAGGATCGGCCGCCCGGAGTTGTGGGTCAAAGCGGCGACGCTGTACCGGGGTACCTATGAAGTCGACCTCCCGGCCGGTGAATACGAGGTGGCCGTGGAGCTGGGACATGGCGCCGTCGACTCGCGCAGGGTGATTGTCCAGGGCAACGCCATATCAACCGAAGATTTCGTGGTACCGGCGGCGCGGGGCGTCAAGGTGGCGGCCGGGCCGGGGCGCATTACGGAAAGCACTGGCGGCAGTCGCCGGGAAGCCTGGCAGCACCTGTCCCTGGCCGACGGCCTGGGCAGCGGTACGGCGTACACTGTGCTGCAGGCCAGTGACGACATCCTCTGGGTGGGATCGAGCGGCGGTCTGAGCCGGTTCGACGGTGTCCTTTTTACGACCTACACCACGGTGGACGGATTGCCTGCGAATACGGTGCGGGCGCTGGCCAAGGCGGAAGACGGCGCGCTCTGGATCGGCACCGTCGGTGGTCTGAGTCGTTTCGACGGCCACTACTTCACCAACTACACGAAAGACGATGGTCTGCCGCACGATGCCATCCTGGCGTTGCTGCCGGATGACGACACAGGGCTCTGGATCGGCACGGAAGGAGGAATGAGCCGGTTTGCGCACGGTCATTTCACCAACTACACGACCGACGCCGGTCCGGTAAGCAACTGGGTGCGTTGCCTGGCGCGCGATCGCACCGGTGGCCTGTGGATGGGCACTCGAGGCGGTCTCAGTCGGCTGGATGGGCGTGGTTTCACGCATTTGCTGGATCAAGGCTATACGCGCAGTAATGTGCTATCGCTGGAGATCGCCGCCACCGGCGACCTGTGGGTCGGTACGGAAGGAGGACTGTGGCGGTATGACGGCCAGGATTTCACCCTGATCGACAGCACGAAGGCGATTTCCGCCCTTCTGGAAGATTCACGCGGACGCCTCTGGGTCGGTGCACAGGTGGTCACGGGTGGGCGGGACCAACAGCACCTGCTGGAAGGACTCTGGCGTCTGGATGGCCAGCGCCGGGTGACCTTTGAGCCGCTGTTCAACGGTGTCAACGTGCGTTCCTTGAGCGAGGACCGCGAGGGCAACATCTGGGTGGGCACTGACGAAGGTTGTTTTCGTCACGATGTCGGCGGGTTCGCCACGTACACTGCCGCGGATGGCCTGGCCAGTCAGGTGGTCCGCGCGCTGGCGTGCGAAGAAGATGGAACGCTATGGGTGGGAACGGCAAGCGGCCTGAGCAGGTATCGTGACGGACACTGGAGAACGTTTACCCAGGCGGATGGTCTGGCCGACGCGGATGTTCACAGTCTGTGGATCGACAGGACCGGGCGTTTGTGGATAGGCACCACCCGGGGATTGCACCGTATCGTGGCGGACACGCCGCAGCGCGTGCTGCCGGGTGAGAGCATCACGCGTGAATGGGTACGGGATCTGGGAGGTGACGCAGCCGGTAATGTATGGTTCGCCACCCAGCACGGTCTGGGACGGCTGCAGGGAGACCGGGTGAAGCGATACAGTGTGGAAGACGGGCTGCCTTACAACACCCTCGAGGCGGTGGCCACCGGAGCCGACGGGCACGTATGGGTGGGGACCGAAGCGGGTCTCAGCCGGTTCGACGGCAGCGGCTTCACCAATTACACCACGCGCGACGGCCTGCCGCACAACGCCATCACCGCTCTGGCTGCAGCCACGGATGGAACGTTATGGATCGGAACGGATGCAGGTCTCAGCCGGTACGACGACCAGGGGTTCACCAGCTTCACTCCGGTAGATGGCCTGACTGCCGGGGCGATCACGGCGCTGCTGGTGGCGCCGGACGGCAGCCTCTGGGCGGGAACACCCTCCGGCGTCACCCGTTACGACGGCCAGGTTTTTCAGGCTCTGCTGGCGCGCGACGGTCTGCCCGGCAAAAGCGTGAGTGCGCTCGTTGCGGCGCCGGAAAACAACGTATGGATCGGCTATCTGGGGGGTGGTACGGTGCAGTATGCTCCGCGGCACTCGCCGCCGCCGATCCGGATCTACGATGTCCTGACGGATCGCCACCTGGGACCGCTGGAGCGCGTCCGCATGTCGCGCCTCCAACCGATGCTGGTCTTCGTCTATCAAGGGATCAGTTACAAGACCCGGCCGGGTGCCATGACCTACCGGTACCGGCTGCTGGGTCATGAGGACGAATGGCGGACGACCACGGCCAACCGCGTCGAATATCAGGAGTTGCCCAGCGGCAGGTACCGGTTCGAGGTGGAGGCCATCGACCGTGACCTGGCGCGGTCGCCGGAGCCGGCCGCGGTGGAGGTGGAGGTGAGTTGGCTGCACAGCCATATGGTATACTGGGCAGCTCTGATGCTGGCACTCACAGCCATCGGCGGGCTGGTCGTCCAGGTCGTGCGCCGTACAAACAGGCTGAAGGAACGAGAGCAACGGTTCCGCGGCCTGGTGTCCAACATACCCGGAGCGGTGTACCGGTGTCTGCCGGACAGCAACCAGACCATGCTGTTCCTCAGCGACACCATCGAGGCTATCTGCGGCTACCCGGCCAGTGACTTCGTGAATGACGCTGTCCGCACCTATACCAGTGTGATCGTTGCCGACGATCGTGCCTTGCGGCAGCGTGCCATCGAGCAGGACGATGGCCGGAAACCGTATGAAGTGGAATATCGTATACAGCATGCCAACGGGGGGATGCGCTGGGTGTACGAGAAGGGCCTGCGGATTGCGGCCAACGGGCAGGTATACCTGGATGGGGTCATCTTCGACGTGACCGCCCGCAAGGAAGACGAGGCCGAACTGCGCGACGCCAAGGAAGCGGCCGAGGTCGCCAACAGTACCAAAAGCGAGTTTCTGGCCAACATGAGTCATGAAATCCGTACGCCCATGAACGGCATCGTCGGCATGGTGGATCTGCTGCAGAGTACGGCAGTGGATGCCCGGCAACGTGATTACCTGAACACCATCAGCAGTTCGGCGGACGCTCTGCTGGAACTGATCAACGACATACTGGACCTGTCCAAGGTCGAAGCCGGGCGCATGGAACTGGAGCACACTGCGTTTACCTTGCGCAGTGTGCTGGACGGCGTGATGAAGATCATGGC
>SLHA01000155.1 GCA_007136405.1 Candidatus Latescibacterota bacterium
CCGCGGCGGCGCTGCTGCGCCTGTGCCCGACCATTAGGAGCGGGCACAGGCACCGGAACCGGCGGATCGACTCGTCCCGTTTCCCGCGGGTCTGGCAGGCAGGCCACGGTTGACGGGGCGCCACGGTTGACAGGACGGCCACGGTTGACAGGACGGCCACGGTTCACAGGACGGCCACGGTTGACGGGGCGCCACGGTTGACGGGGCGCCACGGTTGACAGGACGGCCGCTCCGGAATTGGTTTGCGCCGACAACAGTCGTTCGCCCGCAACCAGGGGAATCAGCATGACAGTCGACTCGATCCGTTTCGGAATCATCGGGGCGGCGGGCCGGGGTAACAGCTTTGCACGCAGCCTGCAGGCCCACCCAAACACCGTCGTCAATGCGTTGTGCGACATTCAGGAGGAAGCGGTACGCACCCACGCCGCCGAGATCGATGTGGAGCACGTGTTCACCGATGCCGAGGCCATGCTGGACAGCGGTGTGGTGGATGCCGTGGTCGTTGGGACTCCCATGCACCTGCACGCTCCGCAGTCCATCATGGCCCTTGAACGCGACATCCACGTGCTATGCGAAGTGACGGCGGGAGTCTCGCTGGAAGAGTGTCGCGATCTGGTCTGCGCCGCCAGGCGCAGCCAGGCCACCTACATGATGGCGGAGAATTACGCATACATGCGGCCCAACGTGCTGGTGCAGCACCTGGTCCGCGCCGGACTGTTCGGTGAACTCTACTATGCAGAAGGCGCCTATATCCACGAGTTGAAGGAGCTCAACGAACGCACCCCCTGGCGCCGGCGCTGGCAGACGGGGGTGAATGGATGCACCTATCCCACCCACAGCCTGGGCCCCGTTCTGCGCTGGTTCGAAACCGACAGGGTGGTGGCTGTGTGCGCCATGGGCACCGGTCGGCACTATCGCGATCCCCGCGGCGATCGTTACGGCATGGAGGATTCGGTGACCATGATGGGTCGCCTGGAATCGGGCGGTCTGGTGCAGATCCGGGTGGATATGCTCTCGGACCGGCCGCACAACATGGTGCACTATGCTCTGCAGGGGACGGACGGTTGCTACGAGTCCGCGGATGGATACCAGGCGGTGCCCAAAATCTGGCTGCGCAGCCGCAGCCCGCAGCCGCAGTGGGAGCCGCTGGAGAACCTGCAGGAGTTTCTGCCCGAACACTGGCGCCATCCTCCGGAGGCGGCCCTCCAGGCCGGGCATGGCGGCGGAGACTACTGGGAGGTGCAGGATTTCGTCGATGCGGTGCAGGCCGGAACCGAACCGCCGGTCGGCATCGATGCGGCCATGGACATGACGCTGCCGGGACTGGTGAGCCAGCAATCCCTGGCCCAGGGTTCTACCTGGGTGGCGGTGCCCGATTCGCGCAACTGGACATGATGCCTCAGGAAAACGGTTGGTTCAGACCACTTCACGCTGACGACACCGGGCAGGCGGCGTCCCTGCGTTTCCTGGTGGTCAGCGATACGCAGCGACCGATGCCGGGGCGACGGCCGAACCACGCCCCGCGCCGGGCCATCTACCGGCGGCTGGCCGAGGCCCTGCGGAACGACGTCCCGGTGTTTCATGTCGGCGACATGGTCGATCGGGGCGGCCGCGCTTCCTCCTGGAGACGATCCTTCGATGCCCTGTTCTGGAACGATCTGCTCCCGGAGGAACGCCGCAACTTTTACCCGGTGCCCGGCAACCACGAGTTCAAGCGCCATTGGCTGGATCCAGGCGAGGGCGACCTGAGGCATTTCCACGCCCGGTTCCCGCACCTGCACGGATCGACCTTCTATTGCCTGGCTCACGGGGATACGGCTTTCGTGTGCATGGATTCGGGCAGCAACAGCCTGGTCAAACTGCTGCGGGGCGAGCGGTGGCAGAACGCCGGGGGAGAGCAGCTCCGGTGGCTCCAGAGTGCAGTACTGCCGGAGTTGCAAGCGCAGGTGGCTGCCGGGCGGATCCGCACGCTCTTCCTGTTATTTCACAAGCCGGCGTATGCCACAGCCGGATGTATGAAAAATGCCGACTCGGCCGCCATGCTGGACCGGTTCGCCACGTTGCGTGCCGCAGCGCCGGGTAGGTTGGCGATCGTCGCCGTCAACGGTCATATCCACACTTTCGCGCATATACGTCCTCGCAAGTACATGAGGCAGGACGCTCCGCTGGAACAGGTTGTCATCGGCACGGGCGGAGGCACACAGCGCGGTTCACGGTACTTTGGCGCCATCCGCTCTCCCGACGGACTGGATATGTACCGACGCCTCAAGTATGATGAGCTAACCGACACTCCAGGAACTAATTATGAAGCTATTTCCAGGCTCTGCCGGGATGCTGGCCACTTCGGCTATCTGGATGTTACGGTGGAAGAACGGCTGGTAATCCGCTACATGCGTTACGTGGTGGATGCCGATGCGTTTACGCTGGACTACGAATTCGTGCGATGACTGCCGGGTCCCTGCCCATGCCTGATCTGCTGGTCATATGCGGCCCCACGGCTTCGGGCAAGACCTGGATCGGTGTGCAGCTCGCTCTGCGCCTGCACGGCGAAATTCTGTCGGTGGATTCCCGTCAGGTGTACCGCGGCCTGGACCTGGGAGCGGGAAAGGATCTGGATGAATACCGCACCGCGCATGAGCAGGTGGCCTGCCATCTCATCGATATAGCCGATCCTCGACAGGTGTACAGCCTGTGGCACTTCGTCAGGGATTTCGGCAACGCCCTGACCGCGGTGCGCGCCCGCGGGCGGCTGCCCGTAGCTGTCGGCGGTACCGGCCTGTACCTGGAGGCGGTGCTGCGCGGATATCGCATTCCGTCGCCGCCACCGGATGATCGCCTGCGTCGACAACTCATGGAGCAACCGCTGGAAAGGCTGGTGGAGCAGCTGCGGCAGTTACGCCTGGATCCGGCCTACCACCACCCCGCACTGGATCGGGTCGACGTGAGCAGCAAAAGGCGCGTCGTTCGTGCGCTGGAGATCGGGTTGAAGCAGGCGGCCGGAGCGGAGTCGCCCCCGGTACAGGCGCAGCCGGGGCAGCCGCTGGTCGTGGCCATTCGGTGGGATCGGACCCGTTTGCTGGAGCGCATCGCGATCCGTCTGGACGAGCGGCTGCGGGCCGGCATGATCGACGAAGTACGGACGCTGATGCACCAGGGGGTTCCCTCCTCCCGGCTGCGTCAACTGGGTATGGAATATCGGCATGTGGCGCGCTACCTGGACGGAGAAACCACCCTTGAATGCATGACGAACGACCTGCGTCGTGACATCGCCCGGCTGGCGAAACGCCAACAGACTTGGTTTCGCGGCATGGAACGCCGCGGTGTGCCGATGCACTGGGTGGACGGCGACCCGCCGGACAGGGCCGTCGAGCATATCGAGCAGCTCTTTCTGGCGGCGCGGCATGCGCGTGAATGATGCAGTGCGCCGATGACGAAGTGCGCGGACGATGTAGTGCGTCGATGACGAGGCGCGCGGATGACGAGGCGCGCGGATGCGGATAATGTTGGCATGCGCGCTGCTGCGGGTGGTGGGATGGGTCAGCCACAGTATTGGCACCTGCACCAGCCATAGAGCCAGCCATGGGATTCGCCATCGTCTCGGTCATCAGGTTGACTACAACGCCAGGTAATACCATAGTCGTGTCGGCCGCCCGAACACGCGCCGCCGTCCGCGGGGAGTCTGATGCTGGCGCAACCCGATCAAACGCCGCCGTCCGCCCCAAAAAGGTGGAGCCGTCCGCAGGGAGTCCGATGCTGGCGCAACCCGAAGTCGAGGAGACCTTCTCATGAGCGAGGAATCGAGCCAAACCGGCATCCGGGCCGGGTGTGCCCAGGAGTGCATCACTCCGCCCACAGGGGTGGGGTTGGCCGGGTATTTTCACCAGCGCACCGGCAAAACGGTGCGGGACGATCTGTATGCGCGCGCGGTTGTGATCGAGGCCGATGGCCGGTGTCTGGCGCTGGTTGGTTGCGACCTGATTGCCATGGACACGGCGATCGCGGCGCGGGCCAAGGAGTTGATCGCCGCACACACCCGCATCGCGCCTCACGATGTGCTGATCAGCGCCACCCATACCCATACCGGGCCCGAACTGCGGGCCGGGCGTGTCGTGCCCCGGGCGGAGGCGTGGGCGGAGGCACTGCCGGAGCGCATCGCTGCCGCCGTCCTGCGGGCCCATGACCGTCTTTTCGCCGGCACGGTGCGGGCCGGCAGCATCGACGTGACCGGATACTCCTTCAACCGCCTGTTCCGTCTGCGGGACGGTTCGGAGGTGTTCGGTCGCCGGGTCCGGGGCACGGTGGGCGTGGCCGGCCCCATAGATCCGGCACTGCAGACGCTTAGTCTGGTGGACGAAGAGGGCCGGTTGCGCGCGCTGGTGGTGAACTTCGCCCTGCACGTGGACGTGATCGGCGGGGGCACGGCGGACTTCATTTCCGCCGACTGGCCGGGGGAGATGGCGGCGAATATCGCCGCGGTGTACGGCGAAGACGTGGTCACCGTCTTTCTGCAAGGTTCCGCCGGTGACATCAACCATAACACGCATGACCCGACGCGGCTGCCGCGCCGTGGTCCGGATAAAGCCGTGCAACTGGGACGGGCGCTGGCGGGTGCGGCCATGTGCGCCGCCGAGCGCGCCGAACCCATGGAAAACGTGGTCCTGGGGGGACAGTTGAGAGAGCTGCGTATCCCTTATTACACCCGCGATGCGGCCTTCATGGAGCGTTTGGCCCAGCTGCGCGCCAAGCCGGAACGCACGCCGTTCGAAGACTACACGCTGCGACGCGGCGAATCCTGGCCCCATGACGGTCAGGAAGCCGTAGTCCCGGTTCAGGCCCTGCGCCTGGGTGATGTGGGTCTGGCGGCGTTTCCGGCGGAAATATTTGCGCGCATCGGATTGGAGGTCAAGCATTTCTCGCCGTCGCCCCGGACCCTGGTGGTTGAACTGGCCAACGCCACGGCCTCCACCTACGTTCCCACACCGGACCAGGCGTCCCGCGGCGCCTATGGAGCGTTGCCGATCCTGTCGCGCTGGCTGCACGCGGACGCCGGACGCCAGCTGGCCGATGCCGCCCAGGTCATGCTCTGGGAACTCTGGTGACATTCCGCCGCGGGTGCCGACCAGCAGGGGGTTGCCGGCGGCACACGCTGCGGTTGATCGGGCCTCCGGCGCCGTTGCAGGGGGTGTCCATACCGTCGGTCTGTTACGCCAGCGGGCCGGCTTCACCGAACGGAGACCATACACGATGGAATACCGAAAGATGGGCCGCTGGGGACTGCAGCTGAGTTCGCTGGGACTGGGAAGCTATTTGACCATAGGCTACAAATGCGATGAGAAAACTTCCCGTGACACAATTCGTTACGCCTACGACCAAGGCATCAATTTCTTCGATACGGCCGATGCGTACAACAAGGGGGAAGGAGAGCGCGTGCTGGGCAAGCACCTGGCTGATTATCCTCGCACGTCGCTGGTGGTCCTCTCCAAGGTACACGCTGCCATGGGGCCCGGCCCCAACGACCGCGGTCTGTCGGCCAAGCATGTCGTCGAAGGGTGCCATGCCTCGCTGCGTCGTCTCGGCATGGACTACCTGGATATTTACATGTGTCACCGGCCGGACTCCAGCGTCCCGGTGGACGAGACCATCCGGGCCATGGAAGACCTGGCGCGTCAGGGTAAGATCCTGTACTGGGGAGTGAGCGAGTGGTCGGCGGCGCAGATGATCCGGGCTCAGGCGGTGGCGCGCGACCTCGGTGCCCGCGCCATCGCCGTCAACGAGCCGCGCTACAACCTGCTGTACCGGTTACCGGAGCAGGAAGTATTTCCCACTACCCTGGAAGAGGGGATCGGCAACGTCATCTTCTCGCCGCTGGCCCATGGCATGCTGACCGGCAAGTACCGGCCGGGGGAGGAAGCGCCTGCCGGCACGCGCGCCGCGGATCCGGATCAGTACGGCGTCATCCGGTCGCTGTACTGGAACGAGGACAACAAGGTCAAAGGTCAGGAGCTGGTGCGGCTGGCCGGTGAGATGGGGATCACGGCCGCCCAGCTGGCAATCGCCTGGTGCCTCCGGCATGCCGCCGTGTCCAGCGTCATCATGGGAGCCACCAGTGTGGGCCAGCTGCAGGACAACATCCGGGCTGTCGAGGTGGACATCCCGGCGGAGGTCGTCGCGCGGCTGGAGGAACTGTATCCTCCCGTCGGGTAGGCATCGCCGGGGGTGTTTCACACGGGTAGTACCATCCGGGTTGCCTCATATACGGTATTAGCATACGGGTTGCATCATAGGGGGCGCCTCCCGGCGATCGCCTCATACGGATCGATTCTTACGGATCGCATCCTGCAGGTAGAAACCCTTGCAGGCAGCCCCCTGCGCGCACGTCTGGTCGAGGTAAGCGTCCCAGTCCAGGCGGCGGAATAAGGGCAACCGCCGCCGCGCGGGAATAGACCGGCCACGGCGGGCCTATCCAGACGCTCATGCAGGCAGCCCCTGCGCGCAGGTATAAACGGCAATGCCTGCGCGCAGGCATGCGCGAAAACCAGGCCGGGCAGCCGCCTGAACGGGGTATGGATCGTCGCGCGAAGCCGTTCCTCAGTTCGATGGGCAAGGAGAACACTTCGATGGGCAAACAGAACACCATGATGATCGAAGACCTGGATGTCATCCGTTTCCGTGTGCCGCGCCGAGCTTTCCACAACGGCGTGTTGCAGGCGGAAACGACCACTGTCCAGACGCTGACCCGGGTCCGTACCGATACCGGAGCCGAAGGGTATTACCTTGGCGGACGCGGCCATGGCGATCTGGACGGACTGTCCGCAGAACAGTCCGCCGCCGTGAGCGGCCGTCTGCGCAATCTGGTCGTGGGCCAGGACGCCTTCGACCGGGAACGTTTCTGGCACTGGCTGTGGGTGGCCAATGTCGAAGAAAACCTGATCAGCGTACTGGATATGGTGCTGTGGGACCTGCAGGCCCGGGCGTTCGGCATCCCCGTGTACAAGCTGATGGGCGGGTGCCGCGACCGCATCAAGGCTTACGCCAGCACCTATCCCAATATGGGCAGTCCGCAGGATTACGCCGATCATGCCGCCTGGTGCCGGGAACAGGGGTACCGGCACTACAAGATCCATCCCTATTACTTCTGGGATCCTGTCAGCGGCCGGCCGGATCCGGGCCGGCCGTCGCACATCGAGGCGGATCTCCAGGTATGCCGGGCCGTGCGCGACCGCGTTGGCAGCGACATGGTGCTGAGTTTCGATCCATGGGGCACGTACCGCACCTACGAGGAGGCGGTAAAAGTCGGCCGCGTGCTCGAGGAACTGGATTTTTACTGGTACGAGCACCCCATGTCGGAATACCGCGTCGGCGCGTACGAGAAACTCTGCGCCGAACTGGACATTCCCGTACTGGCGCCGGAGATCGCCGCGGGCAGTATCTATACTCGGGCGGACTGGATACGGCGTGAGGCGTCCGATATGAGCCGTATCGATGTTCTGCGCGGGGGCATTACCGGTGTGCGCAAGATGACCGGCATCTGCGAGGCCTTCGGCGTACGCTGCGAGATCCACATGAGCGGCTTCGCCAATCTGCAGGTGTTGGGTGGTACCAGTGAAGACGTGTCCGAATACTACGAGCGGGGGCTGCTGGCCCCTGGAGTGGACTGCAACGAGCCGCCGCCGTATCTGCAGGAGATCGGGGATCCGCTGGATACTGATGGATACGTGCCGGTGCCCGATGCACCGGGCATGGGCTATCGGCTGGACTGGGACTATATCCGGGCCCACCGGGTGGACGCATCGGCTCCTGTATAGTTTTCTGTGACCGCAGATGATACCCAGGGCGCCCGCAGACGAGGGCACCCCCCCGCAGACGAGGGCACCCCCCCGCAGACGATACCCAGGGCAGATCCCCAGGTGTCGCCTGCAGGAATCGCGGTGAGCGGTTCGTCTGGTCGGCTCAGTCTCTGGCGGCGTCGCCGGTCATGTTGGCCTTGTCCGCGGCCATGGCCTGGGCGCGGACCTGGTCCCGCTCCTGCTGCATCTCCTCCACGGTGCGCGTGGGCAGCCGTGCCGCCCCCTCGCTGTCCCGGAGCCCCAGGCGGGGGGCACTGGCCAGGCGCTTGCGGGCCGCGGGGATCTCGGCGGCCCACTGGGGCAGCCACTTGGCCTGGGCCACCAGCATGTCGTCCACCAGCTGCTCGATCTCCGGGGGAGTGCAGACCGCGCCGGTGAGCGGGTCCAGCATGAAGGCCTGGCGCAGCAGCTCGATATCGGCGTGGACCGCAGCTTCCAACGCCAGTTCCTGCACGCTGATCGAGGCGCGGCAGACCGCGGCGCATCCCAAAGGCAGCGCGCCGACGCGCGGGATATTGATGCCGTTGCGATCCACGTAACCGGGCACCTCCACTACGGCATCCTCCGGCAGGTTGGATATGGTGTGTCCGTTGCGCACGTTGAAGTGCCCCCGATACACCCGCCCGGTCTCGAGTCCCTCGATGATCCAGCTGCCGTGCTCGCTGGACCGGCTTGCATAGGTAAAGGTGGGCGGCGTCTCGGCGAGCCAGTTGGGAAAATCCGTCTCGAACCAGTTGCGGCCTTCGGTGCAGACCCGCAGATAGCCGCCGGTTTCGCCGTGAATCCAGCTCGTGCCCAGGCTGATCCAACCTTTGATCTCGTCGGCGCGTTTCCGGTACCAGGGCAGGTATTCGGACAGGTGACCATTGGATTCCGTGCTGTAATACCCGAAACGCCGCAGCATGTCGATACGGACCTTCTCCGTCTCCCGAAAGCCCGGATGGCGCTCGAAGCCTTCCAGCAGGCGGCCGGTCCAGTCCTCGCCGGCGTACAGCGCCTTGATATACCAGGTCTGGTGGTTGATCCCGGCAGCCACGATATCGACTTCATCGGCGGTGACTTTGACGTAATCCGCCGCGTCCGCGGACTTGCCGTCATTGACGAGCAACTCGATGACCTGGGCGATCTGGTGATGCCCCCCTTGCACGCCGTGACACAGACCCACCATGCTGACGCCGCCATACTCGAGCCCGGCCCAGGTGTTCATGGCCATCGGATTGGCGTAATTGAGGAACAGCGCGTCCGGTTCCGCCACCTCCCGGATGTCGCGGCAGAAGGCCAGAATCTGCGGAATGTTGCGCTGGGCATACATGATGCCGCCAGCGCACAGAGTGTCGCCGACACACTGGTCGACGCCGTACCGGAGCGGAATGTCGATATCGCTGCGGAAGGCTTCCAGTCCGCCGATGCGGGTCAGATTGAGCACGTACCGCGCTCCGGCAAGTGCCTCCCGGCGGTCAAGTGTTGTGGTCAGGGTGGCCGGTAACTGGTTGTGATCGATGTCGCGCCGGGCCAGCTGCGCGACCATGTCCAGGTTGCCGGCGTTGATATCGTGGAACGCGAACTCGGTGTCGCCGAGCTCCGGGACCGACAGGATGTCGCGCATGAGGCGACGGGTGAAGCCGATGCTGCCGGCTCCGATGACGGCGATCTTCATCGACATGGTCTTCCTTTCTGTGTGAGCAGGCCGCGGTGCCGCCGCGATAGGAACGAGCCGTGCCCGTGGCGGGTAAAGCGCGCTTAACGTCAAACGACCCGTTCCCGCAGGAAATGGCAGATTTCGTCTTCGCGGCCGGGATACTGCTGTTGAATGGCCTCGACCCGGGCCGCTACGTGCCGGCGGCGTGTGGTGTCCTGCATGTCGTCCATGCTGCCGTAGAGGCCCAGCCGGCGTCCCAGCTTGTAGTTGGTGCGCTCCTCGGCGGACATCTGCAGGAACCGGTCCAACAGCGCCAGCATGCGCTCCTTGGCAGCCGGAAGCCTGCCTTCCACTTCCATCAGCAGGTTGACGGCATGGTCGTTGGAGTAATAGCTGCTGATACCGTCCAGGTTTTCCAGAAACAGACGCTGCTCGCGGATCAATTCCTCCTCGGACTGCAGTTCGTACTCGCCACGCTCGAGGGCCTGTTCCAGCCTGGATCCCACCTTGACGCCGATGCTGCGGACACGAACGAAGTCCGCATCGATCTGATTGCAGGCGGCCGCCGTCTGTACCGCGTGCTCTTCCGACAGCTCGCGACCGCCCAGACCCATGATGAGAAATTCGGAAATTTCCATGCCGGCCTCTTTGGCCATAAGTCCGGCCTGTACGATGTCGGCCGCGGTGACGCCTTTGTGAATGCGCTCCAGCACCGCGTCGGCGCCGGACTCCATGCCGCAGTACAGCCGGTTGAGGCCAGCCTCGCACAACGCCCGCATCTCGTCCGGGCGCTTGCGGATCATGGTGGCGGCACGTCCGTAACTGGTGATGCGTTCCAGGGACGGAAAGTGGGCGCGAAGGAAGTGCAGTATGTCCAGCAGGTCTGCGGTCTTCATCAGGAAGCTGTCGCCGTCCTGCAGGAAGCATGAGGAAAACTGGTGGCCGTGGTAGTGTTCGGCGGCCCGCACGATGTCAGACTTGATTTCATCCACCGTGCGGATGGAGAAGGACATGTCCTGGTAGTTGACGCAGAAATCGCACCGGTTCCAGGGACACCCGCGGGTGGTGCGGATCAGGAGGCTGCGCGCCTCCGCCACGGGACGAATGGGTCCCAGCTCGAAAGGAGGTTGTCGTTGAGTCACGAGTCGTCGATGTCCGTTTCAGGGTATACAGATCCAAGGTGGGCGAAAAGGATGCGCCGGTTGCGGAGAAAGAGTGCTCAAACGGGTTGGGCTCCGGCGGTTACGAGTCCGTGAAGGTCACTCACCGAACGACGGCACTACAACCACTGTCGCTTCCGGGTCACAGTACGGCACACGAATACCGGCACTACGACCGCGCCCTACGGCCGCGATTGCTCGTGCGCACGGACACCGTCCAACACGCTGGTCAGCTCCGCGACGGTATCAGGGCGATCCAGCCAACGATTGGCGGTCTCCTGCGGATCCTCCTCCATATGGTAGAGCTGACCCCGCGGACCACCCGGCACCGGATCCTGCTGTCGTGGGTCGGAGAAACCACCGGATCCCAGTCCAGCGATCAGCTTCCACGGCCCGCGACGCACGGAGAATATACCGGCACCGGAATGGTGCACCAGGGCAGGACGCGCAGATGCCTGACTGGTGTTTCCCCGCAGCGCCGGCAGCATGCTGTAGCTGTCTTCTGCCGCGCCGTCCGGCAGCGATACCTGCACAAGATCGGCGATGGTGGCGGTCAGGTCCACCAGGCACACGGGCGCCGCGCAGGTCGTCCCGGCCGGCACCCGTCCCGGCCAGCGCGCGATGAACGGTTCCCGGTGGCCGCCTTCCCAGATGTCGGCCTTCTGGCCGCGCCAGTCGCCGCAGGAGCGGTGGCCGTAGTCATGGCCGTCGAAGCAGGTGAGGCGGGCGCCGTTGTCGCTGGTGACGATGATCAGGGTGTCATCCGTCAGGTCCAGCCGCTCCAGCGCGCCGTCGATCTGGCCGACCATCCAGTCCACCATACAGACCATGTCGCCACGGGCTCCGGCCTGGCTGGCGCCTTTGACGAAGGACGGCGGCATGCAGGGACGGTGCGGGGCGGACGGGGTCAGATAGAGGAAGAACGGCTGCTCCGGGTGGGCGGCATGGTGGCTGTCGATGAAATCCACCGCCTTCTGGGTGAAGGTAGTGTCCACCAGTGCATCATCCCAGCCGGGAACCATCCAGCCCTGGCGTTGCTGCGGGTTGTACGGGTGCTTCTCCACGCTGGGCGTGCCGACGACGCGGTCGTCCTGAATGAAACAGTACGGGGCCATATCCAACGAGCCGGTGATGATGAAGCTGGTATCGAAACCCAACGCTGTGGGCCCGCCGGTCACCGGCACGGCGTAGTCGACGTTGACGCCGTCCGGGAGGGGATCCTGACCGTCGCTGGTGGTCCAGCCGAGACCCAAGTGCCACTTGCCGACCGCCGCCGTGGCGTAGCCCTGCTGCTGCAGCAAAGAGGCCACGGTCAACCGCTCCGGTTCGATCAGCGGTGGTTCGAAGCCCCACAGGACCCACCGCTTCAGGCGGCTGCGCCAGCAGTAGCGTCCGGTGAGCACGGCATACCGGCTGGGGGTGCATACCGCCGACGCCGAATGGCAGTCTGTGAACCGTGTGCCCTGGCTGGCCAGCCGGTCCATGTGGGGCGTGGGAATCTTCGTGGCGCCGTAGCACCCCGGATCGCCGTAACCCATGTCGTCGGCCATGATATAGATGATGTTGGGACGGGTCCTGCACATGGAGGTATAACCCCTATGATAACAGGTGGATTGTTCGGTATCCGAGCTAACCCGGTCCTGCTTGAGCCAACAGAGATCCAACCATCTCAGACGCCGCGAAGGTGTGCGGAAAACTAATGAGGGCGGTGGGCCGGGGCAACGGCCCCGGGTTCCGGCTGGCTCCCCCGGCAGGATGCCGAGCGGAACCAGCCGGAGTCATAGAATCACACCATATACGAACGGTGGAATACTTCGGCGCCAAGGGGCCGTAAGGAAAATCGACAAATCGCTGATCGGAACGAAATACGCAACGGAAATGTCGACAACGGACTGGAATATGTCGATAGGCGAGATGTTCCAGCAGAGTGAGCGCTCTATTTTACCTGCCGCCCGGGGCTCTTTTTCTTCTTCTTGCCTTTTTTGTCCTGCTCTTTCCTCGGTTTCTCATCGGCTTTTCGTTTTTTCTGTCCCATTTCGAACCTCCATTCAGCGATAACGGGAGAAAGCGTAATTCCTATTTTACTGGGAATTACGAACCCAGTATACATAAATACCATCTAATAGTCAACCTTGATGACGATCTGATTTATCCACAGCAACGGCCGTCAATATAGGATAGTCCGGCGCAGGATGATCTATCCTGGGTGGCCTCAGTGAATCACGCTGGCAGTAGCTCTATGGCGAAGTGAGAAATGGTTTTAAAGCCTTATAAAACAAAATATTGAGATGGGACTTGACTAAACGCCGATGGTGGCGCCTGGCAGGAAGCCGCGACGGTTCATCGTCTTTCTTGACAGGGTCTTGTGGATGGGCAATATTACCCGGATACACGGATTCCGGGATCCTTCGCGCCGCCGGTCGGATCTGTCTTCGCGGGAAGAGACATGAGATGTAGCGCAGGGTATGTGTTGGCGCTGGCATTCGTCCTGGCTGGCGTCGGCACACGCACTCAGGCCGCGGTTCCGATCGCCGCAAAAATATCCGGTGAACTCCAGTTCGACCAGCGTCAGGATGGACGCCTGGACAGCTACAATCCTCGCGATTTGTTCAGCGTGACGGTACCCGGCAACGGCCGGCTGAGCCTCGACCTTGCGGGCACCCCAGCCACCGCCGGCAGCCTGGAGCTGTTCGATGTGAACGGCGTTCTCAGTCTCCCGTACCAGGTCGCCCATGTGAGTCTGTCGGGCAGTGGCAGGCACACCCTGGATGCCTGGTTGAAGGCGGGGACATACTATGTCCGCGTCAGCCGCTCGCGCGATGCGTGGCCATACCAACTGACACCGTCATTCACCGCCGCCAGATACGCGCGCGACACCGAGCCCAACCACACCTTCCAGCAGGCACAGCAGATGCCGCTCGAGGGCACCGTCTCCGGTCATATCGGTTATTTCTCCCACGGCTTCACCGATACCCGTGACTGGTGGGCCATCACCACGCCGGCCAGCGGTCACCTGAGCATCGCTCTCCGGGGCACCGAACGGACCAACGGCTTTCTGGATCTGTACGACGTGAATGGCATCACCCGGATCGAACGGTCCGATCTGCGGGACGGGCGGGGCAACGTGCGATGTTTCCTGGCGCCAGGAACCTACTACGTCCTGGTGGAAAGAAACGACCATGCCTGGGAGTACGTGCTGGAGAGTTCCTTCGTCTCGGCCCCGCTGCATGACAGCGCCAAGCCCAACGACACCTGGCATGCTGCCGCGCCACTGGTCCCTGGCGAACCAGCCCGCGGTCACCTGCGATATTACCGGCGCGGCCTCTGGTACGCCGACGACTGGTACCGGATTACCACCAATGAGGAGGGGGCGCTCGAGGTTGCGTTGACGGTAAGCGCAGAGCCTGGTGGCGCCCGGGGCCGGCTGAGGCTGCACAGCCCGGACTGGACCCAGGAAAAGAGCGCAACCTTCGACATCGATGCGCTGCCCAGCGGGGAGAAACAGGAACAGATCACCGTAACCTCGGGCAACTTTCCTCCCGGCGCCTACCATGTCCGGGTGGAACGGAACGCCGGGGATTTTGCCTATGAACTGTCCAGCCGCTCGATCCCCGGTGACGTGGAAGAGTCCGGCTTCGATGCTGCCGTTCCTATCGAGCTGGACGGAAGCGCTACAGAGCTGGAAGGAAGTGCTACGGGAGTCATCCACGACGGCAACCGGACGGATTGGTACCAGGTCACGGTGCCGGCGAATGGCCGGTTGCAGTTCGTCCTGATATCCGCGGTCCATACCCTGGCGTATCTCAACCTGTACGACGTCAACGGCCGTACCCGGCTGGAACGCGAACCCATCTGGGACGCCAGAGCCGCCATCGTATCACACGATCTGGCGCCCGGCACCTATTTCGTCCTGATAGAGTACCACGGGCGCGCGTTCTCCTACACCCTGAACGGTCTCTTCACCGCAGCGGTGTGGGATGCGGACACCGAACCCAACGACCACTTCACCCAGGCTACCAGCCTGCCGTTGAATTCCACCACTACCGGTCATATCGGCTACCGCTCCAACAGCCAGATGGACCGGGCGGACTGGTACGCGATAGAAACGGTGGAATTCGGCGTCCTCACCGTGCAGATGGAGACGGACGCGGAGACGCAGGCCGGCCTGACGCTGTACGATGTCGATGCACACTCCTGGCTGCAGCGCGAATTGTTGTCGACAAACGCTCAGATAACGCATCATCTGCCGCCGGGAACCTACTTCGTCCAGGTGGAAGAACGCGGCCGCCCGTTCTCCTATCGGCTCACCAACCGATTTTCGCCGGCCATGTGGGATGCGGACCCGGAACCGAACGGCCACTTCACCGCGGCCGCCGAGATCCAGCTCACCGCTGTCGTGACCGGGCACGTCGGATATCAGACCGGCAACTGCGTCGATCCAGCGGACTGGTACAAGGTCACCATCCCGCAGAACGGCAAACTCGAGCTCGAACTGGAAACGCAGGAGGCCGCCCGTGTCCGGCTCAGCCTGTACGATGTGAATGGCGTGACCCGGCTGGAACATCATGGGCTGTTAGAGGAGGCCAGAACCGGCTCGGTAGCGCGGCATCTGGCCCCCGGAACGTATCATATCCTGGTAGCCTCGGACCAGCTCGCCCACTACCGGCTGACCAGCGCCTTCACCCCGGCGTCGCTGCCGGGTGATCCGGAATACAACGATTTCCCGGCGGCCGCCGTGCCCCTGCCCGTCAACACCCAGACAACCGGGCATTTGGGCTACTACAGCGACGGCTGGAGAGATGAAGCCGATTTCTACCGGGTGGATCTGCCAACCGGGGGCCAGCTCACCGTCAACCTGGCAGCGGATGGAGCGCTCTTCACGCGCCTGGGGATCCGTGATGCCGCAGGGCACAGCCTGTCCGGAACGATGTTGCGAGAAGCCCACTCGGGCAGCGTCACAGCGGAAAGTGTGATGCCCGGCACGTACTACATCGGCGTGGAATCAGGCGATCACCGGATTCTGTCCTACGTTCTGAACACCACCTTCACGGCTGCTGGCGACGGGTCTGCGCCGCGCGTCATCAGCACATTTCCGGCGAGCGGTGCTATCGTTTCGACGCGCAATATCGTGCATGCCAGCTTCTCGCGGAAGATGGATCCGGACAGTATCGAGGACGGCATTTTCCACTTGGTCGATCGTCATACGGATCGGGTGCCCGGAGCCCTGCGCTACACCGGCACCATGCTGACCTTTATGCCAGCATATCCGCTGGAGGTCGGCGAAACGTATACGGCCACCATCGTCCCGGCCCGGGATACCGGCTCGAGGGCGCTGGTCGACGCGCCGTATTCCTGGAGCTTCACCGTGGGCACGTCGGATGTTGACCTGGAAGATCCCTCCACTGGCGTCACCGGGACCATCGCAATCCAGCCGGACGGGGTCCACCTGGCACCCAATCACCCCAATCCTTTCAACTCGACGACACGGATCCGGTTTGCGCTGCCGGCAGCCGCACCGGTGCAACTGGAGATCTTCAGTATCACCGGACAGCGGATGGCTGTGCTGGTCAACGACACACAACCGGCCGGCTGGCACACGGTCAGCTTCGATGCCGCGGATCTGGCCAGCGGGGTGTACATCGCCCGGCTGCGGGCGGGCCGCCAGGTGCACACCCGCACCATGCTGCTGCTGAAGTGACCGTTTGACTTGCCGGAAACAGCGGTTTTTCCGTATGTATTATCCTGCTTGGCCGCGGCAACACGCAAGCATATCCACTTCTGAGAACAAAGGAGTCCACATGGCAGGCAGGGTCAAGGAACTGTACCGTGAGCTGGTGGAGCGGGCCCATACGGTGACCAGCGCCGCGCAGCATGAGGATTCCACCGTGATCCAGGTGGGTAACGCGACCTGTGAAAACGCTGCCGGTTCACGGGAGGTACTCCACGAGTTCCGCAAGTACATCGCCGCATCCGGTAAAGAAGACCGTATCGTCTTGCGTGAAACCGGCTGCACGGGACGGTGCAGTTGCGAACCCATCGTGGGGGTGACCCGTCCCGGCCAGACCATGGTCAAGTACCAGAAGGTGGATGCCGAGGCCACGCACCGCATCTTCACGCAGCATGTCCTGGAAGGCCATCCGGTGCCGGACTTGCTGCTGGATGCTCAGATGGGGACCAGTCCGCTGAAACTGTTGTTCTGCCGGTCGCGCCGGTGTGCCGATTCCATGCAGGGCGATTACGCGGAGATGTGCCGGGAGAAGCTGGCCGACGCCGGGCTCGACTATGTGGTGGATGATATCGTCTCCGCCAACTGTTTCGGTCTATGCCGGTCTGAGATGGTTGGCCGGCTTGGTCACCTTATGGTGCTACCGGACAAGGTGGTATACCGCCTTCGCAACGAAGCGGATCTGGATACGATCATCGCCCAGCACATTCAGGGCGGTCGGATCGTCGATACTCTGCGCATCGGGGACGAACCGTTCAGCGGCCGTTTCTTCGAGATGTATGGCGATGTGGCCTTCTTCAACCGGCAGGACCGGATCGCTCTGCGCCACAGCGGCGTGATCGATCCCGAAAGCCTGCAGGAGTACATCGCCGAGGACGGATATCAGGCCCTGGCCGCGGTTCTCGAGCGCGATGATCCGGCCTGGGTCATCGAGCAGGTGTCACGGTCGCGGTTGCGCGGCCGTGGCGGAGGTGGCTATCCCACGGGCACCAAGTGGGACATGGCCAGAAAAGCCCAGGCGGATACCAAGTACATCATCTGCAACGCGGACGAAGGAGATCCGGGCGCTTTCATGGACCGGAGCATGCTCGAAGGAGATCCATTCTCCGTCCTGGAGGGTTTGACCATCGGCGGGTATGCCATCGGGGCACGGAAGGGCTTCTTCTATATTCGGGCGGAATACCCGCTGGCCATCAAACGCATACAGCACGCCATCGATCAGGCGCGCCTCAACAATTTGCTGGGTCCGGACATCCTGGGCAGCGGGTTCGATTTCGATGTCGAGATACGGCTTGGAGCCGGTGCCTTCGTCTGCGGCGAGGAAACCGCGCTGATCCACTCCATCGAGGGGCGCCGCGGCGAGCCGCGCATCCGCCCGCCGTATCCCACCGAGTCCGGCCTCTGGGGAAAACCCACGGTCATCAACAATGTCGAAACGTTCGCCAATATTGCCGTGGTGTGTGATTATGGCGCGGACTGGTTCGCCAACATCGGCACGGCCGAAAGCGGCGGGACCAAAGTGTTCGCCCTGGCCGGCAAGGTGGAGCACACCGGCATGGTAGAGGTGCCCATGGGCATGACGCTGCGCGAAATCGTCTTCGAAATCGGCGGCGGCGTCCCGGACGGCAAGGAGCTGAAAGCGGTCCAGACCGGGGGACCGGCGGGCGGCTGTCTGCCGGCCAAATGGCTCGATCTTCCGGTGGATTTCCGCACGCTCGGCGAAGCCGGGTCCATCATGGGGTCCGGGGGCATGATCGTCATGGACGAAGACGACTGCATGGTGGATATCGCCAAGTTCTTTCTCGTCTTCAGCCAGGATGAATCCTGCGGCAAGTGCACGCCGTGCAGGGAGGGATCGCGGCGCATGCTGGAGATCCTGGAGCGCATTACCGGCGGCACGGGAACGCCACAAGATCTGGACAACCTGGAGCGGCTCGCGATCCTCATGCAGAAATCATCGCTGTGCGGGCTGGGCCGCGCCGCACCCAATCCGGTGCTCAGCACGCTGCGCGAGTTCCGTGACGAATACCTGGCGCACGTAGAGGAACAGCGGTGCCCGGCGCACCGCTGCGTGGCCCTGCTGCGTTTTCAGATCGACCCGGAAAAGTGTGTCGGCTGCACCGCCTGTGCCCGTAATTGCCCGGTGCTCTGCATTCAGGGCAAGGCCAAGCAGGTGCACGAGATCGACCAGAGTCGCTGCATCAAGTGCGGCCGTTGTGTCGAAGTCTGCCGGTTCTCCGCCGTCGACCGTCTATAAAGGATCAATCGATGACCGCAAACAATGCTACCTACCAGATGACCATCGACGGCCGCGAAGTCAGCGTGGACGCCGGCATGACCATCATGCAGGCCGCCGATCAGTTCGGTATCCGTATTCCACGCCTGTGCTACCATCCGGACCTCAGTCTGGCCGGTTCCTGTCGCGTCTGTCTGGTCGAAGTGGAAGGCATGTCCCATTTCATGGCATCCTGTTCCGTTGAGGTTTGGGACGGCATGGAGGTACGGACCAATTCGCCCGAGATCCGCCAGATGAGACGGGACATGGTCGAACTCCTGCTGGACAACCATCCCAAGGACTGCCAGACCTGTGAACGCGACGGGCGGTGTGAACTGCAGAATCTGGCCTATGCCGTCGGTGTGCGGGAACGCCTTTTCGAAGGCGAACGCAAGGACCTGCCGCCGGAATCAGGCAGCCTTTCGGTGATACGCGAACCGCGTAAGTGTATCCTCTGCGGCCGTTGTGTCCGGGTCTGTGACGAGGTCCAGGGGGTTGCCAATCTGGGCCGGCTGGGACGGGGGTTCACCACCTACGTGGCGCCGGCTCATGGCGCGCCGATGGACGAATCCGTCTGCATCCAGTGCGGCCAGTGCATCAATGTCTGTCCCACTGCGGCTTTTTTGGAGAGATCCTCCACGGAGGCGGTCTGGAACGCGCTGGCGGATCCGACCAAGCACGTGGTCGTGCAGACCGCCCCGTCCATCCGGGCCGCCATCGGCGAAGGATTCGGACTGGATGCGGGAACACCGGTCGTGGGCAAGATGGTGTGGGCCTTGCGCAAACTCGGCTTCGACGGTGTGTTCGATACGGACTTCGCGGCGGACCTGACCATCGTCGAGGAATCTTTCGAACTGGTCAAGCGCCTGGAGGGCAACGGGCCTCTGCCGCTGTTGACCTCGTGTTCTCCGGGGTGGGTGAGTTTCATGGAGAGATTCTACCCGGAACTGATTCCGCATGCCTCCACCTGTAAATCGCCGATGTCGATGATGTCGACGCTGTTCAAGACCTGGTACGCCAGCAAATTGGGACTGGACCCGAGTGACCTCTACGTGGTCGCGGTGATGCCCTGTGTGGCCAAAAAGACGGAAGCGGGACGGCCCGAACACCGGATGCCGGACGGGACGCCGTATACCGACGCGGTGCTGACCACGCGCGAATTGATCTGGATGATCAAGTCCTGCGGTATCGACTACTGGAACAATCCCCAGATGGCCGTGTTCGACATGCCCAAGGAACGATTCGACGATCCCATGGGCCTGGCCAGCGGCGCCGGCGATATCTTCGGCACTACCGGTGGGGTGATGGAAGCTGCCTTGCGAACTGCTGCCCCCAAGCTGACCGGCGAGGACAATCCACAGCTGGAGTTCAACGAGGTGCGGGCGGTAGAAGGTCTGCGCGAGGTCGAGGTGGTGATCGGCGACCATACGCTCAACGTGGCGGTAGCCAATGGCTTGAACAATGCCAAGATCATTCTCGACAAAGTCTTGCGCGGCGACAGGACGTATCACGTCATCGAACTGATGGCCTGTCCGGGCGGATGCATCGGCGGAGGCGGCCAACCGTATCCGCCGCCCGGCACCCGGGTGCTGGATCCGGAACTGCTGCGGCTCAGGGCTCAGGCGCTGTATGGTATCGACGAGCAGAAGACCGTGCGGCGGTCGCACGAAAACCCCGCCATCATCAGCCTGTACGAGGAATTCCTGGGCGAAGCCGGCGGCGCCAAGGCCCACGAATTGCTCCATACCACTTATGCCGCCAAGACGCCACGAGGGATACGATGACGCACCCAACCCCGGCCGTCACCGACCATTGGGATCAGGTCCGCGAGGCCGCTGAGGCCGTACTCGGTGATGAGATCGTTGAATATATCCGCACTGCCGCAGCACAGCCGGAACCGGCCAGCGAGTTGATCTCCGTATTGCACAAGGTCCAGGCCCGGTACGGCTACCTGGACACGGAGCATCTGGACGCGGTCGCGCAGTTGCTGCAGGTGCCGGCGGCGACAGTATCCGGCGTAGCCACGTTCTATCATTTTTTCCGGCTGAACAAGCCGGCCCGGTATTCCATATCCGTCTGCATGGGTACGGCCTGTTATGTCAAAGGGGCGGACAAGGTGGTGAACCGGCTGCAGGAAGAGTTGGGCATCGACATCGGCGAGACCACGTCCGATGGTCTTTTCGGCTTGCAGCAGGCCCGCTGCCTGGGAACCTGCGGGCTGGCGCCGGTGATGATGGTCAACGATGATGTCCTCAGCCGCGTCACACCGGAAGCCATCCCAGCCATCCTGGATCGGTATGCGAAGCAGTCGCGGCAGGATTCGTCCTGACAGGCCTGTCGCGGCCAGGCGCTGTCATCAGTAACGGTTTGCCCGCCACCGGCTGAGCGCATCAGCGGCTCGAGCAGGAGGACACTGTGGACATCATCAACCCGTACGCCCATGCCTTCACCCTGCCCTGGTTCAAGGGCGATCTGCACATCCACAGCGACATCAGTGACGGTCACGCCAGCCGGGAGCAGATACGGGACCGGCTGCGCGCCTGCGGATTCCATTTCGCGGCTCTGGCCGACCACGACCGGTATCATCCAACGGATGACGATGATCATCCCATTTTCCTCGGCAACAGCGAAATGCGCGGTACTGAAGGCGGCGACGTGCTTACCCTCTTCGCCGAGGTGGAGCCGGCACCGCAGACCAGTGTCCAGGATCTGATCGATCAGACCCGACAGGCCGGCGGTCTGGCGATCCTGGCGCATCCGCGCATCGGCGAATTCGGGACCACCAAGCATCACTGGTCGTATACCAGCGCACAGTTGATCGGCACGTACCGCGACTTCCAGGGCATGGAGATCTACACCCACAATGTCGGCAGCGGCTTCCAGACCGCGGTAGACCGTCTGGACGCACTCTGGATAGCCCGGTGTGCGGCGTCGTCGCAGCCCGTACAAGTCTGGGGGTATGCTACCAGCGACGCTCACGATCTGCATCGTATCGTCCCGAATGCAGGCATCCTAACAGCGGCGGTTAGTTGCAGCGAAACCGACTTGCGCCTCGCCCTGGAAACCGGTCGATTCTACTCACTGGCGGATTCCACGGCAAGGTTCACTTCCATCACGGCAGCCGATGGGGTCATCTCCATCACCGCTGCGGGCGCTCGCATGCTGCGGTTGTACGGACGGCAACAGAGCGGTGCATCCGGGGATCGCAGACTGCTGGCCATCGCCTGGGCCACGCCGGACGAACGGCTGACTGTCGACTATGCCGTGACGGGAACGGAAGGTTTCGTGCGCGCCGAAGCCATGGATCACAGGGGCGGGTGCATCTATGCCAATCCGCTGCAGGTCGTGCCCTGACGCCCGGCAACCGTACTAGCCGGAGGAGCGTCCACTATGTGCACGTCGCGTTTACACCCGAGGTGATCGATTTGACATATCAGGGGTATATAGCTCTCATCGTTGCGGCCTTGCTGTGGAACGGGTGCGGCGAAGAACCGTCGCCATCGGACCTGCGGGTCACCGAGCCTATAGTCCAAGGCGTGATCACGCAGATTGGCGGACACGGTAACGCCTACACCAGCGTGCTCAGCAGTGAATACGACGAGCTCGGGTTCAGGGCGGGGACGCCGGTGCAACTGGTGCTGGCGGACACCGCATTCACGTTGCTTCTTGGGGAGGACTACACCTCCGTACCCAGCGGTGAACCGGTGGCGGTGTTGCACCGCGAAGGTCTGACGCTGGCCGTTCGTGATGAAGAATTCGTCACGCGTTTCGCGGTAGCGGTGGGCGATACGTTCCGGCTGTACCCGGTCGCGGGGCCCCGGTAGACACCCGGGGCGAGTCCATGGTGACGCCTCCCTGCGGAGCCGCGGTAGGCCGCTCCGGCGGGCTGAGTCCACGGTTGACGCTCCGGTCGCAGAGCTCCGGTAGGTGCTCCAGGGACAGACTCATGGCAGGAGCCCGCGTCGCGAATGTGGTGGGGGGGCATGCGTGCAGTACGCACCGGGAATCTCCGGTGGCCGCTACGCACACTCGAGGGTTGTGCCATGCAGAATGACAGCCGGTCTGTAGATGGTGCCGCAGCGCACAACGCCGGATGTGGAGCGGTGTGTGCGACCCGCCGCCGGTTTCTCCGGTCGGCCGGAGCCGTCTGGGCGCTGGCGGCGCTGGCCGCGCGGGGTGCTGCTACCTCCTCTTCGGCGGCCACGGCTCCTTACGAGCTGACTCCGGAAGACCGGGTGGCGCAGGCGTTGATGCGGTTCCGCCAGGGCTACCATTGCTCGCAGAGCGTGCTGGAAACCTATGCCGGGGATTTCGGACTGGACCCCCAGCTGGCCCGGCGTATGGCCGCGGCCCTGGCCGGCGGTTCAACCGTGGGAGGCGAGTGCGGAGCGGTCAGCAGTGCGTACCTGGTGCTCGGACTGCGCCACGGCCGCCTGGTGCCGGCTCATGGCGACGTGTCCCGCGAGGCCGAGTTGTTCGACCGGATCCGGCTCTTCGTGCAGCGCTTCACCGAACAACATGGCGCCTTGACCTGTCGTGAACTGCTGGGAATCGACGTATTCACCCCCGAGGGGCACGCGGAAGGACTGCGCCGCAACCTGTTCTCCACCCGATGTCCGCAGTTCATCCAGGACGCCATCCTGCTGCTCGAGGAACTGGGCTGAGGGTAGGCTGAACTGACCGCCAAACGGACC
>SLHA01000064.1 GCA_007136405.1 Candidatus Latescibacterota bacterium
CCAACTGCAGCCAGTTGTGGTGGGCCGCCACAGGTTGAACAACCAGCAACCCCAGCAATGCAAGCGTGTTGACCAGTGCGCGCATCACGTCCTCCTCCTTCTACAGCCGGTAACGTAGACCACTACGGATCCTGCGGTAATCATCGCTGAAATAACGGCTTTCCCAGTAAATCTGCTGATTCAGTGCGTTCTCGACGGCGCCGAACAGACTTACACCCCCTGCCAGCTCCTGTTCGATGTTGAAATCCAGCACGAGGGTGCCATCCAACTCATTCCCGCGTACTGCATTCGCATAGCGCTTATTCATGTACTTGCCGCGCATGCCCAGGGTAAGCCCCAGCCCAGAAGGCTGCCACTCCAGACCGGTATTGAACGTGTGGGTGGGAGAGTAGTCGAACACCAGCCCTGTGGCCTTGTCCTCGGTGTGCAGGTAGGTATAAGCGACCGTTGTGACCAGGCCGACCGCCGGTATATAGCGGAGACGAAACTCCGCCCCCCAGCTTTCCGCCTGGTCACTGTTGACCAGCTGGCGCACAGGCCTGTCGTCGATCATACGACCAGTGTCCGACTGCGAAAAACGGTCGGTCAGACGGTTGAAGAAAAGCCCTCCTGACACCGCGGCCGCACGACCCCGGTATTCCACGTCCAGATTCAACCCGAACGATTTTTCCGGGTCCAGATCGGGATTTCCACCCAACCAGAAACCGCCACTCCATGGGTGAAAATATTCGGACTCGTACAGATCCGTAAGTGCCGGAGCGCGAAAAGACGTTCCTCCGGACAAACGGACAGTGGTGGACGGCGACGGATGCATGGACACCCCCAGACGCGGCACCACCACCGTGCCCCATCGATCATGGCGTTCCATACGCGCCGCAGCCACCAGATTCAGTTTCTCGGACCACTCCCACTCGTCCTGCGCGTAAACCGATAGAAGCGCCTGGTTCTCGCTAGCGTCCATCAGCGTGTAATCGATGTTGTCCAGACGCATTTCGATGCCGCTGGTCAGGGTATGGCCACCCGCCTGCCACGTATTCTGGATGTCGACCAGGTAGTTCTTCCGCTCCCAGAAGCGCGGAGCGTTGCCGGGTCGAGCATCGCGGCGATACTGATCGTAGTACCCGACGGCAGCTTGCCAGCGTGAGTTCTGACTGGCATCCCATGTCAAACTGGCTCGCACGTCGAATATCTCATCGTCGAGGTAGTTGCCGCCCGCGTAGGTCTCGGTTGCAGGCATGTCCTCGGATGCCTCCTCGAAGTACCCCATCTCGATCTGGAACCGAAACACGTGCTGCCAGATGGTGTTTGAGTTGAGTCGCAGATTCGTGTTGCTGAAACCGTATCCCTCGCCCATGAAACCCGACTTGTTCCAGCTGGCCGCCAGAAAGTGGTTCCAGCCAAGCAGGCTGCCGCCACTGTTACCACGCAGGGAATACGTGTTATGGGAACCGCCCATGGCCGACAGGTTCAGCATCGGGGCCGGCATGCCGTCACGCGTGATCACGTTGATGACGCCGGCCACCGCGTCACTGCCGTACAGCACCGACGAAGGACCTTTGACGACCTCGATCCGTTCGATGGCGTCCGTCGGTATGTGCTCCAGGTCCTTGGCATCGGCATGGCGGCCGTATTGCCTCTGGCCGTTGACCAGAAGTAGAGCGTATTGCTCCGGCAACCCGTGGATACTGACGCTGGAGCGCGCGAACCCGTTGGGCATCTGCGTGACTCCCGGCACTTGATCCAGCAGCGGCGCGATGTTTGTGGCTTGATAGGCTTCGATGGCCTGACGGGTTATCACGGTAACTGGCAGCGGAGTGTTTTCGAGCAGACGCGGCGTCCTGGTGGCCGTGATCACGGTCTCGCCCATCAGAAAGGGTGTTTCTTCCCCAAATCGAACAACACTAATCTGGTCGTAATCGGCTGTGGCCTGGACCACGATGGAGACCGGTGCAAAGCGGACGTGCGTTACCCTGGCCGTATACCTTCCTGCCGGTATGCGATTGAGGTGAAACTGGCCATCGCGTCCAGAAACCGCTTGAGCGGGAAGCTCCTCAAGAACGATGGTTGCATCGCTGACCGGAACGCCCCGGGGATCTACCACCTGTCCCCGCAGTGTCACCAGCTCCGCTGTCGGCGCTGCAGATGCAACCAGCCCAGAGAGCAGACCCGCGAGCGAACACAGGACCAACACCAGCACAGGCACCTTACCTCCTGCGTCTCCGCGCAGGCGGCGCGATTTCCTGGTTGCAGCATGCATAGTAGCGGCGATCGCGGGCTCTAGTTTTCTGCAGCGCAACAACCTCATGAACCTATCTCCTTGTATGACGTCACCTGCAGGCATCCACCAGCCCAAGAGGGCGGGCAGTTGCGGTCAACCGTGTTACAGTCGACAGACACAACGCGGTCGTACCCAGAGCTTCACAGTGTCACGAAATACAGATTGGTGTTACGTAAAATAGTTTAGGGTACGGCGGAGTCAAGCACAAAATAGTAAGGCGCGCCGGCATCAGGCACTGCTTGCCCTCGCCGACCCACCAACCGCGTGAACCTGCCGGAATACGGCTGTGCCTCTTCGCCGGCGCCTAGCCGCCCCGGGCTTTCACCGGCAGCACAGGGATGTTTCGTTGGTTGGTCTGGTCTCCTGAAGATGCGCTAGCGTAGAAAGTGCCAAGCAGGTGTGTATCGTCCGGAAGTCGCACCCGCCCTCACCGGCCGGCCGGATCCTGGGGCACGACGATGGCACGGTCGCCGTAGGGCAGGGTGTGCATCGGGGTGTCGTAGATGCGTTCCAGTACACACCGATCCCAGGGGGATTCGCCGCTCTCCAGAAGCTCAATGCGGCCGTTCTTCAGAAAGATGAAGTGATCGCCGTATAAAAAGGCGCTGTTGGGATCGTGCAGCACCACCAGCACGGTCAAGGGTGTGCTGACCAACTGGCGGATGAGGGTGAGCAGACGGGCCTGGTTGATGAAATCCAGATGCGAGGTCGGTTCGTCCAGCATGACGATCTGAGGTTCCTGGGCCAGGACCCGGGCGATCATGACCATCTGTTGTTCACCGCCGGAGAGTTCGGTGAACGGCCGCCCCTGCAGGTGCGAGATGCCCACCTGCTCCAGTGCCTGCAACGCCTTCTCCATGTCTTCCCGGCGCGGCAGCAGCCGCACATGGCCGGCCCGGCCGGTGAGTACCACATCCTCCACGGCGAAAGGGAATACGGCTCGATGCTGCTGCGGCATGAAGCCGATGATGCGAGCTTTTTCCGCCGCCGACAGACGGTGCATATCGTGCCCCATCAGGGTGATACGGCCGTGCTTCACGGGCAACAGACCGGCCAGCAGCCGCAGCAGCGTGGATTTGCCGCTGCCGTTTCGACCGAGCAGTACAGTGAGCTTTCCGGCGGGAATCTGCACGGAAACATCGGTCAGGATAGGCCGGTCGCCGTAACCGAAGGACAGGCCCTGGATGTCCAGCGCGGTTTCTACGCTTCCCATCCGATGCGTGCCTTTTTGAGCAGGAAGATGAAAAAAGGACCGCCGAGTAGTGTGGTGAATACGCCGACGGGGATCTCGAACTGAGCCACGCTGCGTGAACACGTGTCCACGATCAACAGGAAGGCGCCGCCAAAGGTAAACGAGGCAGGCAGGGTGTAGCGGTTATCCGGTCCCAGCATCATGCGCACCATGTGCGGTATGGCCAGACCCAGCAGACCGATGACACCGGCCACGGCGATGGCCGCCGAAGCGGCCAGCGTTGCCGGGATGAGCACCAGTAATCTCTGGTGCTCGGGGTTCAGTCCCACGGCGCGAGTCTCGTCGTCACCCATGGCCAGCACGTTCATCCGCCAGCGAAACAGGAACAGCCAGATCACACCGACGGCGATGCCCAGCGCGGCGGATTGCAGTTTGTCCCAGCTGGCGTTGTGCAGGTTGCCCATGGTCCATTGTACGATGGTCTGCAGTTTGAATGGATCCGTGAGAAACTGGACGATGGTCAGCAGGGCGGTGAAGATGCCGCTGACGATGACTCCGGACAGGATCAACGAGACGGTGGAGACCGTCTTGTTGGTACGGGCCAGGTAGTAGCTCAGGGCCACGGCCAACAGCGCAAAAACAAAGGCGGCAAGCTGGACCGGCAACCAGGGAATGGTGACCGCGAGCGCCGCGCCGAAAGCCGCCCCCGCGGACAGACCCAGTATGTAGGGCGAGACCAGCGGATTCCGGAACAACGCCTGAAGCGAGTTGCCGGCCGCGGCCAGCGCGCCGCCGACCAGCAGCGTCAGCAGGACACGCGGCAGACGCACATCCCACAAGACGGCACGCAACAGGTCCCGGTTGACAGCCTCGTCCGGAGGACGGCGCAGACTCCATTCGACGAACCAGTCAAAGAGCTGACGGGCGCTGACGGCCGGGCCGAGTACGAGTGAGATGAACACCACAGGCAAGGGCAGGATGTACAGCGTGTAGCGGAGCAACAGTTTGTTCACGGCTGTGCGCTCGTGCGGGTGAGGGGTGGCAGCTCTGCGGCCGGCAGCTTGCCCTGGTACAGCTGGTCGAACAGTGCGGCGCGTACGGCATACAGATCATCTCCGGCAAAATGCTCCGGATGGCACCAGCGCGACACCAGCTCCACCGTGAACAGATATTTCAGCGTCCAGAAGTCGCACGAGAACACATCCGGCAATTCATGCACGCGGCCGTTGCGCACCGCCGACACTCCGCGCCAACCCGCCATCTGCCTCACGTCGGCTGGATCCAGTCGCTCATTGGCCCACATGATGATCACTTCCGGATCCCAGATCAGGATGTTCTCCAGATTGACTACGAGCTGCTCGCGCGGACTGCCGGCCGCAACGTTGGTGGCCCCGGCCAGCTCCAGCAGTTCCTGCACGGTGCTGTTTTTACCTGCGGTCTGCAACGGCCCCTGGGCCCACATGAAGTAGGCGCGAGGCAGGGCCTCCGCATCGTCCAGCAGCGCCAGCCGCTGCCGGGCCCGTTCCAGTTCCCCGTCTGCCAGCGCGAGCAGCTCACGGGCCCGGTCTTCCGTGCCGGTCAGTCGTCCCAGGGCCTCGATCTGGCGGTGAATGTCGGCGAACTCCGTCATGAAGACGCCGAACACGGGTATACCGCGCTCCTCGAGCGTCTGTATGGCTTCTTCTTGCTGCGCCCAGATGATGACCAGATCCGGCTGCAACACCATCAGGCTTTCGTGGTTGACGAAATCCCAGTTGCCCGGAGTAGGCAGGATGCGGTCCCTGATGCGTTGGTCCATGGCGGCGTAATACGGAAAGACGCTCTCCTGGTAAACGTTGGTGGAGATGCCGACCAGACGGTCTTCCGCACCCAGCATGTACAGGTTGCTGAGCGAGCTCTCGATCAGGCAGACGATGCGTTCAACCGGTTGGTCGAAAACGAGCTCTCTGTTCCTGAAGTCGGTGACCACGATCGGTTCTTCTGTATTGGCGCGGGTACCAGCGCTGCTGGAGACGGCGTACCCCGCCTCCAGCAGCAACAGCCCCAGCAGGACCGCACCACCGAGCCATGGCCCCGGACCGCTCGGGCTCGGGGCACGATGGACGGCTGTCCTCGCCACCCGTGCAGCCAGAGCCAGGGCAACGGCGATGGATGAAAAGGTGTTACCCGTGGATCGCATACGATCAGAACCTGACGCTCAGTCCGCCGTTAGCCGAGAACCCGGGATCCTGGAACCCCCAGGGCATCTCGAATGTGTTGTTGGTCAAATTGTACGGCTCCACGAACACGCGCAACTGGCGGCCGTCGCGGTCCGTGAAACGCTTTTCCAGGCGGGCGGTTACCAGTTCGTAGGCATCCAGTTTTCCGGGGTTGGCGATGGAGATCGATTCGTGGATGCTGCTGAACCACTGCACCCGGGCACTGGCATACACCTCTCCAGGGAGAATGGCCTGGGCGCCCACGTTGACGACATGCTCGGGAACGAAGTTCATGCGGGCCCCGTCCTTGTCCGGTTCCAGTTTGTTCTCGATCTCGGACTGGGTAAGCGTGTAGTTGGCGTACCATTGCAGCCAACCGGTCAGACTGTGCTGCAGTTCCAGTTCCAGGCCGTAGGTCTCCGTCTTGCCGGCGTTGACATCCTGGGACTGGGAACCGCTCTGGGTCACCACCGTATGGACGATCTGGTCGTCGATCTGGATAAGGAACGCCCGGGCTCCCAACACCAGGCCGTAAGCCGGCATGAAGGACGCTCCCAGATCCACGCTAAGGCCCGACTCCGGGTCCAGGTCCGGGTTGGGCAGATGGCCGGTGACGTCGTCCCGCCCCATGTCGCTCAACGGAATGGTGCCGCCCACCGATTTCAGCGATGGAGCTCTGAAGCTGGTGCCGACGTTGGAGTAGACGGACAGCGTGTTGAATGGATTGTACCGCACCCCGGCGCTGCCCAGGACCTTGTTCCAGGATTCGCTGTCGGCACCGGGAGCCACACCGTCCAGTAAGTAGATGTCGTGGCGTATGTGATTGAACCGTCCCCCCAGGCGAAAGACGAAGTCATTCCATGCCAGTTCCTCCTGGGCGTAAACCCCGACGTGCATGGCCCGACCGTCGTTGCCCATACGCAATTCGTCTGCCTGGCTGGCGGTTTCATACCAGGCAACCTGGTAGTCCGCGCCCACGGTCAGCAGCCCGCCGATTCCGTGCCGGTACGAAACCGACAGGTCGACCGGCACGATCGTCTGGAGCATGCGATCTTCCTGCCGCAGGGCGATGCTGGCCGGCCAGTGATCTTCCTCCCAGGTGCGCACGTAGTCGCGGTATCCCAGGCGCATCTGCGCCACCAGATTGTCCTGCAGCGGACGCAGGTAATGGGAGTTCAGCGTGGTGTAGGTATGGGCGAAACCACGGTTCGGCCTGCCGGCGGTGCCGGTATGCCAGTTGCGATGGGCGTAGATGGCGAGCCGGTGGTCCTCGTCTCCGTCGATGAAGTAGGTGCCCCGCGCATACAGCCTGGTTTTCTCATAGGCCGGATTGTCGATCATGTTCAACCAGGAGTCCGCGGTACCATAGTCGGTGTAGTCCGAATCCTCATAGTGCCCGCCGGCGAACCAGTGAAAGTTGCCTGCGACCCGCTGATGGTAGAAGCGGGCACCCACGGTGTTGTATGAGCCGGTGTACAGCGATGCCCGGGTGCGCGCGGCATCGACCCGTTCCCTGAGGATGAAGTTGGCCGTGCCGGCCAGCGGCGACTGGTTGCCGGCGAAATCCATGGCCAGGTAGGTCGGGTACAGCACGGAAGCAGAACCTCGTTGGTCTTCTATGCGGGCGAACGCCCAGGGATCCAGGCTCTGCAGATCGATGAAGGCGTCGATGGGCAGTCCGTCCAGCATGTATCCCTTGTACGTGTTGGCCAGGCCTCCGGAAGATCCCCAGTTGGCGTCGTTGCGCGACAGGACATTGGCGAAGTTGCCCGGACTGTGGGACAGTATTTCGGCCAGATTGCTGTTACCCAGGATCATGTCCTCGAAATCGGTGGCCGTGATGATCTCGATCTTCTGAGTGACGTTCCCCGGGGTCTGCGGCACCTTGGAGCCGGTGACGATGGTTTCCTCCAACTCGTAGCGAATCAGCTCCGGCTGATCATACGCTGGTATTGCGGTCAGCAGCAGAACCCCGGTCAGCAACAACGGCAGATATCGGTTCAGCATCGGCTTGCTCCTTGTTTAGGAATGGCTTACCGGGCCGGTGGATTTCACCGTCAGCCACGCGGCACCGGGAGTGCGAGGCAAAGCACGCCGGAACCGTACTGCATCGATCCATGCAGGTCCGGTGCACTGGTTGGGTCATTTTCACTGGACTATGGTATTCGGGACACTGGTTGTACACAGCGAGTCAGCCCATGCATGGGACAAAGGTTAGAGGGTGGATGGACCGAATGCCAAGTTTTTGACAAACGTAGCACGAAACATACTCACCTGCAACCGGGAGTCAAGCCGGAACGCATCGCCTTCCACGGCCGGTGTGCTGGCCCGGCACACCGGCCGCAAGGAATCATCGGTCTGGTACAGCGGCCGTGGCAAACGCCATACCGGCACGGAAAACGTCATATACTTCGCGTTTCAACCGGCCTCCAGATCCAACTGCCGGGCCAGCCCCCGCACCGCCTGCTGCACGGCTGCGTCCAGTCCCGGCGCCAAGGGCCCGGGCCCGTTTTTCGAGTTGCCTGGCGAGCTGGCCACCTCGTAGCCTCCCTCCGGCAACAGCGCGTCCGTGGGAAGATATCCGGCCACGTACTGGCAGTAACCGAACATCGTCAGATCGGTGGGCAGACACTGCCGCAGCAGGGGGAGCCATTCGGCCAGAACCTCGCCGGCCATCCAGCCGACCGTGTGATTACGGGTGAGGCGCAGCAACCCCACCGCCCAGGGGACACACTGCACCGGCGGCAGGCCCGAGTCCAGGCGCTGCAGCCAGTACCGCCCCCGGTTACGCTCCAGTTCATCCTCACTGGCGGCGCACCGGCGCCAGTGATCGATGTCCGGAATGGCGGTCTGATCCCGCCGGGCGTTGAACCAGCCGTCGGTGCCGGCCAGCTCCAGTTCAAGCGCATTCCCGGTATTGCCCAGAGCCGCCTGGACGTCGGCAGCCATCTGCCGGCCCGCCGTCTCCACATCCTCCGGTTGCGACTTGCGAAAATGACCGGCCTCCAGATCCGCCAGCACCCGGGGTCGCACGTTGCCCGCCAGTCCCTGGATGAACTGGCAGTGTGTGTCAGCCCCCAGAGCACCGGCCAACGCGCGGCGCGCGGCGCCGGGCCAGCCGGCCGACAGCGCCTGCCAGGCAAATCCGTACACGATCACCGGATGACAACCGTAATTGAATATCACGGCGTGTCGGCCGTCTGCGGCCTGGACATCCAGAACCCACAGATCAGGATTGTGCGCGCCCGCCGGGTCGGGGCGCATGGTCATCTGACCCGATGCATCACGTCCGCGGCGGTTGATGCCCACCTCACTCTCACCGTGGTGCAAGGCAATCCGGGCCGGCCGCAGAGCAGCCACCGCCTCCAGCCCGGCGCGAGCCACCCGATGCTGCAGTTCACGACCGTACCCGGCCAGCCCCGGCGGTTTCTCCACCACGGTGGCATACCCATCGAAATTGATCATGGGGCCACTGTGTATGTGAGCGTAGTTGACGATGACCCGTTCCAGGGGCACGCCGGTCAAGGCCGCCAGCTCCCAGCGCAGGGTCAACCCCATTTCCCGCTCGACACCGATCAGGTCCAACGATACCCAGAGCGTCCGGCGTCCGGCGTCGTCTTCCAGAACCAGCGCCTGGGCCGACAGCGGATCCAACACCTCGACGCCGGGCGCAAAACGCGGACCGCGCCCGCCCATCGGCAGTCCAAGAGGCGGCGTGATGTCGGTTTGAGACCAACCTGCTCGCATGATGATTTCCTTTTCTATCGAGTCGTTAGCGTGCACGTCGGCCTGGTTGGCCACATCCCGGACCGACGCCTGTACACACCTATGGATCGACGCCGGCAGCTGGATCGACGCCGGCAGTGGCGCGCCTGAAAACGATCCTATCCGGCCAGCAGCAGCATCACCGCAGGTATGATCAGCAGCAGACAGATGATCTTCTGGATCATCCGGGTGGACACATAGCGGGACACATACATGCCGGCGGCAATTCCCACCGTCAACGGCGGCAGCATGGTAGCCGCCATCAGTGCGTGCTCCACCCGCAGCAAGTCCTGCCAGAAAACGAGCATCGTCGTCTTGGAGATCATGCCCGCCAGGAAGTACGCGGCGAGGGTGGCCCGCAGGGTGTTCTTGCTCAGTCCAAGGGTCAACAGGAAAACCACCGCCGGTGGTCCGGACATGTTGGTCAGCCCTGCCAGCACACCGCTCACGGCTCCGGCGGGAATCCCCCAGGCCGGGGTGACATGGTGGCGTCTCACCGGTGGATTGAGCAGGTAGTACACCGCGAAGAGACCGATCACGCCACCGATGATGCGGCTCAACACCGAGGCCGGCGCCACGGCCAGCGCGTACACGCCCACCGGCAGTCCCATGGCCAGTCCTATCAGCATCCAACCCACCAGCTGCCATTGCGCGTACCGGCGCAGACGCCAGGCCATGGACAGGGCTATGGGTCCGGCAAGCAACGTCCACACCAGGTTGGCGTTCCGCGGCCCCAGCACCATGCTGGCCAGCCCCATCCCGACAAGAGAAAATCCCAGCCCGGTAAGCCCCTGCACCGCTGCGCTGAAGGCAGCCAGTCCGGCCAGCATGAGCAGCAGCGGCCATGACAGATCCATTCAACCTCCTGCTTGTAGTCCGCCGTCACGCTTCACCTGCTGCGATACTACAGCCGGATCACCGCGGTATGACCCGGACCGGTTGCAGCCAGGCCCTGGCGGGCGCATCCCCCACGCTCAACGGCGATGGCTGGTGGCCTTCCAGTTCGGCGCGGACATGACCTTCCTCGCCGGTGAAGCGATACGCGGCGCGTTCGCCGTGATCCTCCTGCAGCACCCTGCCGTGGTGACCGATGAACCGAATATACCTGCAGGCGGGAGCCGTGATCTCCAGCGAATCGCCGGTCACGGTGATGACGTCTATTTCCTGGCCGGTGGATGCATAAAAACGCCCTTGTTTCAGGCTTTCCAGTATGGCTTGCCGGGTGAGCCGGCCGGCGTAGACGACGTTGTAACCGTTGAAAGGTCCGTCAGCCTGGCTCGTGTCCCATGAATGGCAGTCCGGATTGGCCGCGGCCCAGATACGGCAGCCTAGCGCCAGGCAGTCATCGAGCAGATCCGGTGTATATCCCTGGGCCAGCGACTTGCCGACCTGGTTGCCGTTGTAGATCTCCAGAGCATGCAGGCAGCCGAAGTCCGGCTGCCCGGCCAGTTCGTGGGCCCTGCCGCGCCATTTGGCGGGATGGTTGAGCGCCAGAAAGGCGCCGAGATCCGCTGCGGTCTTGAGAAAATCACCGTAACCGGCATCCAGCTGTGCTTTTTCGAACCGGATCCTGCGTGCTGCATCCGCGTCCACGCCCGTCTGCTCCGGCAGAAAGCCGAGGCAGGTGATGTGGCCCAGCGGATGGGTGGCCTCAAAGCCGCGGATCACCAGAAAATCCGCACTCTGGGCCGCATACCAGTCCTGTTCCGACCACTGCATCTGCGTAAAGCGGTTGTCGTGTTCGGTAACGCCAAGAAAGCTGTAGCCGCCCCTGAGGCAGAGTTCGCGCGCCGGGATGAACCCCGGGAAAGCTCCCTGCACGTGCGCATGCCACATGCCCCGATAGGCGTTCAATCCTTGTATGGCGGTGTAAGACGATTCCAGGCGGAACCCGGAGCGCGACATCATGGGCTGGTTATCTCCTTTACCGGGGTTGGAAATGTATATCGCGACAGCCTGTGGCTGGCCTGACAGCCGGTCCGCCGCTGGCCCGGAGCGTCCCGATGTGCAGATGTGGTGGCTGCCGGGCATACAGGGGAAAGTGCAGGACCCTGCCTGGAATGGGGTGCTCCGGTAATAAAGGGCGAAAAAGAAAGTTTCTTCGCATCCCGTGGCTTCTTATATTGTCTTCCGGTTGGCCCAACGTCAAGACGGCAGCCCTGTGTACCCGGGCGGTTCGCGGCTGCGTTGCGGAAATTAGGGGCAGCCCGTTCCTTGTCAGATGAGCCGCTGGATGAGTTTTCGCCATTGTCGCTGTTTCGGTGTGCCGGCATGCCGTCTAACCCGGCATGCCGGCTGGCTACTCACCATTCGTATCCAGCATCAGCTGTAGTCGCTGTTTTCAGGAAAGAGACACCCAATGTCCCAGACGAGTGACAGCCTTCCGCCCGGAGAGCTGCTTACCGCGAAGGAGCTGGAGATCCGCCGGCTGGGCCCGTGTTCTGTCCCTTCGCCCTTTCTGGGTCTGGACAAGGGTTTTGTGGAGGATGCGGATCGCATTCTGGCGTACTCGGACATAAGTACAGTAGAGCAGTTGACTGCCACGGGCAGCCCGCTGCCCAGCTTCGCGATCGCCGGACCGCGAACCCAGATTTATTTTCGTCCCGAGGAAACGACCTGTGCACTGGTCACTTGTGGCGGTCTGTGTCCCGGATTGAACGACGTCATCCGGTCCATCGTGCTGACGCTGAATCATGGTTACGGAGTGCGGCGCATACTCGGATTCCGCTATGGCTACGCTGGACTGTCGCCCCACGGTTTCAGCGAACCCATGCTGCTGGACCCTGCCAGCGTGGAACACATCCACATGCACGGCGGCACGCTTCTGGGGAGTTCCCGCGGTCCCCAGGACGTCGGCGAAATGGTGGACACGCTGCTCAACTGGCGCGTCCGTATCCTGTTTGCCATCGGTGGTGACGGGACGCTGCGGGGCGCATCGGCGTTGGTGGAGGAGATCACCCGGCGCAACCTCAAGATCGCCGTGATCGGCATCCCCAAGACCATCGACAACGATCTGGCCTGGATCGAACGCAGTTTCGGGTTCTCTACGGCCGTCGGCGAGGCACGCGGTGCCATCGCCGCGGCTCACGCTGAAGCGCGCGCCGCCTGGAACGGAATCGGTCTGGTCAAGCTCATGGGACGGCATTCGGGTTTCATCACAGCCTACGCCACGCTGGCCAGCGGTGATGCCAATTTCTGCCTGATTCCGGAAGTGTCCTTCAGCCTTGAAGGAGGTTTTCTGGACATTCTGCATGAACGGCTGAACGCACGCCACCACGCGGTGATCGTCGTTGCCGAAGGGGCCGGACAGGAGCTCATCGAGGCCGAGACCGACGGCGAACAGGAGCGTGACGCCTCCGGGAATCTACAGCTGAAGGAAATAGGCTTTTTCCTGCGAGAGCGCATAGAGACGTACCTGAAGGGACGCGGGATGCCCATGTCGATCAAATACATCGATCCCAGCTACATGATACGCAGCCTGCCGGCCAACTCCATGGATTCCGGCTTCTGCCTGATCTTAGGGCAGCATGCCGTTCATGCCGGCATGGCCGGATGCACCGACATGCTGATCGGTTACTGGAACGACCGTTTCACCCTTGTCCCGATGAACCTGGCCACCGGGCAGCGCAAGCAGATCGATCCTCAGGGAGAAATCTGGCAACGGGTGCTGGGTACCACAGGACAGCCCGTGCGGATGCGGAGTGCAACCTGATTTGCTCCTCTCCGCCGAATTGCCGATATATTGACCCTCTGTCGATGTACCGGCCCAGGTACGGTGCCTGGCGCATCAGGCATGGAGCGACCAGCCGGCTGTGCGATCGGTCCCAGATGACGCGGCCTGCGGACTCCATTCATCCATTCCGCACAGGAGGGATACCATGTTCTCACGAGCTCTCGTAGTAGTCCTTGCCGCTGTCGTGGGGTTGGTTTCCTGCGCGCAGCAGGAAGAACCCATCAAAGTCGGCGCCATTTTCTCCGTGACCGGACCGGCATCCTTCCTGGGAGCGCCGGCAGCCAGAACCGCGCAGATGATGGTGGACTCGGTCAACGCCGCGGGAGGTATCGCCGGGCGGCAGGTTCGCTTGCTTCTGCGGGATTCGGTCGCTGACCCTCAGCGGGCCATCTCCTTCGCCAGACAGCTGATCGAGGAGGAGGAGGTTTTCGCCATCATCGGTCCGTCCACCAGCGGTGAGAGCATGCAGTTGAAAAGTCTGTGCAATGACGCCCAGACCATCCTGATCTCGTGCGCCGCGGCGGAGACCATCGTGGATCCGGTCGCTCCGTATGTATTCAAGACACCGCAGAAGGACAGCGATGCCGTCCGGCGCATCTACGAAACCATGAACGATCTCGGCATCCAGCGGATCGGGGTGACCGCCAGCAATACCGGCTTCGGCGCGGCGGGCCGCGCCCAGCTTGAAACCCTGGCTCCCGAATACGGCATCGACATCGCCATCGCCGAAGTCTATGACCGGGCCGCCACGGACCTGACCGCCGTGGTGACCAAAATCCGGGCGGAGAATGTCGAGGCGGTGGTCAACTGGTCCATCGAGCCGGCACAGTCCATCATACCCAGGAACATGCGCCAGATCGCCTTCGATGTACCGCTTTTCCAGAGCCACGGCTTCGGCAACATCCAGTATGTGCGCGAAGCCGGTGAGGCGGCAGAAGGGATCATCTTCCCCGCCGGACGCCTGCTGGTGGCGGATCTGCTGCCGGACGACCATCCGCAGAAGGAGGTCCTGCAGAAATACAAGGCGGATTATGAAACCCGATTCAACGAAGAGGTCAGCACCTTCGGCGGCCATGCGTACGACGCCCTGGCGCTGCTGTTCAACGCTATCGAGGTGGCCGGTGGCGATCGTGAAGCCACGCGCGATGCACTGCAGAACACCACGGGACTGGTAGGCACGGCGGGTATCTTCAACCTGTCACCCACGGACCACAACGGGCTCGACAAGGACGCGTTCGCCATGCTGACCGTCAGAGACGGAGCCTTCGTGCTGTACGAGCAGGAGTAACGAGACTGACTCGGTTTTCCTGTGCGGATCGTCGGCGCCTGGTTGCGTCCACAGGCGCGGTACCTGCCGCCGTGACCCGTTACCGGACTGCAGCGGCAGGTACCCGTTCCTCCATTCCTGGACTCCATCGGTATACAACGAATGTCCTCGGAACTGATCATCCAGTACATCCTTTCAGGGGTTACCAGCGGCAGCGTCTATGCGATCGTTGCCATCGGTTTCAACATCATTTACAACACCACCGGCATCATCAACTTCGCGCAGGGCGAGTTTGTCATGCTGGGGGGCATGATCGCGATATCGCTGGTACCGTTCATGCCGTTGCCCATGGCCGTCGCCCTAGCGGTCGTGATCACGGCCGCTGTCGGCGCCCTGGCCCAGATTGCCTTCATACGCTGGCTCAAACGACCTCATGTGCTGCAACTCATCATCATCACCATCGGGCTTTCCATACTGTTACGCGAGGCGGCCCTGCATATCTGGGACGAGAAAGTGCGTTCGCTGCCTTATTTCACCGGCACCGTGGTGACGTCCGTGCGCATATTCGGGGCCTACGTTTCGCCCCAGGTGTTCTGGGTGCTGGGGGTATGCGGTGCCGCGGTGGTGTTGCTGAGCTTGTTTTTCGGCAGAACGCTCATCGGTCAGGCCATGCGCGCCTGCTCGGCGGATCCGCTGGCCGCCACACTCTGCGGCATCAACCAGAAGAACATGGTCACGTTATCCTTCGTGATCAGTGCGGCTTTAGGGGCGTTGGCGGGGTGCGTGGTTTCGCCCATAACCCAGACGCATTACGAGTGCGGTACACCGCTGGCCATCAAGGGATTCACCGTGGCCATCGTGGGCGGTCTGGGCAACAGCACCGGAGCCGTTGCCGCGGGATTGCTGCTGGGCATCATCGAGGCATTCAGTATCAGCATCATGCCCATGGCATACAAAGATATCATCGCCATCAGCATTCTGTTGGCCGTACTGAGCTACCGACCGACCGGACTATTCGTACGGCGCGAAGTCGGGGCCCTCAAGGAGTTCTGATGAGCCGAGAGTGGGTACCTTTCGGGGCTCTCGCAGCCACGGTGATCCTGATCCAACTGGTCACCATGTTCACCAACACCCAGTACTACCTGACCCAGCTGATCATGGCCGCGCTGTATTCGATCGTGGTCATCGGTCTCTGCCTGCTGATGGGGTACGCGGGGCAGATATCGCTGGGGCATGCCGGCTTCTTCGCCATCGGCGGATACACCGCCGCCGTGGGCACAACCCTCAACCTGCTGCCCCACCGGGATCACGTCCTGGTACGCATGGCGGAACGCGCGGGTTTGACCATCCAGACGACAAACAGCTGGGGGGTGGACATTCTGTATTTCTCCCCCTGGATCACGTTGCTGGCAGCGCTTCTGCTCAGCGGTGTCATATCCCTGCTGATCGGCATTCCGGTGCTGCGGCTGCGCGGCCATTACCTGGCCATGGCCACGCTGGGTTTCGGAGCCATCATCTACTACATCCTGTTGGGATCCCGGTTCCTGGGCGAAGCCGACGGCATCTACGATGTTCCGGGATTCGGGTTGCCCGGCGGTTTTACCTTCGATGGTGCCCGGAACAACCGTGTGCTCTCGTATTACTTCGTCTGGGCCCTGGTCATCGGCCTCATGGTGCTGATGCACAACCTGGTCAATTCACGACCCGGCCGGGCCTTGCGGGCCATCCACGGCAATGAGCCGGCTGCCATGGCCATGGGGGTGGATACGGCCCGGTACAAGCTGTCGCTGTTCGTATTGAGCGCCGTGTGCGCGGCGCTGGGCGGCGTATTCATGGCGCACTACAACGGGGGTATGGGCCCCACAGAAGCGGGAACGCTGAAAGCGGTTCGGTATGTAGCCATCGTCGCCGTGGGTGGCATGGCCAGCCTCTGGGGTACGCTGGGCGCCAGTGTCGTGCTCAACTTCCTGTCCCTGCGCGGATATTTCGGCTCATTGGACGATGCGGTGTTCGGCGTGGTTCTGATCACCGTCATGCTCGTGGCCCCGGATGGTATTCTTCGCCGCCTCGGTATGTACACTCTGCGCAGAAACCGGGACACGGCACCGGATGCCTTCCCGGTTTCTGCGGAAAAGCAGGTGCAGCGTGGCACTGCTTGAGGTCAACGATCTGTTCCGCTCCTTCGGAGGACTCCGGGCAGTCGATCAGGTCAGCTTCACCGTCCCGAACGGTATGATCAAGGGCATCATCGGTCCCAACGGTGCCGGCAAGACCACCTTGTTCAACCTGATCGCCGGCAGTCTGGTCGCGGAGAGCGGTACCATCTTCTTTGACGGCCGCCCGGTCTCCGGTCTGCCGCCTCACCGGATCGCCGCCCGCGGCATCGCGCGGACGTACCAGAATGTGAAGATTTTCCGTCAGATGACGGTTCTCGAGAACGTCATGGTGGGGTGCCACCAGCGCAGCCGGGGCGGATTCCTTGCCGGTATGCTGCGTCTACCGTTCACCGTGCGGGAGGAACGGCGTGTGCGCGCCCGGAGCCTGGAACTGCTGGAGATGCTCGGATTGCCGGAGGTAGCGGATCAGGATGCGTCGGCACTGGCCTTCGGCCGTCAGCGTTCGGTGGAACTGGCCCGGGCCCTGGCCCTGGAGCCCCGTTTGATCCTGCTGGACGAGCCCGCTGCCGGACTGAATATCCGGGAAACCGTCCAACTGGCACAGACGGTGCGCTCCATTCGCGATCTGGGCATCACCGTGCTGATCGTGGAGCATGACATGTCGCTGATCATGGACATATCCGACGAGATCGTCGTGCTCGATTTCGGTCGCAAGATCGCCGAAGGAACGGCACAGCAGGTGCGGCGTGACCCGGAGGTGATCCGGGTCTATCTCGGAGACGAAGATGCTGAGGGTTAGAAACCTGGAGGCGGGGTACAACAAACTGCGGGTTCTGCGCGGCATATCTATTCACGTCGGCGCGGGCGAAATCGTCACGGTCATCGGCGCCAACGGTGCCGGCAAGAGTACGTTCCTCAACACGGTGGCCGGTCTGCTACAACCGCTTTCCGGTGAGATCGAGTTCGACGATCAACCGCTCGGTCGCATATCGCCCTTCAACGTGGTGGCCAGGGGATGTGCTCTGGTGCCGGAGGGACGCTTGGTGTTCGCGCCGTTGAGCGTGGCGGAGAACCTGACACTGGGAGCGTACCATCAGTATCGGCGCCGCCGCAAGGCCCTGGCCGAGCAACAGCTCGAACGGGTGTACGCGCTCTTTCCCGTGTTGCGGGAACGCCGGTCGCAGCTGGCCGGCACGCTGTCCGGCGGCGAACAGCAGATGCTGGCCATCGGCCGGGCGTTGATGGCCGGTCCGCGGCTGCTCATGCTGGATGAGCCTTCCATGGGGCTGGCGCCGCTCATCGTCAAGAGCATACTGGAAACTATAGCGGGGCTCAGAAAAGACGGAGTCACCATCCTGCTGGTCGAGCAGAATTCGAAGGCTGCCCTCGGTATCGCCGATCGGGGCTACGTGATGGAAACCGGCAGCATCGTGCTGGAAGGCACCGCAGAGGAACTGCTCAACAACAACGAAGTACAGCGCGCCTACCTGGGGAAAGAATACCAGAGCATCGCCGAGCGTTGACGGATGGCAGGCCGGAAGGCTGCAGTGGATCGGAGAAAGGGACACATGATGTACGATGCCGCAACAGAATCGCTGGCGCGCGCCGAATTGACTCAACTGCAGATCGAGCGCCTGCAGGCCATGCTGCGCCGGGTGTACCGCAACGTCGCCTTTTACCGCACCCGGTTCGACCAGCTAGGCATCGACGTGGAGCAGGTGCGGGATCTGGAAGCGCTCCAGCAGCTCCCATGCACCACCCGCGCGGACCTGCAGGCGGCCTATCCTTACGGGATGTTCGGTGTCCCTCTGCGGGACATCGTCAGGCTGCACGCTTCCTCCGGAACCACCGGTAAACCAACCGTCGTAGGGTACACCCGCAATGATCTACAACACTGGTCCGCCCTGGTAGCCAGGCAACTGGTCAGCGTGGGAGTCAGCGAACACGACATCGTGCAGATCGCGTTTTCGTACAGTCTGTTCACCGGAGGCCTGGGGTTCCACTATGGTGCGGAACTCCTCGGTGCCGCAGTCGTGCCGGCGTCCAGCGGCGCCAATGCTGCCGACCAACTGGCGATCATGCGGGATTACAAGACCACGGTGCTCGCGGGGACCCCCAGTTACGCCCTGACCATCGCTACAGCGCTGGAGGAACAGAGCCTGCATCCGGAGGAACTCAACCTGCGAGTCGGCGTGTTCGGTGCTGAACCCTGGAGTGAAGCGCTGCGTGAACGCATCGAGACGAAGCTGGGCCTGCGGGCTTATGACACGTACGGAGTCAGCGAGATCATGGGACCCGGGGTTGCCGCCGAGTGCGAACAGCGGTGCGGCATGCACATCAACGAGGACCACTTCATCGCCGAAATCATCGATCCGCTCACGGAGATCAACAGGGGGACCGGCGAGGAAGGCGAGCTGGTGTTTACCACGATCACCAAGGAAGGTTTCCCGGTCATCCGCTATCGGACCGGAGACCTGGCCGTGCTGCTCGACGGGGATTGCGACTGCGGTCGCACCTTTGTACGCATGGGGCGCGTAGAGGGACGCACCGACGACCTGGTCATGGCCCAAGGCATCAAGTTCATGCCGTCTCAATTGCGCGAGGTTCTCATGCGCCAGCGCTGGATCCGCCCGGACACGGCCATCGTCCTGGACCGGAAAGACGGCAGCGACACCATAGAGGTGCAGGTAGCCGTTTCCGAGGAGGCGCCGTTCTTCGATGAGATCTCCCGTGTTTCCGAGCTCAGAGCGGAGATCGTCCGGACCTTGCGCACCGAGATGGGGATTTCGGTGAAACTGACCTTCGTGGAGAGTGCCACGCTGCGGCAGAAGGTAGGAACCAAGGGCGTGAGTGTGACCGACCACAGACAGCGTTGATCATCGAATGCCAGCGGGTAGGCTGCGCCGTAGCATGACCCCTTTCATAGATGACATAAGAGGACGACATGACAGCAACCCGTACCGCCGACCTCCGTGCCCGGCTCAAGAGCCTGTCGCGGCTCTCTCTTGCCGACCTGCCAACGCCCCTGCTCGAACTGCCGCGCCTGTCAGAGCATCTGGGCGGACCGCGCCTGCTGGTGAAACGGGAGGACCAGACCGGCATGGCTTTTGGGGGCAACAAGGTCCGCGAATTCGAGTACTCCGTGGCGCCGGCCGTGGATGAAGGCTACGATGTTCTGCTTCATGGGGCGGCATCCCAGTCGAACCAGTCGCGCGTTACCGCCGCCACAGCCGCCCGGCTGGGACTCAAGGCCGTGATGGTAGGCCGGCAGGATGCTCACGCAGAGCCGGTAAACGGCAACTTGCTGTTGACGACTCTGTTCGGTGCCGAGGTACATCTGGTGCAGTCCGGCGAGGAACGCCAGCGCGTCATCGAGCAGCTGGAGGCAGCCGGACACAAGGTCTATGATACCAGCAGTGACGGCTATTACCTGCGCAGTGTCGCCTACGTGGATGGTTGCCTGGAACTGCAGGATCAGCTGCTGGAGCGCGACCTGCGCGCCGACGGGATCTACCTGGCTTCTGGGATGCACACCCACTGCGGATTGTCGGTGGGCGCTGCCGCCCTGGGCATGGATGCGCGGATCGTCGGGATCAGCATGTCACCGCAGGACGACACCGTGGAGCAGGGACGGTTGGCGGCAACCGCCAACCATGTCGCCGAACTGCTGGACCTCGATCTGAACTTTGGCCCGGAGGATTTCGAGACGTACGGCGCGTACGCCGGGCAGGCGTACGGAGTGCCTACGTCTGCGGGTCTGGAAGCGTTACGCCTGGCGGCCCGGTACGAAGCCCTGGTTCTGGATCCGGTGTATACCAGCAAGGCCTTTGCCGGCATGATCGACCATATTCGCCAGGGACAGTGGAACAAAGATCAGACGCTGGTCTTCGTGCACACCGGCGGGACACCGGGCCTTTTTGCCTATGCGCAGGAGGTCTTGTAGGACCAAAACCGCCAACAGCGCCATTCAGCTGCAGGCGGCGCGTCCACCGAAGCAGGGACGCGCCGCCCATACCGTTCCCGGGTCCCCGGAGAAAGATCGGTTCCCGCTGCTAGGCGATCCGCGTGATCGCTGTGCCGTGCGAACCGTTGTACGGCAGCTCCGGCGTGTGCTGCGCTATCGTCTCACAAGCCGAGGAGCTCCCTGATCCCGCTCTCGAGTCCCGCGCTGGCGTTGGCGCCCAGGAACTCGTGGCGCAATTCACCCGCCCCATCGTATAGAAGATAGGCCGGCACACCGCCCTCCCATGTTCGGCCCGTGGCATACACGAATTCACTGTAGTTCCTCGTGTCCAGCAGGAGCGACTCTCCCAGCGTCCCGTGTGCCTGGAGAAAGGCGATGACGTCGGGGCTCCTGTCCAGCGTATCGACGCTCAGGGTGAGCACTGAGAGTCCCTGGTCCTCATATCGAGCCGCGATGCGCTGCAGCTGCGGCCAGGCTTCAACGCAGGGCAGACACCAGGTAGCCCACACCGACAGCAGCACAGCCTTCCCCCCCTGCGCCTCGATATGCGCCTGCAGCCCCTGAAGATCGACCCTGTTCAGGTCAACGCCGGCAGGAGACACCGCATCCGGCCCTGCGGCCGCTCCGTCATCAGCAGCCGGCTCCGGAGAACAGGCCGCGATGATCAAGGAGCACCCCAACAGCAGGCTACACGCCGGAGCCGTGATGGTGCGCAGGAAGGACACGCCAGCCTGCTTGAGCCGCAAACTGTGTCGCATTCGCGTCGGATTCATACAGGTGCCGCTATGACAGGTCTCGGCGGTTTGAGGCAAAGCCTGGCTAGTGATTGTCCGGCCGGTATTTCACCGTGCACCCGAACTGGGCCGTCTTCACGTGCTCGATCTCCCGTCCGGCTAGTATGGCCTCCAGCGCATCCGCCAGGTAGTCCGGATCCTCGTGCCGGTTGTCGATCGCCCCTTCGTACACCACCCTTGGGACGTTAGCGCCGTCTTCCATGGTATACCGAACCACGAAAATATGCGGTGTGACCGTGGCCCCGTAGGCCCGTGCCACCTGTTGGGTCTCATCGTACAGGTAAGGGAACGGAAAGCCTTTTTCCTCGGCCCTTACCTGCATTTGCGGGAACCCGTCCGCCGGTACCATGTCGGCCGGGTTGGGGTTGACCGCCAGAAACTGTATGCCCCGCGGCTGGTAGCGGTTGCCCAGGGCAACCAGCTTGTCCTCGTAGTCCACCGCATAGGGACAGTGGTTGCAGGTGAATACCACCACGATCGCCTCGTTATCCGCGTATTGAGCCAGCGAATGATAGCGGTAGTCCACACCGAACAGTTCGAATTCCGGCGCCATGTCGCCGGGATCGACGCCGGCGTGAGCGCCGGTCATCAGCCCGGCCAACAACGCCGCGACGAGAATCGTTCTTCGATTCATCAGACTGCCTCCTCGCTGGAGTTGCGGGATTACGGCTGTGTGTATCCTGATTCTGTTAATGTACATTTTCACGCTTGCGGCGCAATCAGCCTGTTTCAGCCGATTCCCCGGCTGGGAGTTCAGGCCAGCGGCCGGGGGAATGCTTGACACCGGCGTCGCCCTCCTGTTTATTCGCCAGATACACATCTCGCCCTATGGACTCGTCGTTGCCGCCCAGCTGCCATCGCGGTCGTTTATCCGCTACAGACCGTTGTCTGATCTGCTCGTATTCGAACCACGGACAGTCTGCGTAGTCTGCCGCGGCGTCACCCACTACCGGTACTGACTGCCTTTGCCAGAGCCGAGAACCAGGCCCGTGCCTGCATCGCGTGATACCGGAAGCAGCCAGGTTGAGCCCCTGGAGGATGGGCGCGGCCGCGGGCGTACCGCCCTGTTGCTGCACCACATGCAGGGTTGGCGCACATTCAAGTCGTTTGTCCGCTACCCGACCTTTCGTTGGTACATGCTGTCGACCACAGCGCACGGTTCGGCCATGAACATGCAGCAGCTCGTGCGCGGTTATCTCGTTTTCCAGCTGACCAGTTCCTTCAGTGCCCTCGGTTTGCTGGCCCTGGCCAACGCCCTGCCCCGGTTGGGCCTGGCCTTGATCGGCGGCTTGCTGGCCGATCGTTCCAACAAGCGCCACGTGATCCAGGCAGGCCAGGCCGTCAACTTCGTGTTTTCGATTGCGGTGGCCATTCTACTGCTCCGTGACGCCTTGCGTTTCGAACACCTGCTGTTCGCCGCCGCCATTCAGGGCATAGCCAACTCGTTCGTCATGCCATCTCGTTCCTCCATGATCCCATCGCTGGTCAAGCGCAGTCTGTTCACCAATGCGGTGGCACTGAACCAGGGTTCACAGAATGTGATGCGGCTGCTTGCTCCGGCACTGGCCGGGTTGCTGGTGGCGGTCATGGGTGCCGCACTGGTCTATCTGGTGATGGCCGGACTTTACGTTCTGGCCATACTGTCGCTGTTTCGCGTGCCGCCGCTGGGTCCGGAGAAACCGCCTGCAGGCACGCCTCCCAGACCAGGGAACACGCTGCAACGTGCGTGGGGGGATGTGATCGATGGATTGCGGTACATTGCGGGCAACCGCCCCCTGCTGCTGCTGATGGGAGTGCACATGGCTATCGGCGCCTTCGTCATGCCCTATCAACGCATGTTGCCCGGATTCGTCGAAACCGTTCTGGGCGCCGGCGCCTGGGAACTGGGCGTGTTGATGATGCTGACCGGGCTGGGAGCGTTGTTCGGCTCGCTGCTCATCGCCTCCATCCCGCCGCATCGGCGGGGCCGCAACCTGCTGCTCAGCGGCCTGCTGTTTGCCGTCGCTCTGGCCTTGTTCGCGACCTCGCGATCGGTGTGGTTCACCATGGTTATCGTGGTGGTGATCGGTATCGGTCAGGCCACCCGCCAAGCCCTGAACTTCGCGCTGGTGCAGTCCAACCTCAGTGACGCGTACCGCGGTCGCGTCATGAGCGTATACATGATGGAGATGGGCTTGATATCGCTGGGCGCGTACGGCGTCGGCATGGTGGCCGAATGGGTGGGCATCCAGGTGGCCCTGGGGGGTGCTGCGCTGATGATTCTCCTGTTGCTCTCCGGTGTATACCTTTTTGTGCCGTCCTATCGCCAGCTGGATTGACCGGTACGCCCCGCGCGACGCGGACCTGACAGGTATCTTCGTGTACCACCGGCCACGCGGCAAGCCGGAGAGTATTCAACGAGTAAGGTGTTGCCGAGGAAGCGTCTGATGAACGTTGCCGAAGATAAACCGCTGATCCTGACCCTGGGGCGCTGGTTCAGGAGGAATCTGGGATATCCGCTGCGCAAGCTCAGCGTGGATGCCGGATTCACCTGCCCTAACCGGGACGGGACGCTGTCTTCCGGTGGCTGCACTTTCTGCGACAATCGCTCCTTCGCTGTCGGCACCCGTCTGGCCGGGTTGTCCATAACCGAACAGGTGAGCCGCCAGCGGGAGCAGATTCTGCAGCGCCATCCGGGTACGCGGTTCCTGGTCTACTTTCAGGCGAACACCAATACGTATGCGCCGGTGGAGGTGCTCCGCGCCCGGTACGATCAGGCGCTCACCGTTGCCGGCGACATAGACGGACTTGCGGTGGGCACACGACCGGATTGTCTGGACGACGCGGCCGTGGAACTGCTGCAGTCTTATGCCGGAGCCGGCAGACACGTATGGGTGGAACTGGGGTTGCAGTCCATCCACGACCACCTGCACGCGGACCTGAACCGTGCGTACGGAGTGCAGGCCTTCGACGACGCGGTACACCGCCTGGCGGCAGGGCACCCGCTGCATGTCTGCGCCCACCTCATCTTCGGCCTTCCGGGCGAAAGCTGGCGGCACATGATGGAAACGGTGGAGCACGTGGCCGCGCTCCCCGTCGCCGGAGTCAAGTTCCACCATCTGCACGTCGTGCGCGGCACGCCCCTGGAGGCGCGGTACCGGCGGGAGCGGTTTCCGCTTCCCGCCATCGACGCGTACAGCGGCTGGGTCGCCGATGCCATCCAGCGCCTGCGGCTGGACATGGCCGTGCAACGGGTTTGCGGCGAAGCGCCGGCGGAGATGCTCGTCGAACCCTCCTGGAGCTGCGCTTCCAGGCGCATGCTGGGCATCATCGAGCGACGACTGGTGCAACGAGGCACGCGCCAGGGAACGGACTGGCTGCCCCATGGGCCCGTACACCCGCATGGCCAGCGGCCTGCCAGTTTATGAGATCACGCGTTCGCATGGCCACCGGCCTGCGGACTCATGATTCCGCGCGCCCGCAAGGCCACGAAAACGCGCGTTCATGCGTCCATGCGTACTCGCGCTCACAAGGCCATCAGCCCGCGCGTTCATGCGTCCGTATGCCGCGTGTCAGCCAGGCCACCAGCTTGTGGACATACGAGTCCGCACGCCCGCGCGCCCATATGCCCTTGAGCCCATGAGCTTCCGGTGAGCCCATGAGCTTCCGGGCGGCATCAAGGGCGAAGCCCGATGCGCCGGACCCGACATGCCTATGGGCCTCCCCCGAATGCACTCACAACCGGCATCACTACGAAAATCCTTCTCTATTCACCTGTATACCCCTGTTCGGCCCAGATCCTGCGGGCGTAAGCCAGGGCGTCGGCGGAAGGCTTGACTTCTCCCATGATGCTGGGCCACGGATCCCCTTCCCTGCGGCGGGCGGGATCCGGCTGCCAGTGATCGTCCGCGTATTGGCTGCGCACAGTCTTGTCACGGAAGTCCGGAATGACCACCGGACTGGCATCATCCAGAGCCGAACGGTAGGCCTGGATGCCGACGATGGAAGCGGCAACACCGCGGTACACGTCCCAATACGGCTGTTCGTTGCGGCGGATGGCTTCGGCAAAGTGGTAGTTCATGAAGTAATCACCACCCCCGTGCCCGCTCTGCGCGGCCTGCTGATGCTCTGCCGGGAATTCGGCCCGGTACGTCGACTCCTCCGGCTTGCCGTCACCCTCGTGGTAGTTTTCCCGGCGGAACCATACCTGGTTGCGGTCGCCGCAGCGGAGATTCTCCATGTGCCCCCGGCTGCCATGGATACGCACCCCTACCCCGTGACCCCGCAACCCTACCTGCAGCAGCTTGACCACCGCTCCGTTGTCCATGCGCACGGTGATCATGGATGCGGCATCGTTGCACCGTGCCACCCGCTGGTAGACCGGATCGTCGGCGCAACGGGGTATGACGAAGCCGTTGACCTTGTGTGGCCGGGTGTCGGTGATGAACATCACCGGCGCCAGCGCGTGGGTGCAGTAATAGGTGGCCGGCAGCCAGTTGCGCCAGTGACCGGTACCGGGCGATATGCGGTTGGTGCTGTCTGCGTCCATGGGATGGACGTATTCACCCTCACCGTACATGAAACGGCCCACCCGGCCATTCTGGTACAGCCGCCGCATCTCCTGGTTGAACAGCATGTACGGGTAATTTTCCGCGAACATGTAGATCCGGCCGCTGCGTTCCACCGCCTCCACCAGTTCGACCCCCTGGGCCAGCGTGAAACAGGCGGAGGTCTCCGACATCACATGCATGCCCGCGTTCAACGCCTTGACTGCGAACGGGGCATGCTCGTGGAAGTAGTTGGCCAGGATGACGGCATCCATGTCGTGCTCGAGGAAGCGTTCATAGTCCGTGTAGGTGGCTACCTGCAGTTCCTTGCCGACTTTCTCCAGACGTTCTTCCCAGGTATCGCAGAGGGCCACCAGTTCCATGCCCAGATGCGGTCCGGCACCGGCTGCGAAGCCATGGCCGCGTCCGACGCCGATCACGCCGACGCGGATCGGTGTCTGCTTTTTGCCTGTCGAGGTGCCTGCCATGGAAATCTCCCTCCTCGGGTGAGCGGGTTGGATTCAGTTGCGTCTGACCGGTATGCTGGTGCCGGCGGAGATCACCTGAAGCCAGTGGTCGATGTCGGTGTTCTCGGCAAAGCTGGTTTCCGGCAACGCATGGTCGATGCCCAGACGCTCGCTTTTGGAGCGCCCCAGTGGATGATACGGATGCAGCGTAATTTCCTCGACATGGGTCAGCGAGTTGGCGATGGCGGCGATCTGCCGCAAATGATCGTCGTCTGTGTTGATGCCGGGAATCAGGGGACAGCGCAGGATGAGGGCGCCCCCGGCGGCGTCCAGCTGGGCCAGATTGTCCAGTATGGGGGCAAGCGGGACACCTGTGTTCCGCCGATGCCGTTCCGGGTTGGTATCCTTGAGGTCATAGAGAAACAGGTCGACGACATCCAGCAGATCCAGATAGTGTTCCAGGGGGGCAACGCCGCAGGTGTCCAGACAGTTATGCAGCCCCGCCTCCCTGGCGGCGCGCAGCAGCGCGGCGGTGAAGTCGAACTGCATCATGGGCTCACCTCCGCTGACAGTCATGCCGCCACCGGAATTGTCGTAAAAGGGCTGATCCTTGCGAACCTCCGTGAGAACCTCCTCCACGGTGACCTCGCGCCCGACCACTTCGATGGCCTGGGCATAACATTTTTCCGCGCAGGCACCGCAACGAATGCAGCGATCCCGCCGCAGAATGTGCGATCCATTCACCATCTGATGTCCCTGCTGAGGACAACGCTCGAAGCACCAGCCGCAGCCGATGCACTTGTCGGCGATGAACGATATCTCCTGCTGGCGTTGCTGCGACTCCGGATTGTGACACCAGACACACCGCAGCGGGCAGCCTTTGAGAAAAACGGTGGTCCGAATGCCTGGTCCGTCGTGAATGGCGAACCTCATGATGTCGAAGATGGTTCCACGGGTTGAAGCTGCGCTGGTCTGGGCATCGAGGTCCCTGGCCGGCGCGCTCGACGATGAATTCATGCTCCCTCTGGCTGTGAGAAGAACACCGGGCCTGGCCTGAGCGTCCTGTGGCTTCTGTCTGGCTGTGAGAAAAACACCAGGCCTGCTGGAACGACCAACGGCGTGTGAACGGTGACCTGACTGAGTGCCGGACTTTCCAGCCGGTAAATGAGCAGCCTGAACCGTGCCCGTGCAAGTGCGGGCTGTCGGTCGCTGCCGGCGGATGTTATTCGTCCGTCCGGACCTGCCGGAGGCTCCGGTTGGTCCGCGTTGGGCAAAGGCTGGCGTGGACGGCTGCCGTCTGCACGGTGACACCCGGCGGACCTGTATACCCGCCGCCCGCGGACTTCCGGCGCATGCCGGCGACCTGCGGTCACTCCCGGTTATAGCCGGCGGCTTGCGGTCACTCCCGGCAATTGCTCGCGGCTTGCGGTGACCCCCGGCGCATGCCGGCGGCCTTCGTTCACAGATAACGCCGTTGCGTCTCCTTCAGATGCTTGCTTTCCAGGACGCGCTGAATCCGGGCGACCAGATTGCGCCGGGTTTCGAGTTCCAGCGGAATATTGGGATCCTGGTGGGCCTCGTTGATGCGTGTGCCGACGACGAATTCGATCTGGTCGCTGTCGAGCAGCTCATCGCGCAGCATGGTCGCCGCATGGCGCGGCGTGTTGTCCGTACCGTCGTGTCGCTCCAGCATGTCGGCTACCCGGCTGAGCGTGAGCGTTCCCTCGGTGATCAGATCCACGCCCTGCATGGTGGCGACCGGAGGAATCTCCGGATCGTTGTCATCGTCCAGGCAGACCACGACCTTGCGGTCCAGTTCCCGCGCTATGATGTTGGCCGTGGTGCCGCCGCAGATGACTTTGCGTCCCGGAAAGGAGCGGACCAGTTGCGCCAGTTCGCTATCGCGCTCGCGGGCGAAGGGGGGGCCGGTCACCAGCAACAGGCGCCGCGGTTGACGGATATAGATAACCGCCGCGGAAATGTCATCCCGGGCTACATGATCATCGAGTTCGCGCGCCTGATCCACCACGGCCCGCGCCAGCTGGTTGGCGGAAATATGTTCCTGGCCGCGAATGCAGTCACCGAGAAACCGCTGAACGTTCTCTTCTCCCCAGCCCAGAGGCCAGGCACGCGACCCCACCGCAGCCTGGGCCACTCCATCGGTAAAAATAGCCAGACGATCACCCACACAAGCGTCGAATTCGGCGTACAGAACCTCACGGTCTTGCCACTTCTCCACCGTTATCACTTGTCGTGACACGTCTATGGACCTGCAACCCCGCAGCAGCTGACAGGTTGGATTGCCATGCTCGACGATGCGCACCCGTCCCGAGTACTCCACATCGACGATCGTGAAGGTGGAATAGCTGATTCTTCGCACGCTGCACACGGGCAGCGTATCCATGATCACCTCGGCCGTCCGCTTGATATCCGTGTAGTTTTCGATGTACTTGGCGGCCATGGTGGCCGTCAGGGACGCCAGGACGTTGGCCTTCACACCGCTGCCCAGCCCATCGGACAGGACCGCTATGACGCGCGCCTGCTCCGGTAGACGGTGACTGAGAAAGACGTCTCCTGGGACGGCCTGGCCGTTTTTGCGGTACTGGTAATGCCCTACTTCGATGAAATGATCATTCAGGGGCATCACCGTCGTCCATCTCCGGATGGGAAAAAGATTCGATCATATCGTTGAGAGTCACTTCGGTCTCGGCCGCGTTTTCACCGAGCAGAAAGGCGATCTGCTGGACGGTTGACATGTTCTTGCGCAGGACTTCCTGCACCTGCTGGACGACGCGTTCCTTCTTGGCCGCCGGTCTGGTGATGTCCTGCAGAATGGCGCAGACGACCTGATGCTCCTCGATGGAAAAGAACGAGGCTCGAAAGACGGACAATCGGTAGCGTATGGTCCGGTTGAGAATATCATCGCCATGGTCCAGAACTGACTGGAAGTAGTGGTAGTACGGTGCGATGGTGCGCAGCGAGATGCCTTCCAGACCCTGGTTGTTCTCCCATGCGGCCAGAAGATCATCGCCCATCAGCCGGGCGAAATTGGCGTTGCACTCGACGATATTCAGATCCGCATCGGCGATGACCAGCGCATTGGGCGTCCTGGCCATCAGAGCGTTGGCTTTCTTCTGGGCCAGTTTGCGCATATAGGTCACGCACATGACTCTTTCGGCCTTGCCGTCAGCCAGAGCCTTGGCAAACTCACGGCAGTTGTCATAGCCGCACCCGCCACAGTTGAGTTCGTCCTCGGGGGTTTGCTTGCCGATCGAACGCAGGCATTCGACGATCTGAGTCTCTGAATAGACCTTCGCCACCACGGGTTCCACGCTCGCGAGCGGCAACTCCGGAGCCTCCGGTGCGCGCGGTAGCCTGGTGGCATCGAGCCGGGCATAGTCGATGATCCGGGCGCGTTTCCACACGGTCGCAGTACGACTGGTTCCCTTGGGGCCGTTGATACACCCGCCTTCGCAGGCCAGCATCTCCAGGAACACGGGACGGTCAAGCGGCATCTCGTCCAGATCGGCCAGCGCTTTCTCGATCGTGGAAAGCCCGGAAAAAGCCATGAACTGGGAGTCGGTGGCCGTGCAACCTGCCTTGACGCTGGCGCACATGCCGCCGTCCACGGGGTACAGGCCGCCCTCCGCCGCCCGTTCGGGAACAAACCGGTCATCCGCCGCCGGAGTGCACCGCTCGGGATCGATGTCCCTTTCGGAAAACCATCGACGCAGATCGTCAAAGGTGATCGCCACATCCAGCAGTTCGGGATGGGCGTCTGCTTCGCGCTTCTTGGCGATACACGGAGAGATGAAGACGATGCCGATCCCGGTGCCATAGCGTTGACGCAGCAGGCTGGCATGCGCCAGGACGGGAGAGGCTATCGTAGTGATGACCGATGTCAGCTCCGGTTTGTATTTCTGCACGTAGTCCACCACCACAGGACAGGCCGAGGAGATCAACAAACGTCTTTGCGGATCGGCCATCATGGCCGCGGCACTACCGGAGACCTGCTGCGCCCCCAATGCCGTCTCCGAAACTCCGTCAAATCCAAGCAGCTTCAGGGCATTGATCAAGGCGCCTGGCGCCAGACCGGGAAACTCGGCAACAAAGGAAGGAGCCAGCGAGACGTAGACGCGTTCCCTGGAGGCCAGCAGATGCTCCGCCACCGCCAGATCGTCGCGCACGCGTTTGGCCCCGCTGGGACAGACCCAGACGCACGTACCGCAGGCCAGACAGGCGTTCTGGATGACATTGGCGCAGGCGTTGGAGATCCGGATGGCCTTCACCGGACATTCGCGCACGCATTTGAAACAATCCTGACACTCGTTCAACTCGGTATAAATCGGAGGACTGGTTTCCATAGTGCTAAGCCTTGAGCCGGGGATGATGGCGGATCGTCTTGATCACATCCGCCGGATCGGCCTGGTGCCGGTACTCGCCATCGATCGTGACGTTCGGCCCGTCGCTGCAGAACCCTTCACAGAGATGACCTTCGAGCAATACGTGTTGTTCGAGGCCCTCGGTGGCCAGCAGCTCCTTGAGCGCGGCAACCAGGCGGTTGTTGCCCCGGGAAAAGCACGAACTACCCATGCATATGCCAATACGCAGACGCTCCGCCTGTTGTCCGCAGTTGCTGGCGATCACCGCACCGGACCGCCAGCGGGTAATGGTCGCGGCCAACTCTTCCGGTGCAGAGTGGAACACCTCCGGTACCAGAGCCCGACGTCCGGGATAGCACCGGTTGGCGTCCCGCAGATTCGGAGGAGTCAGATCCAGGATCAGCGTGTTGGCACCGCGTTGCAGGGCCAGGCCATGAGCTTCCAGCGACCCCACCGTGCTCAACGCCGCCCCACTGACGATATCGGCATTCGGGCACAGCTGCCGGGCAAGCGCCACGGCCGTCAGCACCGACTGGACGGAATTGGCGTCACCGGACCGAGGCGACCGTCGCCATGAACCGAATTCAGCCGGCCAGATGTAGGGTCCGACCATGACCACATCCGGATCCAGGGTCCGAAGAATGCCCAGATCATCGGCCAGGCTGGCATGGCTCTGGCCAGGGAAGCCGACGAGTATGCCGCTGCCCACCTGGTAACCCAACTGCCTGATCATGGCCAGCAGGGGCAGACGACGGCGCGGATCCGCTATCCGGCCCTGATGCAGCAGCCGGAACAGAGTGGGATTGGCGGTCAGGAAACGCAGCAGGTAGGTGTCGGCTCCGGCCTGCCGCCAGACCTTCAGTTCGGCTTCGGATCGCTCCCCCAGGCTGAGCGCGACCTTCAAACCGGTCTGATCGCGTATGCACCGGATGGTGTTGGCCAGATCGTCCGGCAGTTGAAGATCGCGACCGGATTGCAGCAATACGGTGCCGCATCCCAGGGAGGCCACCTGCCGGGCGCATACGAGTATGCCGCTCGCGTCCATCCTGTAGCGCTCGATCTGCCGGTTGTCGCCACGCAGTCCGCAGAACGCGCACCGATCGACGCAGTGGTTCGATAGCTTGATGGCGCCCCATACGTTGACCCGGTCACCCACGTTCTGCGCTCGCGTCTCATCGGCTGTATGCCAGAGTTCCTCCAGCTTCTCCGCACGCGTGGCGCGCAGCCAACCGATGAGATCCTCCTTCTGACGATCCGCCGCCGAAAACACCATGCCTTCATCGCCGCTCATGCCGTGCCTCTCTACTGATGATTGGCCAGTTCCGCATCCAGGACGTCGCGAACCCGCTCCAGGGTGCAATGCTGCAGCACCTTGTCGCCGATGATCACGGTCGGCCCGGCGGCACATTGTTCCGAGCAGAAATTAGCGCGCACATCGACCATGTTCTGCAGACTGTGCTCCTCGACGTAACCCAGCAGGGCATGCAGCAGCTTCTGCGAACCGCGCAGAAAGCAGGCCGTACCGGCGCAGACCTTCACCTGGATCTTGCCGTCGCCGTTCCCCTCGCTCAGAGGCAACGCCTCGCTCTCCAGCCGTTTGCGTCCATGGTAGTGCGTGTGCAACAGACGATGCGCCACCGTCCCGCCTACGGCGCCGAGATGCTCCTGGTAGCACCGGTCGATGAACGGATTGTCCTGGGACCGGTGCAGCGGCAGGCTCTTGTCGGCTTCGTACAGACTGCGGGCACGGTCCTGGCGGGTGTGTCCGTTGTGCGCTACCGGCTGACCCGCGCCGCTGATGCATCCCCCGGGGCAGGTCATGACCTCGATAAGGTCGTAGGGCGCCGTGCCGGCTCTCACCTGGTCGGCGACCAGCTTGGCGTTGGCCAGGCCGTGCACGATGGCGATGCGGACCTCGGTGCCGTCCACCGTGAGGCTGGCTTCGCGCAGACCGCCTTCGCCGCGCACTTCGTGAAAATCCACCTGCCCGGCGGGTTTGCCGGTTATCTTCTCCACCGCGAAGCGCAGAACCGCCTCGCTGACGCCGCCGGAGTTGCCGAAGATAACCCCCGCACCCGTGTGAAAACCGAATGGCATGTCGAGGCTCTCCGGTTCCAGCGAGCTGAAGTCCAGTCCTGCCTCCTGAATCATCCGGGCCAGCTCCTGGGTGGTCATCACCGCATCGACATCGCGACGTCCGTCCTGGGAAAATTCGGACCGCTGCGCCTCGTACTTCTTGGCGGTGCATGGCATGATGGAGACGACCACCAGATCCTCCGGAGCTGTATCCAGTATCCGGGGCAACACCTGGCGCGCCAGCGACCCGAACATTTGCTGCGGCGACTTGCAGGTCGACAGATTCGGCAGCAGATCGGGATAGTATTGCTCGGCGTATTTGACCCAGGCCGGGCAGCAGGAGGTGAACTGCGGCAGAATACCACCGTTGACCTTGCGTTGCAGGAATTCCGTGCCCTCTTCGATAACCGTCAGGTCAGCCGTGAAGGAGGTGTCATAGACGGCATCGAAACCGATGGCCTTCAACGCCGCCACGATACGCCCCGTCGTCTGCGAAGCAGCTGGCTGGTCAAAGGCCTCACCCAGCGCCACGCGCACCGCCGGGGCAATCTGCGCCACTACTTTTTTGCGCGGATCGTCCAATGCTTGCCAGATCGCGGCGGTCTCCGAGCGCGGTGCCAGGGCGCCGGTGGGACAGAACGCGGCGCACTGACCGCAGTTGACGCATTCGACGTCACCCAGCTGCTTGCCGAAGGCCGGAACCACCGCTGCCTGGCTGCCGCGGTAGGCGAAATCGATGGCGCCGACACCCTGAATTTCGTTGCACACCCGCACGCAGTCCCCGCACAGTACACACTTGTTCGGGTCCCGTACCAGGGCCGGCGAGGATTCGTCCAGCGGCGCCGGCCGGGTGGGAGCCTTGAAGCGGACCTTATCCACTCCCATGCGGCGTGCAAGAGCCTGCAACTTGCAGTCGGCACTCTTGATACAGGTCGGGCAACTGCCGTCATGGTTGGCCAGCAGCAACTCCAGCGTGGTTCGCCGGATCTCCCGCAACTCGCCGGTGTTCGTGCGCAGCCGCATGCCGGGTTCAGGTGGAGTCGAGCAGGCGCTCTGGATGCCGCGTCCCTCGATATCGACCAGACAGAGTCGACAGGCTCCGTATATGCTCAGATCGGAATGATAACAGAAGGTCGGCAGTTCGATCCCGGCCTTGCGTACCAGCTCCAGCAGGTTGCGTTCGGCGTCGATGGCCACGTCGCGACCATCGATTCTCAATGTATCCTGTTTGCCCATCTCAGTTCACCTCCACGGCGTCGAACTTGCATACGGTCTGGCACTCACTGCACTTGATGCAAACCGAGGTGTCGATCCGGTGCGCCATCTTCTTCTCTCCGCTGATGGCGTCAACCGGGCATTTCTTTGCACACAGGGTACAACCCCGGCATTTCTCGGCGTTGATGCTGAATACGCGCAGTTGGGGGCAGCGCTTGGCCGGGCAGGTCTTCTCATATACATGGGCCTCGTATTCAGGGCGGAAATAGCGCAGGGTCGACAGCACCGGATTGGGCGCCGTCTTGCCCAGACCGCACAAGGACCCCTTCATCACGGCGGATCCAACCCTCTCCAGCAGAGGCAGCGTATCCTCATCCGCCCGGCCTTCCAGGATGTCGTCGAGCAGTACCAGCATCTGCTTGGTGCCTTCGCGGCACAGCACGCACTTGCCGCAGGATTCCCGCTGGGTAAAATCCATGAAGAATCGCGCCACGCTGACCATGCAGGTACTGCGGTTCATGACCACCAGACCGCCCGAGCCGACCATCGCTCCAACGGAACGCAGCGCGTCATAGTCCATGGGCAGATCCAGGTGCTCTGCGGTCAGGCAGCCGCCGGACGGGCCGCCGATCTGCACGGCCTTGAAGCCGTCCGGATCGATCCGACCGTCCGCGCCGGTCACCCCGCCACCGATATCGTAGACGATCTCGCGCAGGGTGGTGCCGAAAGGCACCTCGATCAGGCCCGTGTTGGCCACGTGACCGGTCAGCGCGAAAGTCTTGGTTCCCGGCGCATCGGGCGTACCGACCTGGCGGAAATGATCGGCGCCGGCGCGAATGATGCCGACCACCTGCGCCAGCGTCTCGACATTGTTGATGATCGTCGGCTTGCCCCACAACCCGCTCTGCGCGGGAAACGGAGGTTTCGGCCGCGGCATGCCTCGCTGTCCCTCGATGGAGGCGATCATCGCCGTCTCTTCACCGCAGACGAAAGCGCCGGCGCCTTCCTTGAGTTCGCAGTGCAGATCGATGCCGGCGCCAAAAATATTCCGGCCGAGGAAGCCGGCAGCGGTCGCGTCATCGATGGCCTGCTGCATCCGCCTTACCGCCAGCGGATATTCGGCGCGAATGTAGATGTAGCTCTCATCGGCACCAATGGCGCGCGCGGCGATCATCAGGCCTTCCAGCACGCTGTGCGGATTGCCCTCCATCACCGAGCAGTTCATGAAGGCGCCCGGGTCCCCTTCGTCGGCGTTGCAGATGACATACTTCTTGGCACCGGCTTGCAGGCGCGCGGTTTCCCACTTGCGCCCCGTAGGGAAGCCGCCGCCACCCCGGCCACGCAATCCCGACCGGGAAATCTCGGCGCAGATCTGCTCCGGCATCATTTCCGTGTAAGCCCGCCGCGCCGCTGCATAACCACCGGTCTTCAGGTATTCATCCAGGTTATCCGGATCCAATCTACCGACATCGCGCAGCACCACGTGGGTCTGGCGGTTGAGAAACGGGATCTGGGCCGCCCCGCGACAGGTCTCGCCCGTGTCCGGCCGCTGATAGAGCAAACGATCGAGTACCCGGCCCTCGGCCAGTGTTGTCGCCACGATTTCCGGCACATCCTCCGGCGCTACCCGCATGTAGAGAATCTCGTCCGGCAGAATGGTCACCAGCGGCGCCTGCGAGCACAGGCCCTGGCAGCCGCTGCCGGTAACCGAAGCTCCGCCGTCAGCACTCTCCCGGCCGAATTCCACGGCCGTCTCCAGGGCAGCAGCACCGATCTCGCGCACGAAGGCGGCATGCACCTCCTCGGCGCCATTGGCCTTGCAACCCGTTCCCGAACATACGATCACCCGACGGCCGCTGACCGGCTCCGCCTGTACCGGGTTCATGCTGACCGTTGCATCGATATGCGTCATCATCCTTCCTCCCCGGCGACAGCGGCCGCTTCCGCCTGTTTGAGGTCCTCGATCAAAGACTCGGCTTTTTCCGGTGTCATGAGACTGTGGACTTCACCGTTGACCATCACCACGGGGGCCAGGCCGCATGCCCCCAGACAGGCAACCGTCTCTACCGTAAACAGCATGTCCGGCGTGGTCTTGTGTTCTTCCGACAGGTTCAACCTGGACCGCAGCGCCTCCAGGATGGGGATCGAGTCCTTTACATGGCAGGCGGTGCCGTCGCACAGGCGCACCACGTACTTACCCTTGGGTTCGAGCGCGAAGTAGGTGTAGAACGTCGCCACTCCGAACACACGGGCAGGGGGTATGGCCAGTGCCGTTGCCACGAAATTGAGCACCTCTTCGGGCAGGTACGTGTATTCATCCTGGACCGCCTGAAGGATGGGTATCAGTTTGGCGGGTTGCCGTCCGTGTCGTTCGATGATGGCGCAGACCGCCTCGAACTGGTCCGAACGTGTGCGCGGTTCAACGTGCGTCATCTGCATCGGGATCATCCTCCTTTTTCCCGGGGAGACCGCAAGCGGTCACCAACCTGGCGCGACAAGGCCGCCAGCGAATAGTAGAGTTCCTCATTCTGTACGATGATGTGTTGGGGCAGTCGCAGGCTCACCGGCGCGAAATTCCAGATGGCCAGTATGCCGCCGGCGACCATTCGATCGGCCACCGTCTGGGCATGATCTGCGGGTACGGTTATGATGCCGATCCTCACGTGCATGCGCTGGACCAGGCTCTCCAACCGCCCGATGGGCAACACCTGACGTCCATGGACCTCGGTGCCGATTTTTCTGGGATCGTTGTCGAAGGCTGCCACGATGTGCACGCCGTAGTCCTTGAGACGATCGTATCCCAGCAGGGCGTAGCCCAGATTACCCGCGCCGGCCAGGAACGCGTCATGGACGTTGTTCCAACCCAGAAAGGTCTCTATGGCTTCGATCAAGTCCGCAACCGGGAAACCAATCCGTGGGCGACCGACACTGCCGGTGACCTCCAGGTCCTTGCGCACCTGGGTGGGATCCAGTCTCAGCTCCTTGCCGATGGCGCTGCACGAGACTTGCTCCGCGCCCTGCTGGTGGTGCGTCCGCAACAGGTGCAGGTAGGTCGGCAACCGTCGCAGGGTGGCTTCAGAGACGTAAGACGTGTGGCTCATGGTAGCTCGGTCGACCCACCGAATCCGGGGGGGATGGCGTCGCTGCTTTCCGGGTGGCCCATGGCCACAGCCGTCAGGATCCGGGGCGCAGCCGCGCGGTATCTGCACACCATTGAATCGAGAATATTTTATCGAGAATTATTTCTCGATTGAAAATAAACGAGATCCAGCCCTGCCTGTCAAGGGGTGAATGCGCCAGCCGGCGAATATGTGGTATGGACAGCCGGACCGGTCTGCAGACCGAATCCACCAGCCTCGGATTGTAGGCCCTGGGGTAGTCGAACGGAGAGACAAGGCCCGGCTTACGGGGCAGGGGCAAGGGAGTAGTGGAACGGGTAGGAGGAGGCCAGTGGGTGGTTGAACGGATAGACGGAGGCCCGGTTGCCAGGGGGTCCGGGTCGCGCTCTCAGGTCAGGCCGGGCAGTTCAGGCCTGCAAGCCGGCACCAGCCGTGAGAATCTCGAATTGTTCGGCATCTTCATACCCGGGGACGCACTCGAGAGCCAGGCCCTGCCCATCCAGCGCCACCCGGACCACGTGCTGGTTGAAAGCGCTGACATGCTCATGTTCCAGATATTCGTCCAGCGGCATCCAGCGACATTCGGCGATCTCCTCCTCCTGGCGCCGAATCTCGTGGGTCAGCGGATGCAGCCGGCAGACGATGTATATATCCGATTTGCCGAACCGGTAACCATGCCAGTGACGCATGCAGACCACCGACTGGAACTCGGTCTGGATGCCCGTTTCCTCGGCCGTCTCGCGCACGACCGCGGTGGCCAGGTGCTCGCCCGGATACAGGGCGCCGCCGGGCAGTTTGTAGCGCGGTATCTGGGCCGGGTTGCGCTGGTACCGCTCCACCACCACCAGCAACTCGGCGGCCGCGTTGACGACGACTCCGCCGGCGCCGATGTAGTGGGTGGCATGGCCCGGTACGTGGGACGGACTACGCAGGGCGCAGGTAAGCATGAGATAGTCATCACCCGTGTGGTGAAAGGCGAAACCCGCCTCCACCGCAACCGGAATCAGGCATGACTGCTGAACCGGGATGGGCAACCAGATGACACCCCGGCCTTCCTCTCTCCATACGGACAGCGAGTGCCGCAGGTCGGTGTCAAACTGCTCGGTAGTTCCTGGCAGGGAAGCGGGTTCCACCTCTATACCGTTGAAGCGATTGATGGATGCATTCAAGAGTCGCACAGATTCCCGTCTCGTTTTCGGTAATGTTGAACAGTCGGCAGTACGCGATCTCCGGTCAGCGCGCAACGAAGTCAAACGGACGGGCCGCAGAGGCCATCTCTACAGCGCCGTCACCCGAATCGCCCCGCCCTTGAAGTCGACGCGGTGGACCGCACCCGGCTCCAGCGGGTAGTCCGGTAACTGGCTCAGACTGCGCTGCTGCCAGTGTGACAGTACGATGGCGATCGGGTCACGGTGGGAGACGGCGAGGAAGCGTTGGCCGGCATGCTGCTGACAGGCCTGCTCAACCCAGCGCAGCAGGCGCCGCCGGATGGAAGAAGCGCATTCGATACCGTCGTGGACCGGGTCTTCGGTGATGTACGGCCGAGGCAGCTCCGCGAAGGTCTTACCCTGGTAACCGTCGATGCCGGTTTCCATCAGCAGATCGTCGGTGCGGACCGGTATATGGAGATGCTCCGCCAGTATGCCGGCGGACTCCTGGGCCCGTTGCAGTGGCGAGGCATACAGCGCCGCAAAAGGCGCTTCAGGGGCCAGCATTGCCGCGGCTCGGGTCAGTTGTTCACGACCTTTGGCGCTGAGACCGTATCCGGGCAAACGCCCGTAGATGATACCTGCCGGATTGTGCACCTCCCCGTGGCGCACCAGAAACAAGGTGGTCATGAATTCTCCTCCGGATTCGGGGTAAGGTCAATGGCCGCCTGAGCGCTGCCGCGCTGCAGGACGAAGATGCGCGGGTACAGGCCGCCTGTTTCGACGACCCGTACGTGAAGCTGCCGGAACCCTCTATGGTCGCGCAACGCTCGTCCCAGCTCACCGGTCTTCCAGCACAGCAGCACCAGCATGCCGTCTTGAACCAGCACCTTGCCGGCCTGCACGAGGAAGCGATAGTAGAATCGGCGGAAGTCCAGGTGTTGACCCAGGATGACACCATATGGCGGATTGGTGACGATGGCGCGGAAGCAGCTCGCCGGGAAATGCTGCGTCAGGGCACGGGCATCGGCCTGACGGATATCGATCTTGTGGGCAAGCTCCAATTGGGCCAGATTGGCGCGGACACCGTCGAGAGCCTCCGTAAAAAGGTCGCTGCCGAATAACTGCAGTTCCGGATTGACGGCTGCCGCTTCCGTGAGTATGGTGCCGGATCCGCAGAAGGGATCCAACAGGGCGCCGCCACCATGCAGCAGTCCGGCGAACTGCAGCATGGCGTAAGCCACCGGCGGTTTGAGGGCCGCGCGCGGCCGGTACGGACGGGGTGGACGTTTGCCGAGATTGGCGCGGGTCACCTGCAGACTGATCATGCAGAAATGCTCGAAAACGTCCACGCGCACATTGACGGCGAAGTTGGTCAGGTCGACGGGCCGGCCATATCGTTCCACCAGAGCAGCTCCGGCGATACGCTGGACGTCGATGCTGGTGAAATCATGGCGGCCGATGCGCCGGGTGGTCACCCGGAAGCTGGCCGCTGTCTCCATGTCCGGAACGGACAAGTGCCGCAGACACGCCTGGATCTGGTCCAGCTCCCTGCCGGCGTCAAGCCGGAAACCATGCACCGGCCGCAGCACGTGGTAGATGGAACGCATCTGCCAGACCAGGGGCTCTACATCCCGCCAGGGCGCTGCCACCTGAACGAGCACGTGGCCGGCCAGCTTGAGGGGACGGGGCTGCGTATGAACTACCGGCAGGAACGCGGTTCGGGCGCGGCGCCTGAACTCGTCCGTGGCGACATCCTCCAAGCCGGGATTGGTGGTGAAGTACACTTCGGTACCACCCGCGGGATGGCCGGGAGTTCGGACTTCGGTCGGAGCCGGGTCGTGTCGAGGCGTCGAACCCTGTGGAACCGCTGCGGACATGGGCAGGAATGCCAGGGGGCGGAAGACGGTAAACACCAAGGACCCGCGCCAGGACCGCTACCGGAGCGCCCCGGACCGGGGTCGCGAGTCTGGAGCTGGAAGCGGCCGCGACGCACGGCTCACCGGTACGTCGCGGCCCCAATAGCAGTCCTGCCGCCGCAGCGTGCGCCGTCGCGCGGGACAGGCCAACCGCGGATCCATGCTACGACTCATGCAGCGTATCACCGCCCAGATAACGGGGTCCATGCGGTGCGACGCACACGGGGCATTCACGGGCGTAACCCGCTGCACCGTATCCGCCCATGCCGCCGGCCACATTGCGCACATTCTTGATTCCCTGTCGCTGGATGATGCTGGAGGCCATGCTGGAACGCTGGCCGCTGCTGCAGATCACCGTCACCGGCACATCCGGCGGCAACTCTGCGGCGCGCGTGCGCAAGTCCGGCCCCGGAATATTCACCGCACCCTGGATGTTCACGGTCTGGAACTCATGCGGCGCGCGCACATCCACCAGCGTCATCGGTGTCTGGGCCACGGTCATCTCGTACAGTTCACGGGCGCAGAGCTGCGGCACGTGCTCCGTGGGCAGGCCAGCCCGGGCCCAGGCGAACATGCCGTCGTCCAGAAATCCGACGACCTGATCCAACCCGACGCGCCGGAGCCAGACCGCCGCGTCCAGCGCCGTGGTTTCGTCCACGGCGACCAGCAGAATCCGGTTGTCCGGCGGCAGAATCCAGCCGGCGAACGTGGCGAAGTTGCCAGTGAAGTCTATGTGCCAGGCATCCGCCACATGCTGGGCCCCGAAGGCATCGTATTCGCGGCAATCCAGCACCAGCGTTCCGGGTCTGGCGGCGGCTTCGGCGAAGGCTGCCGCGCTCATCGGTTCGGGCGTGGGCAACGTGCGCACCAGGGCGGGACCGGCGCCGTTGATGGCGCTGCAACGGGAAAAGTGATCCGGTGCCGCAGGCATATTCGTGGTCAGCGAGGCGATGAATTCTTCTTTGTCCGTGATCTGGAGCGCGGCGTTGAAACGGCGTTCGTAGCCGATGGTGCTGCTGCGCTTGGCGCTCATCGCCCGGCCGCACAGCGATCCGGCGCCATGCGCCGGATAGACTTCGCAGAAATCCGGCAGCTTCATCAGCTTGTTGTGCAGGTTGTCGTACAGCTTGCCGGCCAGCTCTTGAGCCTTGCCGGGAAACAGGTCCGGCCGCCCCACGTCGCCGACGAACAAGGTGTCACCGCAGAACACGGCCACCGGCTCTTCGCTGCGTGCCAGGTCAGCCACCACATAGGAAATGTGTTCCGGCGTGTGTCCGGCGGTATCCAGCACCGAAAATCTCAGGTCTTCGATCTGGAAGGTATCGCCCTCCTCCAGGGCGACATGATCGAACTGGCAGTTCGCGGCTCGGGGAGCGTAAATGGTTGCGCCGGTCTGTTCCGCCAGGTCCATATGGCCGGAGATGAAGTCGGCATGCAGATGCGTTTGCAGAATGTGCGTGATCCGCAGCCCCCTGGCCCTGGCAGAATCTATATACAACTGCGTGTCACGCTGGGGATCGATGATGGCGCAGGTATCGTCGGCGGCCAGCAAATACGAACTGTGGGCCAATCCTCTCACAAAGAACTGTTCGATGATCATAGAAACCTCCGTATACCGGTCAAACCCATGGAATCCTGCGAGAGATTACCATCGGCGGGATGGTTGAGGGCGGACAGGGACGGAAAAAAAAGGCCCCCTGATGCCATGGGGGCCTGTACGTGCGCCGCTATGCCTCTGCCCGACCGCAGGGTAAATACTTGGTGCTCCCACGGAGAGTCGAACTCCGGTTACAAGATTGAAAATCTTGGGTCCTGACCGCTAGACGATGGGAGCACATAACGGAATTTTTTGAATGGAGGCATTAATATACGATGGCGTCCCTGCTGCCGCAAGACACCGGACGTGACGCCGGCAGGTCTGTCACGCAAACAGGTCCACATCCGGCTGCTGTCGGGTCCATTGGGTGGCCTGCTCGAACGCATGCGCCAGACGCAGGAGGCGCAATTCGTCCCATGGCCGCCCGATCAACTGCAGTCCCACGGGCAACTCGTCATCGGTGAACCCGCATGGCAGCGAAACGGCGCACCAGCCCAGCTGGTTGACGGCGGCCGTGTTGCGCAGGCACAAGGCATTGACCTGGAAGAACACGTCGTCGACATCCACGTCATCCACTGGCGGAGCGGCGAACGGCGTAGTCGGGGTCACCAGGAAGTCCACGTTGTCCAGCGCCGGCAGGGCCCGCTGGCGCAACGTCGCCCAGGCTCGCTGCTGCTGCAGATAATCCGTTGCCAGGATGTCCTGGCCGGCCAGCATGCGTGGTGCCACGGCCGGATCGAACTCACCGGGCCTGCTGGTCAGCGCCTCTCGCCATCGCAGATAGGCCTCCACGGCGGTCAGGTTGACACCGCGTCGCATGTGCGCCAGGTCGTCCAGGATGCTGAGCGAGACTTCGTCTACATACACATCCAGATCGGCAAAGACCTGGGCAGTGGCCCGCACCGCCGCCTCCACCTGAGGATCCACCTCATCCCAGAAGTACTCACGAGGAAAACCCAGCCGCAGACCGGTCAGGTCCGCCTCCAGCTCGTCGAGTACCGGCACGCCCACGGGCACCAGCGTGTCCGGGTCACGGTTGTCCGGTCCGGCCAGGATGCTGAACAGCAGGGCCGCGTCCTCTACGGTATGGGTCAGCGTCCCGGTCGAATCCAGCGTGCTGTCCAGCGGGAGCACCCCGGCGTTGCTTATACGGCCGAACGTCGGCTTCAGTCCGACCAGACCGCAGAAGGATGCCGGGATGCGCACCGAACCCCCGGTGTCCGTCCCCAATGCAGCCGGAACCAGGCCGGCGGCCACGGCGACCCCGGACCCCGAGCTGGACCCGCCCGGCAGCCGCTGGATGTCGGCATCCCAGGGATTCCACGGCGTCCCGTAGTGATGATTGACACCCGTTCCCCCGAAGGCGAACTCCACCATGTGGGTCTTGCCGACCAGCGCCGCGCCCGCGCCCAGCAGACGGCGCACGACCGTGGCATGGATCGCCGCTGTGTTGTCACGCAGCAGGATGGACCCACCGGTGGTAGGCAGTCCGGCCACGTCGAACAAATCCTTGACGGCCAGCGGAATACCTTGCAGCGGTCCCAGGTCCACGCCTCCGGCCAGCGCCGCCGCCGCCGCGCGCGCGCTGGCCAGGGCCCGATCCGGGGTCACGATCATGAAGGCGTTGAGCCGGTCGTCGAAGGCCTGGATGCGCTCCAGGAAAAACTGCGTCAACTCGACCGGACCCAGGGCGCCGGCACGGATCTCGCCGGCCAGCTCGGTAATACTCGCAAAAGCCAGCTCGTCATGGTTCATGCTTGTCGCTCCTGCCTCTCCCTGTGTCTCCTGCACGTCCTGTGGGGCTTGCGTGTTCGGCACCCGGTTCAGTTGACAGGCCCACTCAGCCAATCTACAATAGATTTCCGTTCAAACAATGCATCCGTTCCGCCAGACGTTGTCCAGAGAGGTACAGGCATGCCCAACCTGTCCGATTCCTTTGGTGCACGTTGCACCCTGACCACGAGCGCCGGCAGTGGCGCCATGTACCGCATTCAGAAACTCCAGGAGGACGGAGTCGGCGCCGTGGAACGCCTGCCGTACTCGATCAAGATTCTTCTGGAAGCGGCCCTGCGGCAGTGCGACGATTTTCAGATCCGTCGCGAGGACGTGGAACGCATTGCCCGCTGGCAGCCGGACAGCGCCGGCCGGGAGGAGATCCCGTTCAAACCCGGTCGCGTCATCATGCAGGATTTCACCGGCGTTCCGGCGGTGGTGGATCTGGCCGCCATGCGGGACGCCATGGTCGAGTTGGGCGGCAACCCGGACCGCGTCAACCCGGTGATCCCGGTGGATCTGGTCATCGATCATTCGCTGCAGGTGGATCACGCCCAGTCGGCGGAGGCCATGGAACGCAACACGGAACAGGAGTTCAAGCGCAACCGTGAACGGTACGAGTTTCTGCGCTGGGGCCAGGAGGCGTTCGGCAATTTCCGGGTGGTACCGCCGGCCACGGGCATCGTCCATCAGGTGAACCTGGAATACCTGGCGGATGTGGTGCAAGCACGGGACGGCGTCATCTTTCCGGACAGCCTGGTAGGCACGGACAGCCACACGACCATGATCAACGGCCTGGGCGTCGCCGGCTGGGGCGTGGGCGGTATCGAGGCAGAGGCAGTCATGCTGGGGCAGCCCATTTACATGCTGTTGCCCCCGGTAGTCGGTGTCCGGCTGGACGGCGAACTGCCGCCGGGAACCACCGCCACAGACCTGGTGCTCACCGTAACGCAAAGACTGCGCGCACATGGCGTAGTGGGCAAATTCGTCGAATTTTTCGGACCCGGCGCCCGGCGGCTCAGCCTGGCGGACCGCGCCACCGTGGCCAACATGGCCCCTGAATACGGCGCCACCATGGGACTGTTCCCGGTGGACGAGGAAACGCTCGACTACCTGGCCCAGACGGGACGCCCGCCGGCTGTGGTCGAACGGGCGCGGGCCTATCTGGAAGCCCAGGGCATGTTGTCCGCCGGGGACGGGCCAGAACCCGTTTTCAGCGAAACCCTGGAACTGGACATGAGCGCGGTGGAACCCAGCCTGGCCGGGCCCACCCGGCCGCAGGACCGCGTGGCGCTCAGCCAGATGAAGCCTTCCTTCGCGCAAGCGTTCACGCCGGACGGCGGCGGGGATGGGGACCGGCGCCGGAGGGTCTCCATTGAGCTGGGCGATCACGGAGTCACCGAACTGGGTGACGGAGCGGTCGTGATCGCCGCCATCACCTCCTGTACCAACACGTCGAACCCCAGCGTCATGATCGGTGCCGGACTTCTGGCCCGCAACGCGGTAGAGCGGGGACTGTCGGTGCCGGCGCATGTCAGGACCAGTCTGGCGCCCGGCAGCCGCGTGGTCACCCGCTATCTGGAAGCGGCCGGACTCAGCCAGAGCCTGGACGCTCTGGGTTTCCACACCATCGGATATGGCTGCACCACGTGCATCGGCAATTCGGGGCCTCTGCCGGAAGCCATCACCACGGCGGTCGCAGAGCACGATCTGGTCGTGTGCAGCGTACTCAGCGGCAACCGCAATTTCGAGGGGCGCGTGCATGCAGCCACTCGCGCCAACTACCTGGCCTCGCCACCGCTGGTGGTGGCCTATGCCCTGGCCGGCCGCGCGGACATCGACTTCGACACGGAGCCTCTGGGCTCGGATCCCCAGGGACAGCCCGTGTACCTTCGTGATCTCTGGCCCACAAGCGAACAGATCCAGCAGATGATAGCCAGCGCGCTGAGTCCGGCTTCGTACCAGCAGGAATACGCCAGCGTCTTCAGCGGCAACCGGGCATGGAATGCCCTGCCTGTAGCATCCGGAAGCCGCTACGCCTGGGACGACTCCAGTACCTACATCCGTCAGCCGTCTTTTTTCGCCGGAATCACGTCCGGGGAGAAGCCGATCCAACCCATCAGCGGCGCACGCGTGCTGGCGCGACTGGGTGACAGCGTCACTACGGATCATATCTCGCCGGCCGGCAGCATCGCTCCGGACAGCCCGGCGGCACGATATCTGGCCATTCACGGCGTGGAACCGCGGGACTGGAACAGCTACGGCTCGCGCCGCGGCAACCACGAGGTGATGGTACGCGGCACCTTTGCCAACATTCGCATCCGTAACGAGCTGGTTCCCGGCGTAGAAGGCGGCTGGACCCGGCATTGGCCGGACGGCCGGCAGATGACCATCTACGATGCCGCGATGGAGTATGCCCAAGAGGAAGTACCGGTGATCATCCTGGCCGGCAAGGAATACGGCACCGGATCCAGCCGTGACTGGGCCGCCAAGGGACCGTTCCTGCAGGGGGTGCGGGCGGTCATCGCGGAAAGCTATGAGCGCATCCACCGGTCCAATCTGATCGGCATGGGCATCCTGCCTCTGCAGTTCGCCGCGGGCACAGACCGCAATTCGCTCCATCTCAGCGGCGAGGAACAGTTCGATTTCCCGGACCTGAACGACGCCCTGCAACCGGGTCAGGCCATGGAGGTCGTGGCACACAACGCCGGAGAGCGGACCCGGTTCACCACGATCTGCCGTATCGACACCCCCGTGGAGATAGAATACTACCGCAACGGCGGCATTCTGAATGCCGTCCTCCGGGGTATGGCGCGCGACGATTGAGCCGCGGGCGCGCGATGCGCGATGTGATTGAGCCGCTGGCCCGCGGCTGATCCGGCCATCGGCCGGCGCACCACGCCGTTGCGCTGCTATCGCCTCACCCCCAGTCTTGTCCCCGGGCGGCGAAATAAGCCGCGACGTTGGGGATCAGCGGTTTGACCAGCTTCTTGATGGCCACCGCGTACTGGCGGATCTCCCACTGGGCGTGTTCGCTGTCCCGCAGCTCGAGAAAATGCAGCAGGTTATTGAGGTCGACGGTCGCCCAGAACGTAGTCATCATGTTCTGCGGCAGCACGCCACGGGCCTGCTCGCGGCATACCCCCCTGGCAAGCAACTCGTTGTACAGCTCGAGCGAGCGTTCGTGGTGGCCGCGCATGGCCGCGACGATCTCCGTACCGTCGAATGCAGGATCATCGACGGAGGCCTGACGGTTGTTGTCCGCCTGGCGCCGCAGACGAACCGGCAGGTAGAACTCCAGGTCGATCTCCGTGTAGCGACGCGAGATCTCGTTGTACGACCAGGTGCGGTGCCGATGCCACTGTGACCGCACGAACAGCGGACAGTGAACGCTGAAGGTGAACACCAGGTGTTCCATGGGGCTGGTGTGCTTGTTCTCCAGCAGATAGTGGAGGAGTTGCACGTCGCTCGCGTCCATGCGCTGCTTGATCTTTCCGAAGGACACCCGGGCAGCGTTGACGATGACGATTTCGTCGCCCAGGTGGTCTACGAGACCAACCCAGCCCTGCCCGTCGAGTACGCTCACATGGTTGGACGGAGGACAGTTCAGAGAGGCCATCGTTCCGTTCCCTTTTCCAGGCTACCAGGTTCAGCTTACACCCGGTACGTTCGCAGCCAGCGCCACGTATGACGCGATGAAGATACTTGACCCGTTGCCTGTACTCGACCGACTGCCTCAGGCCAATGGTGCCGCAGGCAGCCGGACCCGGAAGATCGATCCTCGTCCCACCTCGCTGTCCACCTCCACCCGGCCACCGTGAGCCTCGACGATACGGCGCACTATGGCCAGGCCGAGTCCCGTGCTCCGTTCACCGCCTGTAGGCCGTACGCTCGTTCGCGCGAACTCGGTGAAGAGAGTCTCCACCTCAGCGGCCGGTATGCCCTGACCCTGGTCCTCGACGGAGATGCACGTCTCCGCGCCCTGCGCCTGGACGCGGCAGGTCACCTGCGTACCCGGGCAGGAGAATTTGATGGCGTTGGTGACCAGGTTCGTCACGACCTGACCCAGTCTGTGGGGATCGGCGTGCACAAACGGGTGGGAGTTCCCGGGAGCCTCGAGCACGAGCTCTATTCCCTTGTCCGCAGCCATGGGCTGCAGATCATCGAGTTCCCGCCGGAGGTGAGTCACCGCATCCAGTTGAACCGTGTCGAGATTCAGGTGTCCCGTCTCGATCACGTTCACGTCGAGTAGTTGCTCGATGAGGTCGAGCATGGTCAGCGACCGTTCGCGCAGGCGGTCCAGCACCTCAGCCTGCTTGTCAGCAACGGCCCCGAAGCGTCCCTTACGCAGCAACTGAAGGAGAGAGAGGATAGAGGCAAGCGGATTCCTGAGATCATGGGCCGCCATTCCCAGAAACCGGTTCTTGAGCCCATCGAGTTCGACCAGCTCCTGGTAGAGGCGGCTTTTGTCGACGATGACCGAAAGAGACGAGGCCAGCTTCATGAAGAGATCGGCGTGCACCCCGGCATACGTGCCGGCCTGCTGACTGGAAAAGAACAGGAACCCCACCGGGCGCCCCTTGACGACGAGAGGACAGGTAAGCGAGGAACGCATCCCCTCCGCGACGATGAGGCGCGTAGAGTCCGAGTCCGGGTGCTGGTCGAGGTACTCAGGCAGGTCGTTCAGGATCCGCGGTTTTCCGGTCCGAAGAATGTCCTCCAGGCTGCTGCCGGCAAGCGCTGCCGAGTAGCCACGGGTGATCTGCATCTCGGCAGCCTCGCTCCGGGCCCACCGGGCCTCGACATGCCGGCCGGTCCGGTCGATGAGCGAGAGGCCGATACGGTCATAGGGAATGAGCTCCCGAAAAGCTCCGTAGACATACTCGAGGGCATCATCCAGGAGTAGCCCGGCATTCACCTGCGCCGTGATCCGGGACAGCTCGCGGGTCTCGCGGAAGGTTCGATCGAGCGATCTCGCCATATCGCGCAGGGCCAGACCCAGGCGTACGACCTCGGGATCATCGTCGTGATGGACCTTGACCTCGACGCCGAAGTCGCCATGTCCGATGGCGTGTATCGCTTCCTCGTAGTCTCGCAGGCGCCTACCACTATGATGCAACGGGTCTTGATGCATAAGCCGCTCCCTATTCTGGTGTTTCGTACGTCTACGCGGGCGCCCGGGCGCCCGTTGACTCGGCGTCCGGCCCTCCCTACGCTTCGTTCAATGCATGAATATGCCCCCTCTTACAGGCCATGCAACGTTGATTACTGGATAACGGGGTGAACAGAGCATGAAACGACTCTGGTTTGCCGATGTGCACGCCAACCTGCCGGCGCTGGAAGCGGTGCTTGCCGCGGCCGGCAGCTTCGACGAAGCCGTATTCCTGGGCGACATCGTCGGATGCGGCCCACATCCTTCGGAGTGCGTCGACAGGCTGCGTTCGCTTGGCCCGATGGTGGTGATCCGCGGCAACCATGATGACACCGTGCTGGCCGTATCGAACCCGTCGTCCCCCCGCCGGGCACCGTGTAGCTGGGATGCCTGGACGTTCGACCGGCTCGACGCGGCGCAGCGCGCCTGGTTGGGCAACCAGCCCGCGCATTGCTGTATCCCGCTGGCGGCGGGAAACGCCTGGCTGGTGCATCGTCCGCCCGGCGCCGGGTACTTGCACCCGGCCATGCCGGACGCAGTTCTGGCCGGGCATCTGACCCAGGTACGGCATTCGACGGTTGCCTGCGGCCACATGCACCGTGCCCTCGACCGCATCGTCAACGGGGTCCGCTACATCGTCATCCCCTCCGTCGGCCAGCCGCGCGACGGCGATTCCAGGGCTGCCTTCGTGGTGGAAACGGACGGCAGGTTCGTCCTGCAACGGGTAGCCTACGATGTCGCTCGCACCGCGCGCGACACGCGGCGCATCGGCCTTGACGCGCGGTTTCTGCAGCGCTGGTTGCGTTTTCTGCACACCGCCAGCGATCCGGAATGGTCACGGGAATACCGCGCCTCCTGAATCCGCCGCCAGGGACTGAGGCATGGGCTTGGACGGCACCTGCGGCCTGCGGACCGACAAACCGGAATACCGCCATATACCCGCACAAAAGCACCAGGACCATGCCTCATCGGCACGGTATGCCGCCATGGACGAAATGCCTGGATGGTTTAAACTATAGTCTACCGAATGCGGAGGAAACAACGGCGCTCCATGGGCGGCAGCATCCGCCTGGCGGACGCAACCAGCCCACACGGAGGTCAGCATGACGGACAAGTTGACGATAGCCAGAGACGGGCAGCCCGGTATAACCATCGTCACATCAGCGGAGGACACGGAGCAGGAGCGCTACGCCGCTGGTGAGCTGAGAAACTACCTCGAGCTCATGCTCTCGGCCAGCGTGCCCGTCGGGGACGAAACCACTCCCGGACCGGCGATCGCCATCGGCGGCGCCGCGTCACGGTTGGGCGTGAATCCGGACGTCAACCTGGGAGACGACGGTTTCACCCTGCGCACCGTCGATGACAGTCTCGCCATCGTGGGCGGACGCCGCGGGGTCATCTACGGGGTATATGAACTGCTGGAAAAACTGGGCTGCCGGTTCTTCACCCCCACGTGCGAGAACATACCCTCGGTTCGCGCCCTGGACATCCCAGCCCTGGACGAGACCCAGATCCCCGTCCTGGAATACCGGCATCACAACTACGCGGACTTCACCCGGAATCCCCGTTTCGCGGTCAAGAACCGGATCAACGGACCGATCCCCATCAAGGAGCGGTTCGGCGGCCACATGGCCTACACCTGGTTCGTCCACACCTTCAACCGCATCCTGAATCCTGACGAATGGTTCGATACCCATCCCGAATACTTTTCCATGGTCGAAGGCAGACGTCTGCAGGAACGCACTCAGCTGTGCCTGACAAACCCGGATGTACGGAAGATCACCATCGACACTGTTTCCCGGGCCCTGCGCGAGAATCCGACCAAACGCCTGATCTCGGTTTCGCAGAATGACTGGTACAACAACTGCGCCTGCCCTGACTGTCGAGCCATCGACGAAGAAGAAGGCAGTGGCGCCGGCAGCCTGATCTGGTTCGTCAACCAGGTGGCGGAAGCCATCGAGGCGGAGTTTCCGCAGGCTATCATCGATACTCTTGCCTATCAGTACAGCCGGCCGGCGCCCAGAAACATTCGTCCACGGCACAATGTGTGCGTCCGTCTGTGCTCGATCGAAGCCTGTTTTGCCCATCCCCTGGAAAGCTGCGACGACGCCTCTCGCCAGGTACGGCGCCCCGATGGCTCTACCTCGAGCTTCATCCGGGATTTGGAGGATTGGGGTAAGGTGTGCGATCGGGTGTATATCTGGGATTACACCACGTGTTTTGCCCACTATCCGGCACCGCATCCCAACTGGAACGTGCTGCAGCCCAATATGCAGGCCTTTGTCCGTAACAACGTCAAAGGCGTGTTCGAACAGGCCTGCGGTGCTCTGGGCGGCAGTACGGATCTGAACGAGTTGCGGGCCTATCTGATCGGCAAGCTGTTGTGGAACGCCGACTGCGACTACCAGCAGCATATGACCGAGTTCACCGACCATTACTACGGTCCGGCGGCGCCACATATCCGCGAATACATCGACGTGTTGACGGCCAAGGTGGAGGCGGACGACATCCACGTCGGATTCAACGACCCATGCAACGGGCCGCACCTGAGCGAGGCCATGCTCGGCATCTATGACGAAATACTCGCAAGCGCCGCACAAGCGGTCTGCGGCGATCCCATCGGCGCGATGCGGGTCGACCGGGCCCGTCTCTCCCTCCGGTGGGTGCGGTTGAAAAACAACGCCATGCTCCACGGAATCAAGGATCCGCAGGATATCAACCGTTTCTTTGCCGACTGGCGCGCCCATGGACTGACCCGCATCGACGAATGGGTCAGCGCCGAAACCACCCACAGAGCCCTGCTCGAAAACCGCTGGCGAGGTGTGGAGTTCTATCCCAACTGGTGGGACGAGGGCGGAGAAGAACGGTAGCTTTGTCACCTGGGTGTATGCATCGTCTTCCACCATGGTCGTAGTGCATCTGGACTGCTCCGTCAGACGCCTGCTGGATGCCAGCGGACCAACTTTTCGCACACTACGCACGGAGGCAGCATGACCGCACCCATGGACTTCGGCAGCACCCAACGCATCCAGACCGGTAACCTTCGGTCTTCCAAGTTGCTACCACGCTGATCTATCGTCCAAGGAGCGTACATGGCGCTGGTGAGCCTGCAGGACATCACGCTTCACTTCGGCGGCCCGCCCGTGCTTGACAATGCCACGCTGCACCTGGAGGCCGGCGAACGCGTCGGTCTGGTGGGCCGCAACGGCGCCGGTAAATCTTCCCTCATGCTGCTGATCAACGGCGAGCTGCAACCGCAGGCCGGAACCGTGGCACGGCAGCGCGACCTGCGCACTGCCCGCCTGCCGCAGGAAAGCCCGCCGGAACTGAACGGCACCATCCGGCAGGTTGTGGCCGCCGGCCTGCCGGCGCGGCTGCCGGATGGCCCGCCGCCGCATCAGCGCGTGGATTCCATCCTGTCGCGCATGCTGCTGGATGGCGAGCAGTGCGTGAGCACGCTGTCCGGCGGCATGGTGCGGCGCGTGCTGCTGGCGCGGGCCCTGGTGGCGGACCCCGACGTGCTGCTGCTGGACGAGCCCACCAACCACCTGGACATCGACGCCATCGTCTGGATGGAGGAGTTGCTGGAGCGCTGGCGCGGTGCTCTGGTGTTCGTCACCCACGACCGCATGTTCCTGCAGCGTCTGGCGCGCCGGATCGTGGAGATCGACCGCGGTGCCATCTACTCGTACAGCGGCGATTACGGCAAGTTTCTTCAACGCCGCGACCAACGGCTTCAGGCCGAAGAACAGGCTGCTAACGCATTCGATGACAAGCTGGCCGCGGAAGAAGCGTGGATTCGCCAGGGTATCATGGCACGACGCACGCGCAACGAAGGTCGCGTGCGCACCCTGCAGGCCATGCGACAGCAGCGGCGCCAGCGACGTTCGCGTCAGGGTACGGCCGGGATCGCCATTCAGGAGGCGGAACGCTCCGGCGATCTGGTGATCGAGGCCCGGAACGTCTCCTTCGCGTATGATGACGTACCGGTGATCCAGGGCTTCTCCACGCTGATCGCCCGCGGGGACCGGCTCGGTGTCGTGGGGGCCAACGGCTCCGGCAAAACCACGCTGCTGCGCCTGCTGCTGGGCCAGCTCAAGCCGGACAGCGGTAGCATCCGGCACGGCACGCGCCTGCACGTGGTCCACTTCGACCAGCTCCGCGAGCAACTGGATCCGCGGTCCACAGTGGCCGAGAGTATCGCCGGCGGGCAAGAGTATCTCAATATCGACGGGCGCCGCAAGCACGTGTACGGGTACCTGCAGGACTTCCTGTTCACCCCTGACCGCGCCCGGACGCCGGTATCGGTGCTGTCCGGCGGTGAGCGCAACCGTCTGCTGCTGGCGCGCACCTTCTCGCGTCCGGCCAACCTGATGGTACTGGATGAGCCTACCAATGACCTGGACGTAGAGACGCTGGAGCTGCTGGAAGAGCGCCTGATGCAGTACAGCGGTACGTTGCTGCTGGTCAGCCATGACCGGACCTTCCTGGACAACGTGGTGACCGCGCTACTGGTACTGGACGGCCGCGGCGGAGTGCAGGAATATACGGGCGGTTACAGCGAGTATCACCAGCAGCGGGTCCGCGAGACGCAGGCCAGCATGACAGCACCGACAAGGCTCAGCGGTCGTCTGAAGCCGGGCAGAGCCGATTCCGCCGGCACGGCATGGAGCGCCGACGCAGCGGAACAGCAAGGGCAGGCGGGTAAAGGTGGAAGCAGGCAAGCGGCTGACGAGCCGCGTCGCCAGCGGCGACCGCGCAAACTCAGCTTTAACGAGCGGCGCGAACTGGAAGCGCTACCGGAGCGGATCGAAGAGTTGGAGAAGGAACTGAGCGCGCTGCGGACCCTGCTGGCGGATCCGGTGTTCTACCAGACCGGCGACAAGGCGGTCATCACGGCAACGCAGGCACGGCTGTCCGCAGCGGAAACCGAGCTTGAGTCCGCTTACGCGCGCTGGGAGGAGCTAGCAGCACTGGAGGAGTGAATCCGCTTTTTACCGCTACCAGTCGTCCGCCCCGATGATGCAGCTGTCTGTGTGGCCGCCGATATGGATGCGATCCAGCACGGGCTCATTCATACATTCGCCCATTCATATGCTGTCCGCCGTCGACGAAAACAACCTGCCCGGTGACGAACTCGTTTCCCAGCAGGAAGAGGACGGTGTCGGTCACCTGGCTCAGTGAGCCCACTCTATTCAGCGGGTTCGACGTGGCGAGTCGCTCCAGGTAGGATTCATCTTTGCCCGGAGGCGGAAGTATCAGTCCGGGTGCAACCGCGTTCACCCGCACATTCGGGGCGAATTCGAGCGCCATCATCCGCGTCAATGACAAGAGCATCCGCTTGCTCAGGTGATACGCCACATGCCCGCGGTCATAGTCAACCACCCGGGTGTCGAGAAAGTTGACGATCGCTCCGTCACGGCGCTGGGCCACGAACGCCCGTGCCAGTTGATGGGGGGCGAGCGCGTTGACCTGCATGTTCCGCAACAGGTCGTCCGTCCGGAAATCGGTCAGGGTACTCGGCTCGAATATGGCGGCGTTGTTGACCAGCAGATCGATCGGCCCGGCCGCATCGGTTGCCCGGTCAAACAGGGTGGCCGTATCAGTCGGATCGGCAAGGTCCGCCGGAACAGTCCACGCCTTGGGGCCCAGTGCGCGCACGCATTCGGCGGTGGCCTCCGCCTCGTCAGCCGAGCTACGGTAGTGAATCACGGCGTTCGCCCCTGCGGCGGCCAGAGCGACGGTTATGGCCCGGCCGATACGTTTTGCTCCACCGGTGATCAGCGCCGTCTTGCCAGAGAAGGCAAGCATCGTGTTCACATCCTTCCCTTGCCGGTGGAGGTTTACAACGTTGCGTACAGTCGGTCGGCCTTGGCGGCGAACACGAAGTCGGCCTCCGCCAGACCGTCGATCTTATGCGTCCAGACCGTCAGTCGCACTTCGCCCCACGAGAGATGGATATCGGGATGATGGCCGACGTTTTCGGCCAGCACGCCGACCTTGTTGGTCCAGTCGAGCGCGCTTTTGAAATCAGAGAACTCGTACGTCTTCTCAAGATGGTGGCCATCGACCACGTCCCAGCCGGCATCCAGCTTCTCCTGGTATTTTTTCAGTTCATCGCCCTGAAGGGGCGGGACGCCGCCCTGACACGGTACGCATTCCTTGTCCGCGAGCGTGCAGTTCGCTGGTCTTCGCTCATTCATTTTTCACTCCCGGGTATCGGACATCCGGATCATTCGGCCAACTCGCGCAAATCAACGCTCTCGTCTTCCAGTTGTTTCGGATCCAGGCTTTTGCCGGCCGCCAGAATCTGCATGGCGGCGATGAAATCGATGTCGCGCCACAGCGAGGCGACGGCCCGCAACTCGCCTCGCTCGTAGTAGCCGGCAAGGAACTCACCGCCGATCTCGCCGCGCACGGCGATGTGGTCCATGTTGTTGGCAATGCCGGCGTAGTTGAGCGATTTGCCGCCCTGCTGTGTCCAGAAGAATGGGACTTCCGAATACGGCTCCTTGCGACCGAGCATCATCCTGGCCGCGTGTTGGCCCTGGCGCTGGGCGACCGCCCAGTGCTCGACCCGGACCCGCCGACCGAGCCGGGGATCCGGCACCGCCGCGATGTCACCGGCCGCATACACATACCGGGCACCGGATTGCAGGTGCTCGTCGACGGGCACCACGCCCTCCTCGACCAGCCCGGTCCCGTCGAGGAAATCAACCGCCG
>SLHA01000057.1 GCA_007136405.1 Candidatus Latescibacterota bacterium
ACCTTTACATACTGCCGCTCCAGATGCGGAGCGCGCTTCGCCCCCCATCCCTGATACCGTGTCCACTTGCTCTAGTGTCCTGTCCGGCAAATACGTTACATCCGAACGCCGATGCGCTCCGGCCCACGGCGTTGCACTTGCTCGCCGTATCTCGTTGATACGTCTCACTCGCGCGCCTGGTGGGCCGAGCGCCTCGACGCTCTCGGTGCGCACGCTTATTGGCCGGACAGGACACTAGCTGCCAACCGTCCGATTGCGGGGTAGAGTACATTGTCCTTTGCTATCTGCCTGTTGACTTGTCATTAGCTTTACTTATTGTTCATCAAAGGTGCTGCATTATTTAAATACCGTGCATTATTCAGATAGCTTGAGCATCGATAATACCATCCGGGACCGGAGCAGGCCCATCCTCAAGTACCACGGATGAATGCGGGAGAGACCGCGTAACCGGTCCAGGACTTGGTGTGGACACTCGGAGGAGAACCTGGTGGCCAGCCAGCACACACTGCCCCTACGCATCCTTGTCGTCGAGGATAATCCTGATACGCGCCGGCTGATGGTCAGTGTTCTTGCTGCCGAGGGCCACGAATCGTACCTGGCTTCGGATGGCCAGACCGCGCTGACCATGGCAGACCAGTGCCGCGCCCAGATGGTCCTGCTGGACCAGATGCTGCCAGGCCTGAATGCCATGGAGTGTCTTGCGGCCCTGCTGAAAGCTGATGCGAAGCGCCTGGTGGTGTTGGTTGCGGGCAGCGACGAGGCCCGCAAAGCAGTAGCCGCGCTGCACAGCGGGGCCTTCGATTACCTGGTCAGACCGTTCAATTCGGACGAGTTGGTGCACGCGGTGAACCGCGCCAGCCAACGGCTGGCCATGGACGAAACGTCCAGGCGATCGCGCACTCTACCCGCACAGAGGCAATCGGCGGAGGATTTCCTGACGCAGGACTGGCGGATGCGGGAGATGCTGCAACAGGCGGACCAGGTGGCGCAGTCGGAACTCACCGTGCTGATCACCGGTGAAAGCGGCACCGGTAAGGAGGTTCTGGCCCGCCACATCCAGCGGCTCAGCGGGCGCGCCGATCGCCCCTTCGTCATCGTCCACTGCGCATCCCTGTCAGAGCAGTTGCTGGAAAGCGAGCTGTTCGGCCACGTCAAGGGCGCCTTTACGGGTGCCTATCATCATCATCAGGGCTATGTCGAAGCCGCGGAGGGCGGCACCCTTTTCCTGGACGAAATCGGCGACATCAGCCAGTCGCTGCAACTCAAACTGTTGCGCGTCCTGCAGGAGCGCCAGTACGCGCGGGTGGGCGATACGGCGTTGCGACGGGCCGAATTCCGCCTGCTGACGGCCACCAACAAGAATCTGGAACAACTTGTGCGCACCGGCGTGTTGCGCGAGGATTTCTACTATCGCGTTAACGTTTTTGGCATCCACATGCCACCGCTGCGCGAGCGGCCAGCCGATATCCTGTTCCTATTCAACCGTTTTGTGCGCGAACTAGCCGTGAAGATGGGACGCACAACAGTGGACAGTGAATCGCTCAAGCTCCATCCGGGTGTACGGGAAGCGCTCATCCGGTACGTCTGGCCGGGCAATGTACGCGAGCTGCGTAATGTAGCCGAACGTATGGTTATTCTCAGCGATGGGGTTGGCCTGGTTCCGGATCATCTCCCCGAGGAACTGCAGACTCTGGCCCGTCCGTTCCGGCAAGACCGATCGACGCCCGTCCAGTTTCAAGAAGCTCGCCGCCAGTTCGAGATACGCTTCCTGATGGAGCAACTGGAGAAAAACCAGGGAAATGTGGCGGCCACGGCACGGCAGGTCGGCATGCACCACGTGGCCCTGCGCAAGAAGCTCGTCCGGTTGGGGATCGATGCCCGGGCGCTACGACCTTCATCAGCGCACTCGTCATCGGCGCGCCATTCATCCCCTTAGAGCACCGGTATTTCGGCCGGCGGGCGTTGCGGGAGGCGGCTTGAGGTGAATCAGGATCCGGCAATGCCGCACAACGAGCGAATCTGTTTTTCGGTTCCCAGGACGATGAGGATGTCCTCGGCCTGCAGACGGATCTCTGACAGGGAAGTGTCGGTCTCCAGATCGCTGCGCGGTCTTCCGTGTTGGTCGCTGATGCCGACGATCACCGCCCGGGTCTTGTGACCCAGGTCGGCTTCTCGCAAGGTCTTGCCGACCAGTTCGGAGTTCGGTGCCAGGTGCACCTCCTCCAGGCGCAGGTCGCCGTCACTGCGATGGGTGAGGACATCCAGGAAGTTGACCACGTGCGGCCGCAGCACCAGTGAGGCCATCCGCTGGCCGGCGATCTCATGCGGCGTCCCTTCATCAGGTTGGTAAGCTCTCCCTGAACGATAAAGGCGGTGATCGAAGCCGCCGCAAAGCCGGCAAAGAGGATACTGAGAAAGATGTATCCAATGGTGAACCATTCACCACTGGACGAGAGCTCCCCCACCTCCCGAAAGCCCACGGTACTCATGGTGATCACCGACATGTAGAGGGCTCTATGCAGCGGCCATCCTTCCAGCCGGCTGTAACCCAGGGTACCAGTCGAAAGCAAGGCAGCCAACAGGAAAACGGCCAAAATAAAGCGGCGCGACACCGACATGGTCAGTACTCCACAAAGTCGATCTAGTTAAAAACCGGACTCATCGAGACGCTCTTCAGACAGTGATACGGGGATCCGGCAGAGCTTCAGCAAGGCAGGTTGGGTACCGCTCAAACCACCAACCTTGGCCATACTCGAGAGGCCATACTTCAGGCGACACTCCACTGCCAGACCGGATCACTTCCCGCAGGTACGCTCCCAATGAGTGCACGGGTTCTTCCGGCAAGGTTGCCCTCAGTCCGAACACCTGTACCTTCCTCCAAAGGATCTGGGATGATGCTTCGATCCTGACATTGTATAACGCAGTTTGATTTCCACCGATATCAAAGGAGCCCACCATGGCTTTCACGCTTCAAATAGGTGACAAGGCGCCCGATTTTTTCCTGCCGGCCACGGATGGCAAGACATACTCGCTGTCAGACTTCGACCACGCCGACGTCCTCGTCGTCTTCTTCACCTGCAATCATTGTCCCTTTGTCACCGGCTCCGACGAGGTGACTCGCGCCACAGCCGAGAAGTTCAGGGATCGAGGTGTCGTTTTTGTCGGCATCAACTCCAACAGCGAGAATACGCATGCGGATGATGACTTCGACCATATGGTCGAACGGATGCGAGAACACGACTTCCCTTGGGTGTACTGCCGTGACAAATCGCAGGAGACCGCCCTGGCCTACGGCGCCTTGCGCACACCGCACTTTTACGTCTTCGACCGCGATCGTAAACTCGTGTACACCGGACGCGGCGTTGACAACCCCCGTGAGGCCGCCAAGTCCACGGTCAACGACCTGGAAAATGCCCTTGAAGCGGTAGTCGCCGGCAAACCCGTGAGTACGCCCACCACCAACCCCATAGGCTGTAACGTCAAGTGGGAGGGCAAGGACGCGCACTGGATGCCCCCCGAAGCCTGCGACCTGGTCTGAGATTACACGGAGCGCCCCAGGTCCTGCTGGCGTTGTACATCACGGGAGGGGGCTCACGAGGATCGGCTTCGGGTCCGGCGGTGGCGGCGGTCTACTGCCGCCCGCGCACCTGAGTGCGTTGCACTGAATGGCAGTAGACCGCCACCGATCCTCCGTCGCGTGTCGTCGGCGCGCGTTACCCGGTCAGGTAGCGCAGCGGCGCAATGAGATTCATCGCCGGGCTTCAATGGTGATGATGATCGGCCTCTGATTCCTCAAACGTGACGTGTACCGTCCCCTTGGGGTGTTCGGGAGGGCTGTATATCGAGTACAGTTTGACCTCTTCCTCACCGATGTTCACCAGGTTGTGCCAGTAACCCGCGGGTATGAACACCGCCCAGTCATCGGTTACCACTTGATCGAAGGTTATGGCGGCTGCTGAAGTGCCCATGAGTACCTGGGCGGTACCCTGCTCCAATCTGATGAACTGATCGTTGTCAGGATGTATCTCACCGCCTATCTCGCCACCAGGGGGTATGGACATCAGCGTCATCTGGAGGTATCGTCCGGTCCACTGGGATCGGCGAAACATGGCGTTCTCCAGCGTGATCTCTTCTATATCCACCACCCAGGGCAACTCCCCCTGATCTTCCACAACGGCCCTTTCCGCAGGATCCGAGTTGTGATGGCGAGCTTCGGCTGTGAGCCATACGGAGACCGACAGGACGATGAGAAGCAGAATTCCTTTTTTCATCACCAACCTCCTCGGGCTTTCGCGCCCGGCAACCAATCATAGGAATCTGATGTCCGTTGACCTGGACACCCCTGTGTGCTATTACAGTATACCGATGCGTAAGCGCATGACAAGGTTTTACACCTCATCAAGACCGCTTCCGCCCGCCTTCCGCCCGCCTTCTGCCGCCCATGTCTGGCAGCGATCGGGCCGGGCAAAACGATCAGGCAAAGCGCAGAGGTTGGAAGAAGGTTGGGCTATGGAATGCGGGCTTATCCAGCTCGATGGGCGCCCACGTGCCCCAGTGTGGATGCGAGGTGGCCCCGCCGCATTTGTACAGATTCCCCTTCCATTCGGTGCCCGCGGCCGGCGGCGGCAGATCGACGAAATAGCGGCCGAACAGCTCGTAGGGAGCGTAGAACTCCACGCACCAGGTCACCGGCTGGTCGATCTCCGGGTCGACGACGCCGGACAGGGTGCTGGCGATGCGCACCAGACGCGCGTCGGTTTCGGCGAGCAGCGGATTCCTGCGCCCCCAACCGCGCTCTGTGGTGGATGAGCAGCGCCGCAGCAACAGCGTCCCGTTGCAACTGAGCTCGAAATTGAAGTACGCGTCTGTAGCGATCATGGAGTACGGTGACAGGAAGAACTCCACGCAACTGTCCTGGCTCACCGGATCGCCGAAGTTCCGGGCCAGCGCGCGCACCCAGCGGTCCTGAACGCGGAAGATGGCCGCCACCCCGTGATCATCCCACAGTACCCGTGCCTGCGTCCTGGGGTGATGCCCGGAGTCAGGCCAGCGCCAGACGGCGAGGTCCAGGGTGTCGGCGGCACGCCAGCGATTTGCGTCCCACTCAGCGGTGGGCGTATCCAGGGGCTCCTCAGCCCGGTGAATCGTGTAGTCCATGCGTAGTCTCCGTAAGCGGTCAATGTGTTCGTTGCGGCAACCCTGTCCAGGGCCCAACCCCGATCGGACCCGCCCGGTCGCGACTGCCCAACTGCCCGACTGAGCGATTGGCTAAACGTACGATCATCAAGACGAACGGACCAATGCCCGGTGGATCAACGGACCCATGCCTGGAGGGCCAACGGACCCATGCCCGGCTACGCATCCATGCCCGGGGGCTGATGCAGGCTACCAGAGATCAGAAGCTTGACGTATGCTATGGGGCATGCGGCGCATGCGGCAGCCACACATCCGCAGCGCCGCTGCATCGCTTCAACGCCGGAGCGCGCCAACGCCACAGCGCGCCATCACCGTATCTCAGCATCGCCTTGTCGCGCCATGGTCGCAGCGCGCCATCGCCGCACCACGGCCCCGCTCTCGAAAGGAGTCCCCCATGGCACAGGTAGCCATCATCGGCGCCGGCAGCATCGTCTTCTGCAAGACCCTGATGCTCGATATCCTGGTCACCGACGGGCTGGAGGATACCGAATTCGTGCTCATGGCACCCAGTACCCGGCGCACCCCACAGGTGGAGCGCTACATCGCGCGGGTAATCCAGGCGAACGGCTTGCCGGCCAGGGTGTGGCTGACTACGGATCGCCGGGAAGCCATCCAGAATGCCGACTACGTGATCACCACCTTCCAGGTGGGCGGCATCCAAGGCTTCGAATATGACTATCGCATTCCGCTCCAGTACGGAGTCGACCAGTGTATCGGCGACACCCTGGGCCCCGGCGGCATCTTCCGCGCCCAGCGGAGCATTCCGGTCATCCTGGAACTGGCCCGGGAGATGGAGGCGGCGTGCCCGCAGGCCATGCTCCTCAACTACGTGAATCCGATGGCCATGGTCTGCTGGGCCCTGGGCACCACTCCCATCCCCTTCGTTGGCCTGTGCCACGGCGTGCAGACCACCCTGGACCTGATCTCCGGATATGTCGGGCGGCCCAAGGACGAGATCGACTTTCTCTGCGCCGGCATCAACCACATGGGTTGGTTTCTCAAACTGTCGCACCAGGGCCAGGATCTGTATCCGCTGCTGCGCGAAAGATTCGAACGCCCGGAATACTATGTGAACGAGAAGGTGCGCGGCGAAGTCTTGCGGCAGTTCGGCTATTTCATGACCGAATCCACCGGCCATCTGGCGGAATACCTGCCGTACTTCAGAAGGAATCAGCAAGCTCTGGACGCTTACTGCGACGAACCCGGCTTCGGCGGCGAAAGCGGCGCGTATTACCAGTGGTGCGCCTCCGTGGGCGAACGCTACACCGATCAGGACATCCTGGCCGGCGAATCGACAAGCCTTCCGGCCCGGAGCATCGAATACGGCTCCTATGTGATCGAAGCGCTGGAGACCGGCCGGCCGTTCAAGCTGAACGGCAACCTGATCAACCGCGGCATGATCGCCAATCTGCCCGCTGACTGTTGCGCCGAAGGGCCGGTATACGTGGATCGCAACGGCCTGCACCCCACCCTGGTCGGCCACCTGCCGCCCCAGTGCGCAGCCCTCAATCTCACCAATATCAACGTGCAACGGCTGGCGGTCGAAGCCGCGATCAGTGGCGATCCCGAACACCTGGTGCACGCCTGCGCTCTCGATCCGCTCACCGCCGCGGTGCTCTCGCTGCAGGAGATTCGCGCCATGGTCGGCGAGATGCTGGAAGCCCAGCGGGAGTGGTTGCCACAATTCGCCGGCAAACAGCTCAAGCCAACCCCGTTCATCAGCATTCCCAGGGATGTCCGCAGAGCCGAGGTGCCGGTCGACCCGGCGCTGGCGATCATGGCCCGTTTCCAGGAGCTGTCGAGCTGATGAACTGCCGCCACCGGCGTGGGCCGGGCCAGCACCCGTGTTCTGCACCCAAGTTCTGCACCCGTGTTCTGCACGCGTGCCCTCATGGTAGCGCGGCGACGTCGTTGCCGGGCACATCCGTAAACCTGGACACCAGACCACCACAACCTGTCCTGCCATGAGCACTCTATCACTGTATCACGCCTTCGGTCCATCGCGCCTTCGGTCCATCGCGCC
>SLHA01000080.1 GCA_007136405.1 Candidatus Latescibacterota bacterium
CAACGTTGCCGGGCGACTGTGACGCCGGATACTTGCTGTGGGGTAGGACGTTTGGCCGGCTGCCAGCTGAGCTGTCGCTCCGAACGCCGCCGCCGCCCGCTCCAGATCATGACGGAAGTCCGCGCCCTCCATGCGGGAGATCCGCGGCTATACGCCCGCACACCCCTACTCTGTATGAGACAGGAGATTGTCATGAAGATAATCGACATCGATGCCATCCCTATCAACCCGCGTCTGGCGGCCCGCAACGCGGACCAGAAGGTCCGGTTCAGCGGCATCGATACCCAGACGATTTTCCGCGTCAAAACCGACAACGGTATCGTGGGCTACGGGGACAACCGCGGCCACGTGCAACTGGCCGAAACGCGGAAGGCCGCGTACATCGACCGCAACCCCGTCGATCTACTGTATGAAGCCTTGCCCGCGGGATTGACCGGCGCACTCTACGACGTGGTCGGCAAGCACCTCGAGACGCCGGCCTACAAGCTGATGGGCCGCAAGGTGCGCGACCGGGTGCCGGTGGCCGCCTGGACCCGCCCTGCTTCTCCGGAAGACTTTGCCCGGGAGATTCAGCGCGCGGCAGCGGAGGGATACCGGATCTTCAAAATGCACACCTGCGAACACTATGATGTGCTGGCGCAGACCCGGGCTGCCGAGGAAGTGGCGCCCGCGGGTTTCCAGATACACTATGACTTCAACCACAATCGTTCCCTGACCGCGGTGTTGGGTCTGGTCCGGCAACTGGAGCAATCACCGGTGATGGGGTTTCTGGAAGATCCCCTGAACTGGCGTGATCTGGAAGGCTGGAGGAATCTTCGCGCCAAGACTTTTCTGCCCATACTCATGCACGTCCCCCAGCTCGGCGGCGGTCCCGAGATGCAGCATGGTTGTGCCGACCTGTACATGATCGGCGAAGGCGGTATCGAAGTGTCGCTGCGGCGGGGCTTCACCTGTGCCGACATGGGTCTGTCCACGGTCATTCAACTCACCGGGGGGACGCTTTGCAAGGCCCTGGCCCTGCATCTGGGCGCGGTCGTCCCCCATGTCTCGCACTCGGTCAACCTGGACGATCAATACGACGAAGATGTCACCGGCGGGCGCCTGGAAGTGGACGAAGGCAGCTCCCCGGTTCCCGGTCAACCAGGTCTGGGGGTCCAGGTGGACGAGAATCTCCTGCAACGTCTGGCCGCCAATCCTCCGACCGTCTTGCCGCGCCATCTGTGCGTGCTGCATCTGCCGCAGGGACGGCGGGTCTACACCCCCTCCATGCCGGATGTCACCCGCCTGACCGGTTTCGCCGAGGGCAACATCCGTGACCTGCGGCTTGAAGTCTGGAACGACGACGGCTCCGATCTGTTCGCTCAGCGCTTTGCGCGCGTGCAGGAAAAGGGCGTGGTCTGGGAATAAGGCGTCACGGGCAGCGCCTGGACGAGGGCCGGCAGCACCTCCCGCGAGCACCTCGGCGCTCTGCGGGCCGGTGTGAATGATGAGGGCCGGCAGCTCTGTGATTACGGCATCCACTACACCGCGATCCGCTCAAGGAGATGACTGCGCCATGATGCAACTGCTGGAGGAGGGCTAGCCATGACCAGGACGCATTTTCCGTTGATCGAAGCGGCGGGCGATCACCGTCAGATCGGCATCCAGTTCGGTCAGGCAGCCGCCGACGGCATCCGGCAGTTCCTCTCTCTCATCCTGCGCGGCGCCCGTTCGGCGCGGCACTGGAGCCGCCCCGAAACCCTGCGCTACGCCATGACCTTCATGCCCCTGTTCGAGCGCCACTGTCCCCATCTTCTGCCGGAAATCAGCGGCCTGGCCGAAGGAGCCGGCATCTCCTTTGCCGAGGCCCTGCTGTTGCAACTGCGCGCCGAGGTCATCCGGGTCGGGGAGGATTGCAGCGCCTTTGCGCTGTCACGGGCGGCCACTGCCGACGGGCGGGTACTGGCAGGACAGAATTCGGACATGTCGCCGGAGATGGAGGAACTGGGGGTGTTGTTGAAAGTCAGCCCGGCCAACGGACCGCGGCTGCTCATGTTCACCTTCCCCGGCCTGCTGGGCTACCATGGGATGAACAGCCACGGTGTGGCGCACTTCGCCAATGCCTTGCCAGGCAGGCCGTGGAAAATGGCGCTGCCCCATTATCCGCTCAAACGCCTGTTGCTGGAGACCGGCTCGGTTCAGGACTGCCTGCGGTTGATGCAACGCGTGCCGGTCTGCTCCACCGGCAACTATGTGCTGGCCGACGGTCAGGGAAACATCGGCGATGCGGAACTGACTCCCGAGGGTTGTCAGCCGTGGTCCGGCGAAGGAGACTGGCTGGTGCACACCAACCACTTTCTCACCGCCATGTACGCGCGGCCCGCGGACAAGGAACTGCCCAACTACGAGGAAAGCGTGCATCGCTACGAACGATTCGGCCACCTGGTGCGCCAACGGACCGGCAGCCTGGATGTGGCTGCGCTTCAGGAGATCCTCAGCGATCATGCAGGCTATCCGACCTCGCTCTGCCGGCATCATTCCGGCAAGACCATCGCCTCGCTCATAAGCGAGCCGGAGCGCGGTCGCCTGCACGTCGCCGTGGGCAACCCCTGCCGGCAGAGTTATTCGACCTATGCGCTCTGAGTCGCCGCATCGCCAACCTGTAACGCCGTCCTAAGGAAGACCCGCCATGACCCAGCCCATGCACATCGGAACCCGTAAGCAACTGTTCGCCGACCGGCGAGTGATCGCCCACAGCCGTGGCGTGCGCCTGACCATGAACCCGCCGTACCAGACCGGTGAACAGAATGTCGTGCGGGATACTTGGTGGGAACAGAAGCCCGGCAGCAAGATCGGCGGCTACAGCACGGTCATGCGTGAGGACGGCACGTTCCGCTTGTGGTATCAGTTCGGCCACCAGTACGAGCCATGGACGAAAAAAGGCCAGGACGGTCAGCCGAAACCCAAGGGCGACGGCCGCATCGAAGGCGGCCAGTCCGTGCTGTACACCGAGTCCGAGGACGGCGTCCATTTCACCAAGCCGGCCCTCGGCCTGCACGAATTCTACGGCACCAAGGCGAACAACGTCGTCATCCCCGGCTACGTCCAGGGCGGGCACGTCTGGATCGATCCCAACGCTCCACCGGAGCAGCGCTACCGTTCGCAGGGCAACGGCCAGGGTTATCTCCCATTCTACGCCTCGCCTGACGGTATCCACTGGACGGAGACCCACCGGGTGGTGTTGACATCGACCATCACCGACAGCTCCAAGGTAGACGGACGCAGCAACGTTCTCTGGGATGTCGAATTGGGACGGTACGTGTTGTTCACCCGGCTCTTTTTCCCGGCCGCGCACAGTACGCCCAAAGGCTCGGGTGTGTACCGGGGACACCGGGCCGTGCGGCGTCTCGAGTCCGACGATCTGGTTCACTGGGACAACGAAACCCTGGTTCTGACCCACGACGAGGTGGATCTGGCCGCGCACACGGTTGACCTGCCCGACCAGCCGCCGGTGGACTACAACTTCGCCACGGTGTTCCGTTATCCGGACGAGTACGGACTCTGGTTCATGCTGGTTACCTGCTACTGGCACTGGTACGACCGGCGGCCGGAAGGCATCGTCCACAATTCGGGCTACAACCTGGGGCCGAACGCCAACGACATCCGCCTGCTGGTCAGTACCGACGGCAAGCGCTTCGAGTGGCTCGGTGGCCGCGCGCCGTTCATTCGTCTGGGACCGGCGGGACGCTTCGACTCGCGGATGCTGCACGAGATGGCTTACCCGATTCCGATGGGGAACGAGCTGTGGCTGTATTATGCGGGGCGCAACAGCGAACATGGTCCGGTTCCTTCGGACGGGCTCGATCCGGCCGCCACCACCGCCAGAGACGCCATCTCCCGTGCCGTCATGCGCCGCGACGGTTTCGTCTCCGCCGACGCCGAGTACCCCGGCGGCGAGCTGACAACCCCGCCGCTGATCCTGGAGGGCGACCGTCTGCTACTCAATATGGACACGAGTGGAGGCGGCCAGGTCAAGGTCGAAATCCAGGACGAGTCCGGTGTGCTGATCGCAGGCTACGCCTTGTCCGACGCACGCCCGCTGAACGGCAACGCGGTAGCCATGCCCGCGCGCTGGACGGACGGCGACGACATCGGGCAGCTGGCCGGACGCCCCGTTCGACTGCGTTTCGTGATGAACGACTGCAAGTTGTACGCTTTTCAGGGAACGGCAGCATGACTCCGTGACCGACGAACGCGCCGGGCACACTTTGACCTCCACCGCCAGCTCACAACAGGAGCCCCGGAACCAGCCGCGAGCACGCGTTGTTTGAACGAACACCGCAACTGCCCGTCGCAGACCGCGACAATCTGACGACGAGTGCGGCTCCTCCAGCAGAAGGCTCCTCAACCAGGAGGTACGTGCGATGGACCAGCACGAAGCTGGATCGATCCCACCGACCGGTAGCGCAGCGCCACTCGCACAGGACCATACTATCGTCTATCGTGACCCTGCCGGCAGCGGGCGCGGACTCGACGGCCCCGGCATCGCGCGTCTGCCGGGTGGCCCGTTGGTCGTCGTGCTGCCGGTCAAACAACGACCGAACTGGGCCTGCAAGGTTCTGAGCAGCAGCGATGACGGCCAATCATGGAACCAGGTCGCTACGCTGCCCTATTACTCGGCCATCCCCTGGGTTTTCGACAACAGGTTGTATCTGTTCGCCCACACGCAGGGCATGTCTCTACGTAATGACGATATGCACCTCCTGTGCAGTGGCGATGGAGGCCTGTCCTGGTCTGCGCCCGTGACCCTTGCCGAAGGACATTACTGGAACTGTCAGACCGGCATGGTCTTGCTGGACGGCAAGCTCTACTGGGCCGTCGACGATCTCGAGCCGGGCAAATCACTGCGGGGTCCACGGGTGATATGCGGCGACTTGACGCAAAACCCGATGGACCGTGCTTCCTGGCGTCTCTCCAATGTGGTGCCGTTCCCCGGCCTGCCGGAAGCTCTGCTGCATCCGGCCATATCCGGTTCCTATCCCAGCGCCCGCATGCTCGAGCCCAATGTGATCGAGGTCAACGGCCGTATCCGCGTGCTGATGTGCGTCAAACCGCCGATGCAGGCGACGACCGGCCTGGGCGCGGTCTTCGATCTGCATGACGATGACCGGACGCTGGATCTGACCTTCACTCAGTACCATCCCATGCCGGGCGGACAAGTGAAGTTCTGTGTTGTCAAGGATGTCGTTACCGGTCTGTTCTGGATGACCGGCAATCTTGCCGTGGACGGTCAGGATGTTTTTGCCTGGGCCGATCCGGCCGAACACCGGGGCGATGGATCGTACAACGGCGCGATCGGTGGGAATGATCGGCGTTTTCTGATGCTGCACTATGGTCTGGACGGACTGAACTGGTTTCCCGCCGGCTGCATTGCCCGGGCGGGCCGGTTGTCCCAGTCGTTCATGTACCCCAGTCACCTCATCGATGGTGACGATCTGCTGGTGGTTGCCCGTTCGAGCCTCCACGGTGACAACCGGCACGACGCCGACCATGCCACCTTTCATCGCATACGGAACTTCCGTACACTGGCGATGAACCTGCGGCAAGATACCGATGGCGCGGCATAACGCCGCGCGACCTGTCCGTATGGCGTGGTGGCGTCAAGGACAGGGCCGCAAGCCCTGACGGGACATGGCCGGGCCCAACATCACATGGTGTCGGCGCGACCGGACGCTGTGTCGATATCCGGTGATAGGACAGGTCGGACAGCCCTTTGACGCGCACGGCGAAGACAAACGCCTTGTCCCAGCCCTCAATCGCGGTCATGCGTTCTGCCCAGCTTACATTTCAACTGCGCGGTCAGCGCGTAGTCGGATTCCAGTCGCACCACCTGTGTGTACAGATACTCGATGGCGGCAGCGGTGGCATCGGCCGAACCCGTATGGAAGTCTTCAACCTGCGGGTCACTCGTCTCCTGGCTCTCCAGCGCAGCCTCGGCGCTGTCGCGCTGCGTGCGGATGAAGTTCGGTTCACTCGTCGTATGGACTCCGAGCATATTCACTACACCGTCGCGTTGCGTATCGGTGAGGCCTGAGACGCGAACCGTGAACCGCTCCTCGGTGGTCGGCGTCACGGACACCGCTACATCGCTCCCGGTGGCGCTGAAATGCGCCGAAGAGTCGTAGGTATCGTAGGTGCCCCGGCCCACGCTGAAACCAGCGAGCCAGAGATCCCGCGTCATGGCGCGTAGCTTGGATACAGCGCTCAGATAGGCGCTAATAAAGGCTGTGCGTGTCTTTGGCGTACATGCCTGCTGACCCAGCCTGCTCTTGAGTTCGCTGTCGATTCTCACAGCGATGGTCGGGGGAAGCAGCATGCGGTTTCTGTGCAACAGCAGCCAGATCCCTGCGGCGGTAGAGGCGATACCGAAGGGCAGAATGATCAGCGCTGCGCCACCCTCCTGGAGGGCGAATGCCATGCAGGAGATACCCAGCAGCAAAAAGGCGAAATCCCCGATCCTGGACACCTTTGGTACCGGCTCGAGAAACTCTCCGGGAATCGTCTCCTGGTTTGGTTTCCAGGGCATTCGATCTCCGCCTGCGATGGGGACAGCGATGGCGCCGAAGGCGCACGATAGACCGGTGACGCACACTCCTTCCGACAGTACTCACAACATACCGCATAGGCACTGTTCACGTCCAGGGCGGATCAATCGACCAGCCCGCCGACCACCACGCGCCTTCGCTGCCCATGCGCCTGGCAACGACGATCTCGTCGTTGCCGGACGCCATCGATATCGCCGGTCACCAGCAACACCCGCTGAGCGGGTGCGCCCGTATGGAGGCGCTGGCGCCGTACTGGAGAGGCTTGTTCGCCGCTATGGCGTCGACCTGCATGTAGGGACGTGGACGATCGTCGTCATGCCTGGACTCGTTTGCCTGCAAGACGTCCGCGCCACTGACCTTACGCTACGCCCCTTCGCCCGGCTCATGGAAACGCGCGACTTCCTCCAGCGGTTTGCGGGAGCGGGGCTTTTTGGGTGAGGTGGCGGGATAACCCAGGGCGATGAACAGGTCGACCTTGGCGCGGCGGGGCAGATCGAGTTCCCGCTTCAGGTTTTTCTCGTCAAACCAGCCGATCATGCAGGAGCCTAGGCCCAGGGATTCGGCTTGCAGGC